>JAYUFU010000116.1:0-7039 GCA_043738505.1 Fimbriiglobus sp. | reverse complement strand
CGAAGACCAGGTCTTCGCGGCGACCGCAGGGAGCCTGCGCCGTCGAGCCGACATCGCGAGCAGGAGCGGCCTGTGCCCTCCGGCCCGTCACTTCTTCGGCATGGTCGTCAGCGGGAAGTCGTCGGTGCGGAACGGCACCATCGGCAGCCCCTCCTTGTTGTACACGTTCACCACCGGGTAGTTCTTCCAGCCGAACCGCACGGCCACCGGCTCCGGCACCTTGTCGCACGTCACCACGATCTTGTCCGCGCCGGCGAGGACCGCCTTCGCCGGGTAGAAGTAGCCGTCCTTCCCGCACGCGGTGAACCCGTTGAGGGTTTGATACTTGGCCACCAGTCCGGTGCCGACGTTCTCGAACGCGAGCGTCACCTTGTCGCCGTCGGCCGTCATGCCCTTGTACGTCGGGCCGCTGCCGACGACCTTCTGGCCGTAGGTCCGGGCCAGGGCGGCGCGGGCCAGCCGGTTGCCGACGGTCGTCTTGTCGCGGGGGTGAATGTCCAGCAGGTCGCCCACGTCGGTGATGACCGCCATGCCGACGCCCTTCAGCTTCGTGGTGGTCAGCGTTTGCGCCTCGCGGAGTTCGGCCCAGCTCACGCCGTCGGCGTCGCCGCTGTGCCACGGGGCCAGCTGCACCAGGTGGAAGGCGAGGTCGGTGCCCCACTTCTTCCGCCAGTCCTCGATCATGGTCGGGAACAGGGTGCGGTATTCGTAGGCCTTGCCGGCGTTCGACTCGCCCTGGTACCAGATGGCTCCCTTTACGGCGAACGGCAGCAGCGGGTGGATCATCGCGTTGTACAACGACGCCGGGGAGTTCGGGCCGACCGCCTTCTTCTCCTTCTCGAACTGGGCGGCGGCGGCCGTCGCGCGGTCGGCCAGGTACTTCAGTTCCGGCACCGCCGCCAGCGCCTCGGCGCTCGCCCACGCCTCGGCCGGGGTGCCTCCCCACGACGTGTGGATCAGGCCGACGGGCACGTTCAGCGCCTTCTGGACGGCCAGCCCGAAGTGGTACGCGACCGCCGAGAAGCCGCCGACGTTCTCCGGCTTGCACGTGGCCCACTTGCTGAAGTGCTTGAGGTCGGCGTAGTCGTTCAGCGGGGTGGTGCTGGTCTTCTTGGCCACGGTGAACAGCCGCAGGTTGGCGTTCAGCGCGCCGGCCCTCACCTTCTCCGGGTCGAAGCTGCTGTTCACCGACCATTCCATGTTGGACTGGCCGGAGCAGACCCACACCTCGCCGACAGCCACGTTCTTCAGGACGATCGTGTTCTTTCCCTTCACCTCCAGCACGTACCCGCCGCCGGCTTCGATCCCAGCGGCGTCGAGGACGACTTTCCAGTCGCCCTTGTCGTCGGCCTTGGCGGTGCCCTCGCGGAAGGTGTTGAACTTCTCGCTCTGGAGTTTGACCGTCACCTCCTCGCCGGGCGCGGCCTTGCCCCAGACGGGCACTTTGGCCTTCTGTTGCAGGACCATGTTGTCGGTGAACAGCGGGTGCAGCGTCACGTCGGCACGGGCGGTGCCGGCGGCGAGGACGAGGGCGAGGACGGACCAGCGGCGGGAGAGCATCGGGTCACTCCGAGACGAGTGGGGAAAGGGCAGTCGGCGGGCGACGGACAGCCTACCCGAACGGGGCGGAAGGGCAACCGAGCGGCCGCGAAAAAACCCGCCGCCGGGCGGGAGAGGCCCGGATCAGACCCGGTGTCCCCACGACACCAGACCCGACCCGGACCTCCCACCGACCGGCGGCGGGCGTGCGAACGGCGGCGATCAATTCTTCTTGGGCGAGTCGCCGGTCGGCGGCGCGGCCTGGTTCGGCACCAGGATGCGGGTCACCTCGACGTGGACCTCGGCCTTCTCGTAGGCTTTCCCTTCCTTCACCTTGGTCAGGTGGACGACCACCGACGTGCCGGCCTGAACGGCGCTCATGTCGGACACCCGCCCGCTCGCCGTCTTCACCGCGACCGTGGCCCCCAGGTCGAACGTCGCCTCCTGCTGCACCGTCTTGTACTTGGGCGCCTGCTGTTTCACGGTGTGGTAGGTCTGGGCGTGGCCGGGCTTCACCGGGTTCGGCACCCGCACCGACTGCGTGGTGACGCCGTCCTGCACCTGCTGCGGCACCTTCACGCTGATCTGCGTGGCGGACACCTTCGACACCGTGCCGGACACGTCCCCGCCGCTCGTCTTCACCACCACGAGGTCGTCGGCCGGCTTGGCGACGGGGTCGCTCTTGGGCGGGTCGGCCTTCGGCGGTTCTTCGGCTTTGGCGGGATCGACCTTCGGCGGATCGACCTTCGGCGGATCCTGGGCCACTGCCGAGAGGGCGAACGCCGCCCCGGCGGCGAGGGACAGGAGCGAGAAGCGGGTCATGGCGGACCCTCGGTGGAAAGTGTGACGGGCGTCGATGTGACGCCCGAAGGATGCAACCCGCGTGCCGCGCGCCCGGACCAGGAAATCCGAACAATTGGCCTTTCTGGGGGAAGCCGGGCTGTACGGGGTGGTCGATCGCCGCTCAGCGCGGCCGTTTCCCGCTCACCGGGTGGGTCACGGTGTCAGGGAATCCGGCACCACGGAGAAGATGCGGTCCAGCGGCACGTCCGCCCCTTTGCCCTTGGTGTCCGCGTCGGCCAGCTCCACCATCGCGCCGCCGACCGCCGACTTGCGGATGGCCAGCGGGTAGCCGCGGACCTCCGCCCCGTCGGCGAGCGTGAGCGTCACCGGGTGCGGGTCGCCGGTGCGATTCATCTCGTGGGCCAGCGCCAGCCCCACCTCGTCGGCGCTCATCTTGCCGACCTTCGGGTAGATGACGGCTTCGTACAGTCCGACGGGGCGGAGCAACTTCGGCCCGACGTGGAACGGGCGGGAGCCGGATTTCTGCTCGCGGAGTTTGATCGCCAACACCGCTTCGTCGGCGGCCTCGTCCGTGATCGCCAGTTGCGGCGACTTCACTTCGGATCCCTCCGACAACTGGGCGAGGATTTCGCCGAACAACCGGGGGTAGGCGGCCGACGAATAGCCGGGAACCGCCAGGTGCAGGTGCCACGAGGAGTCTGCGCCGCGCCGCGCCCAGTACGCCGCGGTCACGCTCATCCCCGCACGGGCCAGCGCGTGAAGCAACCGCGCCCCGTCCTCGATCCGCGTCACCAGTAGTTCCGGATCCATGTCAGCACCCCGTCCGTTTTGTCGGTGATCGCCACGAGAAGCGCCTCGGCGTCGTCTTTCGATTTCGGCACGTACCGGACCTCGACCGTCCACTGACACGCCACTTTCCAGAACTCGGCGAACCGCGTTCGACCCTCGCCTCCCGCCGCCAGTTGCTCAACCAACGCCTCGGACAGTCCGGCGATCTCGATCAATTTCGTGAAGTCGTGGGTCAGCACGTCTTGCAGGCTTTTCTTCCCCTTGCCCTCCGCCGCCGGCGCGAACACCCAGCCGGTGTTCACCATCTGCTTCAGCACGCACGCCTTCAGCGCGCACTCGACGGCGTACCCCGCCACATAGTAGGCGAACGCATACCGCTTCTTCTGAAGGAGCGCCTTGGCGTCCTTCAGTCGCTCCGCCGCGAGGAGTTTCAGTTCCGCGAGGGTCATCGCCGGTGCGCGTCTCCAGGGTCACATTCATCTTACACCGCCGCTCGACGCCCCGCCGCACGACGGAAGTTGGCCAGCATGGCGGCCAGCACCGTTTCCCACTGGAACTCGGCGGCGCGGCGCGGCGCGTTCGCGCGGAAGCGGGTGCGGAGGTCGGCGTCCCGAACCAGACTCGCCAGCGCGTCGGCGAACGCGGTCACGTCCGTCGGCGGACACACCACGCCATCGACGCCGGCCCGGATGATGTCCCGGCTGCCGGTGGCGTCGGCGACGACGCAGGCCAATCCGGACGCCAGCGCCTCGACCGTCACGCAGCCGAACGTCTCCGACGAACTGGGGAAGAAGAACACGTCCGCGCTGGCGAAGGCGACGCCCAGTTCCGCACCGGTCAGCCGGCCGGTGAACGCGGCGGTCGGGGCGATCTTGCGGAAGCCCGCGCCGGCCGGCCCCTCGCCGATCACGAGCGCCTTGTGCGGCACGCCGTCGGCCTCCAGCTTGCGAATCGTTTCCGCCCACACCTTCAACCCCTTCTCCCAGACCAACCGGCCGACGAACGCGACCACCACGTCGGTCGGCCCGAACCCGTGCGCCGCCCGCCACTCGTCCGACCGCTTCGCCGGGCTGAAGTGCGCCTGGTCCACGCCGAACGGGTTGATGACGAAGTTGGCGTCGAGGCCGTTCCGCCGCAGCTCGTCGGCCATCGACTGGCAGGCGACGTACACCTCGGTGCAGCGGCGGTAGAAGAGGCGGAAGACGCGCCAGACCACGGGTTCGAGGAACCCCAGGCCGTAGTGCTTCAGGTAGCTGGCGAAGTGCGTGTGGAACGTCGTCACCACGGGAATCCGGCGGCGGGTGGCCCAGTTTAGCGCGGTCCAGCCGAGCAGGTCGGGCGTGGCCAGATGCACGAGGTCCGGGGCGAACCGCCGCACGTCCTCGCGGACGCCGGGCGTCAGGCCGAAGGCGACCCGGTACGGCATCGTCGGGATGGCAACCGACGGCACGTCGATTGGCGTGGCAATCGACGCGAGCGCGGGCCGGGAGCTGATCGGCGCGTACACCCGCACCGGCACGTTCTGGCGGACGAGGTACTCGACCTGGCGAATGCTGGTCAGCGCCACGCCGTCCACGACATCCGTGTAGTTGCCGGTGAAGAACGCGACGCGGGGCATGGAACGGGGCACGGCCGTGGCTCGTCGTCCGGGGAGTGGGCCGTCACTTGTCCTTCTTCTCGTCCTTCACCCGCTCGAAGGATTCCTTCCGCCCCTGCGGATCCTCGAACTCCATCTCGGCGTCGGTCAGCTTGAGAACCTTCGACACTTCGCCCCGCTCGGCGTTCCCCTCCGTCACCGTCCAGTCGATGGTGCCGAGCTTGTGCGCGTCGTCCGGCTCGCCGGCCTTGAACTTGCCCGGCGACGTGCGGGGCGGGATGTCGTCGTTCGGGTAGCTGCGGGTGAAGGCCATCTCCCCGCCCTTCTTGAAGGTGATGGTGAACGTGTACGCGGGCACCGGGCTGACGTCCGTCCTCACCATCTTCCAGGTGCCGGCGATCTTGTCCTCGACGGTCTTCTTCTTGTCCTTCGGCACCGGGGCGGCGGCCGCAGCGAACCCGATCCCGATCAGGGCGGCGACGGTGAGCGTGCGCATGGCGTTCGGCCTCGCAACGGGGAATGGCGGACGTGCCCGACTCCGGTTGAGTCTACCCGCCGGGCGGCGGCGTCGCAATCTGTTTTACCGCTCCTTCCACCTGCCCGCGGCCGATGCTCCGACCCGCGTACGGTACGGGTCTGGGTGGCGTGAAGGTCGGCTAGAGCAGACTTCGGGGTGGTGTAGCGATTTGGTTTTGTTCGCCCGCCGCGCCAGCAAGGGGCCAACCACTCAGGCGGCTCGCCCCTTGCTGGCGCGGCGGGCTAACAAGGCGCTATACCACCGTGAAGTCCGCTCTAAACGTCCTTGCGGCCGAAGCCGATCAGCCCGATGACGGCCCCGACGAGGCCGAGGGCGACGAACCCGCCGGCCACCTTCACCACCTCCGCCTCGTCGAAGTGCCCCCGCAGCACGGCTCGCATCTTGGCGATGACGAACGTGGGCGACGGGAACGGGTCGGGCAGGAACGAGCAGAGGACGATGACGCCGTACAGGACGAGCCAGAACAGGGTGATGCCGATGACGGTGCCGCTGGCCAGCGCGCCGACGGTGACGCCCCAGGCGACGACGGCGACCAGCACGGCGGCGGCGATGGCGGTGGCGGCCAGGCCCCCGCGCCAGGTCACGTCCGGGTCGAGCAGGAAGTGGTAGCCGGTGAGGACGCCGAGCGACAGGAGCGCCAGCGTGACGACCACCACGAGGGACCGCGAATGCCACTTGGCGAGGAAGTACTGATGCCGGCTGATGCCCCGGCTGAGGACCGCGTCCGCGACCGTCGTGCGCTCCATGCTGACGGCGCTGACGGCGAGCAGCGCGATGAGCGCGAGGCTGGCGGCGGCGACGCCCCGCATCAGGTCGCCGGTCTGCACCGACGCGGACTGGACGATGCCGGCCTCGCGGTGGATGCCGACCTTGTACAGGCCGTACCCCGCCGCCGCGATCAGCGACAGGATCACCCACAGGCGGAACACCCAGCTCCGCAGCGTCTGGCGCACGTCCGTCTGCAACACCGCCCAGTACGGCAGCAGGCGGTTGAAGCGGATGATCGGGGCGGCGGGCGCGTCCATACTCAAGTTCCAGGTTCCAAGTTCCAGGTTCCAAGTTTTCAAGGCACGATTCGCGTTTCACGCGGTCAGTGTTTCACCGAGCGTCTTCAACTTTGAACTTGGAACTTGGAACCTGGAACTCCCGAAGGGTTTAAGCGGCGGCCGGCATCGACTTCATCCACTCGTCCATCGCCGCCTGCATCTCGGCCGGGGTCATGTCCTTCTGGTGCGTGGCGACCGTCCAGACGTGGCCGAACGGGTCGATGACGGTGCCGCTACGGTCGCCGTAGAACTCGTCGGTCACCGGCTTCTTCACCGTCGCGCCGGCGGCCACCGCCCGGGCGAACGCGGCGTCGCAGTCGTCCACGTACAGGGCGAACCCGGCCGTCGTGCCGCCGAGCGTCTTCGGGCTTTTGTTCCCCCACGCCGGGTTCTCGTCGGCGAACATCACCTTCGCCCCGTGGAAGTCCATCTCGGCGTGCGCGATGCCGCCGTCGGGCATGGTCAGCTTCATCACCTCGGTCGCGCCGAACGCCTTGGCGTAGAAGGCCATCGCCTCCGCCGCGCAGCCGACGTACAGGTACGGGGTGAGGGCGGTGTAACCGGCGGGAATCGATTTCGCGGCCATCGGCGGGTCTCCGGAATGGGGTCAAGGGCCGGGACACGTCCCGGTCGCATACATGTACACTAAGTGTACGCAAGTTGCAATGAAAATTTGACCCGTGGTCTGGTTTTCCTCGGAAGTACTCTGCTCGCTCCGCGAGCGGT
>JAYUFU010000115.1:0-7049 GCA_043738505.1 Fimbriiglobus sp. | reverse complement strand
GCCGCGACCGCCAGGGAGCGTCCTTCTTGATGTGAAGAAGACGATCCCTGGCGGTCGCGGCTCGTTGACAAACTCCGAAAACGGAACAGGCCCTCGCCCGTCCGGGGTGAAATGACTCAAGTCGGTGTCTCGGAACACCACAGATTTGCGGTCGCCGACGAGCGTGGCTGATTCGGGAATACGAAGAAGAGAATTTCACACACGCTAACAGGCTCTGTGGGCAACGACTTGCGACGGGATGGCCGGCCGGCCGGCGGGACAGCCGGGTTTGGGCACGGCCCGTGCATTAGAGGATATCGTGCGGGTGGTATGCGAGTCCCACCCACACGCGCCGAGGAGCAATCCCCGGCACACTCCAATACGGGCACGAGAGTAGCCAGGGGTATGCGAGTCCCCCTTGCCGAATCTCGTGCCCCACTTCTTTTCCCGATCAATCCTGGCACGAATTGGAAGTCAGAAAATCCGGCGTGGAACCGCCGAGACGGCGGAGTCCGAGTCGCGGCGATACCGGTTCGGGGCGTTTGTCGCTGGCTGGCACCCGATGCTCGTGGACAACCCGACCCGAATCCGACTGCCACCCCCATTTCCGTCGCCGCGACCGACAGCTCGGTCAGCGGCAACGCCTCGGGCGGAAAAGAGAACACCCCGCCGGGGGAGGCGGGGTGTCGGGGGGAATGTTGTCTTGATCTGGGGAGACGGACGTGGTGGGGGATGGGTCGGAAGGCGGGGGAATGCCTTCCGGGCGGCCGGTTCCGGGGGGATGGAACCGACCACCTGGGGGTCTCGTCCTCGTCGCGGGGGGATGGCCGACACTTGGGGGAAGGGTCGGCCGGTCGCGGCGGGGGCGTCGTCTCGGCTCGTCACCGGGACGAGAGAACACAAAGCAGCGGCCGTGCCAAAGCCGAAAAGTGTTCCCGGCCACGACCCGACGCGGCGACAAGTCCGGTGATTCCAAGGGGTTTCGGCGGAAGCGGGGCGATTCGGATTGCCGGCCCGACGGCCGGGCCGTGTAAGACTTGCAACCGTTACCCGCTTCCGACCCGGTAAAAACGACACGGCCGCCATCGCCTCCGCTACTGACCTTCGCCGTCGTCCGTCCGGTGCGGTATCCTATCCTCACCCACCGGAGGCCGCGCCGATGCCGCTGCTCGACCATTTCCGCTCGCCCGCGTTCGAGGCCGCCCCGTGGACCTCCGTCGGGTCGTTCTGGATGGTATACGTCGCCAGACAGTTGAACCGCATGCTGCCCGACGCCGGCTATCGTGCTTTCGTCCGCGCACATTTGGGGAATATGGCCGAGGCGGACATCGGCGAGTACGAGCGGGAGCCGGGCGACGAGTGGGGCGGGTTCGGGCCGGCCACCGACGGCGGACTTGCGACGGCCGTCGTACCGCCTCCAACCGCGACCGGCGTCCCCGTGCTTCCCGATCAGTTCGAGATCGACATCCTGGCGACCCGTGAAGGGATGCGGCTGGTTGCCGTGTTGGAATTCATCAGCCCGTCAAACAAGGACCGGGCCGGTACCCGCCAGCAGTTCGTGGACAAGTGCGTGAGCTACATCGGCTCCGGGATCGGTGTCGTCCTGATCGACACCATCACCAGTCGCCGGGCGAATCTGAGCAACGAACTGGTGGCGCGGATGGGGATGACGGCCCCGCTGCTGAACGGCTGCCACACCTACGTTTCCTCGTTCCGCCCGACCCCGCCGGACAGCAGTATCCGCCGACTGGACATGTGGGCGTATCCGGCCGAAGTGGGCCAGCGGATTCCGTCGGTGCCGCTGCCGCTGGCAAGCGGCCCGCCGCTGATGATCGACCTGGAAGCAACCTATGTCGAGGCCTGCGCCGACCACGGACTGTGAGCCATCTGTGTTAGCCCGCCGCGCCAGCAAGGGGCCAACCACTCACGCCCCTCGCTTGCGCGTCGGGCTAACAAACCCCACAAGCACACCATGCGCGCACTCCTCTTCCTCGTCCTGTTCGCCGCGCCGCTCGTCGCCGCCGACGCGCCGAAGGTGGCCCCGGACGCCGCCGGGTACGCGAAGACGGTGGCCCCGTTCTTCAAAGCGTACTGCGCCAAGTGCCACGCCGGGGAGAAGCCGAAAGGTGACTTCAGCACCGTCGCCGACAAGCTGCCCAACGACTTCTCGGACCCGACCGCGAAGGGCACATGGAAGGAGGTCGTCAACGTGCTGAACTCGCACGAGATGCCGCCGAAGGCGGAGAAGCAGCCGACGGCGAAGGAAGTCGCGGCCGTCGCCGACTGGATCACCGGGCAGGCGGTGCGGGCGGAACTGGCCCGGCGGGAAAGTTCGGTCGTGCTGCGGCGGCTGAACCGCGACGAGTACAAGAACACCGTCCGCGACCTGATCGGCATCGACTTCGACGTGAGCGGCTTCCCCGCCGACCCGGCCGCCGGCGGCTTCGACAACAACGGCGGCGCGCTCACGCTCTCCCCGCTGCACCTCGAAACGTACCTGAACGCGGCCCGGCAAATCCTCGACCGCGCGCTGGTGGACGGCGAGCAGCCGAAAGCGGTGACGTGGCGGTTCAACCCGAAAGTGGGCGACGCGGATCGCACCCGGCTGCGGCTCGACCCGAAGAACAACCCCATCGTCAACGGCGGCAATAACAGGACCGACGGCGAGTGGGTGGTAATCCACCACGACTCGTGGGACAAGCACGTCGGTGCCCGCGACTTCCGCGTGCCGGTGACGGGCAACTACGTCGTCCGGGTGAAGGCCGCCGGCCGCGTGCCGGATCGCGCGGCGGTGGTGGCGTCCGCCGAGAAGATGCTGGCCTTCCGGCGCGACGAGCAGGACAAGAAGAACCCGAAAGGGGCGAAGTACACCCAGGAGCAGTACGCCCGCGACCTGGAACACTTCAAGACCGACCGGATGTACGAGTACGGCCCGCCGCGCATCAAACTGACGCAGCAGCTCGGCCCGCAACCCCGCACCGTCGCCGAGTTCGACGCCGCCGGCACGCCGGAGAAACCCACGGTCCACGAGTTCTCGCTACGGTTCACGACCGAAAGCGCCGGCATCGGGTTCGAGTACGCCTACAGCATCCCCCGCGTGCTGGAGAACTTCTGGATGCAAGGCCGCGACGAGTTCGCCCGCCCGGAACTGATGATCGACTGGTTCGAGATCGAGGGGCCGGTGTTCGACGCCTGGCCGCCGAAGTCGCACGCCGGCATCCTGTTCGACTCGCCGCTGAAGGCCGCCGACGAGCGGAGGTATGCCGAGGCGGTGCTGGCGACGTTCATGCGGAAGGCGTACCGCCGACCCGTCACTGACACCGAGGTGTCAGCGAAACTGAAGCACTTCGACGCCGCACGGAAGGACGGCGCGACGCTGCTGGAGGCGATCAAACGCCCCCTCGCGGCGGTGCTGGTGTCGCCCCACTTCCTCTTCCTGGCCGAACCCGCGACCGACACCCGCAAGCTGACCGACCACGAGGTCGCCGCGCGGCTCAGCTACTTCCTCTGGAGCAGCATGCCGGATGCGGAGTTGATGAAGTTGGCCGACGCCGGCAAGCTGAACGCGACCGAACGCGGCAAGCAACTCGACCGGATGCTCAAGGATCCGAAGGCGGACGCCTTCGTCCGCAACTTCGCCGGCCAGTGGCTGAACCTGCGCGACGTGGGCGCGAACCCGCCGGCGACCGACCTGTACCCGCAGTACGACCGCCACCTCGAAACCAGCATGGTGGAGGAGAGCGAGGCGTTCTTCCGCGAGTTGCTGCACGCCGACCACGACCTCAACAACTTCATCCGATCCGAGTTCGTCACGATCAACGAGCGGCTGGCGCGGTTCTACGGCATCGCGGGCGTGACGGGCGACCACTTCCGCGTGGTGCCGGTGCCCAAGGGCGTGGCGCGCGGCGGCATCGTCACGCAGGCGAGCATCCTAACCACCACGAGCAACGGCACCCGCACCAGTCCGGTGAAGCGCGGGACGTGGGTGCTGAAGACGCTTCTCGGCATCGACCCCGGCCTGCCGCTGGCGAACGCCGGCGAGATCGCCCCGAAGGTGCCGGGCATCGACAAGGCCACGGTGCGGAAGCGGCTGGAGATTCACCGTACCCTGGACCAGTGCGCCCGGTGCCACGACAAGATCGACCCGCTCGGCTTCGCCCTGGAGAACTACAACGCCGCCGGCGAGTGGCGGGAGCAAGAGGGGTTCGGCTACAAGGGCCGCATCGAGAAGACCGACCCGAAGATCGACGCCAGTTCGGCGATGCCCGACGGCACCAAGATCGTCGGCGTCGCCGGGCTGCAAGACGCCATGCTGAGGCAGGAGGACTCGTTCCTGAAGTGCCTCGTCGGGAAGTTGCTGACCTACGCCCTCGGCCGCGAGATGGGGCTGGCCGATCAGCCGACGGTGGTGGCCGTGGTCGCGGCCTGCAAGACGAACGGCCGGACGCTGAAGGCGATGCTGCGAGCCATCGTGACGAGCGACGTGTTCGAGACGAAGTAACCCAGGAGAAGACCCATGCCGCTGCTCGACCATTTCCGCAAGCCGATCGAGACCCGCGCGCCGTGGGCGTCCGTCGGGACGCTCTGGGTTGGCAAGGTCATCACCGCGCTGAACGCCATGCTGCCGCGCGACCGCTACCTTGCCCTGGCGACGGTTCACCTCGGCGACCGGGCCGAGGCGGACATCGCCGAGTTCGAGTTGGAGGACGGGTTGCCGTTCGAGGACCACAACGGCCACGGCGGGACGGCGACGCTCCTCGCACCCGCCGCCGTCGCCACGTTCGAGGCGACGTTCCCCGACGAGTTCGAGGTTCAAATCAAGGACCTCCGCGACGACATGCGGCTGGTCGGGGCCATCGAGTTCGTGTCCGCGGCGAACAAGGACCGCGAGTCCGAGCGGACGCAGTTCGTGTCCAAATGCCTGGCGTACCTCGACGCCGGCATCGGGCTGGTTCTCGTCGATGTGGTCACCACCCGCTCGGCCAACTTGCACAACGAAGTGATGACGGCGTTGGATGCCCCGGCCAAGGCGATGCTGCCGGACGTGCCCACCTACGTCGCCAGCTACCGGCCGACCCGCCCGCACGAGCGGACCCGCATCGACACGTGGCCGTACCCGTGCGAAGTCGGGACGCCGATCCCCGGTGTGCCGCTCGCGCTGAAGAACGGCCCGACCGTCCGACTCGATCTCGAAGGAACTTACATGGACGTTCTCGCCGGCCACAACCTGTAACGCCATGCCCTCCCCCACCTCACCGCCGGCGTTCTCGTGGCGGGCGCTGTTCGAGGCGTCCGCGACGGCCGTGTTCGTCGTCGGCGGGGACCGCACCCTGCGGTACGCCAACCCCGCCTGGGAGACGCTGACCGACTCCGACTTGACGAAACTGCGGGGGACGAAGTTCTCCGAGACCCGCGAGAGCGCGTCGCCGCTGTGGAAATCCTTGGCCCCGCCGCCGGAGGCGTGGGTCGGGCCGGTGGCACGGGTCCGGCGGCCGATGGCCGGGTCGGACGACGGCCCGCCGTGGTGGGATGTCACCTTCGTCCCGCTGTTCGCTGCGGACGGCACCGTGTCGGCGGTGGTCGGTACAGTGACGGTCGTCGGCGACACCGACCCCACCCCGGCCGCGTTCACCCCGGCCGCAGTCGGGGCGGTTCGTGCCGCCACCGCCGCGCGGTTCACCCTGGAAGTCCTCGCTGGGCCGTCGGCTGTCACCGGGCGGTTGGTGTCGCAGGTCCGCGCGGCCGCCGCTTCTACCGCGCCCGTCTGGATCCGCGGCGAACCGGGCACCGGCAAGGAGACCGTCGCGCGGGTCATCCACCACACCGGCCCGAACCGCGAGCGGGCGTTCCTCGGGCTGGAGTGCGCCGGGTTGCAGCCGTACATGATCGACGGGTTGCTGTCGGGCAAGGGCGGACTGACCGCCGGTCCGCACGTCGGCACGCTGGTGCTGAAGAACCCGGCCGCGCTGTCCCGCGACGTGCAGCGGCGGCTGCTCGATTGGACCGCGACGGAGAACGGCCCGCGACTGATTTGCACGGCGACCGGGTCGGCGACTGAGGCCGTTCGCGGTGGGAAATTGCTGGCCACGTTTGAAACGGACTGTTCCGCCCTGGAAATCACCGTGCCGCCGCTGCGCGACCGGCTCGACGACCTGCCCCGGCTGCTGGACCGCCTCCTCCAACCCAAACCGGCCGTCGCCGAGGACGTGATTCCGGCCCTCCGCGCCTACCGCTGGCCGGGCAACGTGCGGGAGCTGGCCGACGTGCTGGCGTCGGCGGTCGAGGCGGCCGACGGCGGGAGGATCACGCGCGATCACCTGCCCCGGTTCGTCCGCGAGGCGTTCCTGATCGCATCGAACCCGTTGCCGGTGGTGAAGGACGTGAAGCTGGATGCGGTGTTAGAAGAGGTGGAACGGCGGTTGATCGCTCAGGCCGTGGCACGGGCAGGCGGGCACCTGACGACCGCCGCCGACCGCCTCGGCATTCCGCGTGCCCGGCTGGTCCGCCGACTCGACGCGCTGGGCCTGACCCCGCCGGAGGCGAAATGAAAGCGCCGCTGCTCCTGATCCGTGCGCCAGACGACTGGCTGGCCACCCAACTCCGCGACTGGGCGGCCGACCGCAAGTGGGTGGTCCGCGCGGCGAACCAGTGGGGCGCGTTCGCGGCGGCCGTCGCCCCCCGGCGGCCGTGCGTGGCGTTCCTCCAAGCCGAACTGACCTCCGACGCCTGGGCCGTGGCGCTCGCCGACCTGCACCGCCGGCACCCGGACGCGGCGGCCGTCGTCGTCAGCGACACCAAGTTGAGCGACGACCTGCGGGCGAGCGTCGCGGCGGCGGCGGTGGACCTCGGCGCGCGGTTCGCCCTGTTCCCGCCGCTCACCCGGCAGGGGTTGGAGGACGTAGCCAGCGGGCTGGCCGAGGTGGTGCTGGCCCGCGCGACGGCGACCGGCCCGGCCGACGCCGAACCGGCGCTGAGCCTGAGCGAAGGGGACTTCGAGACGCCGTGACCCCAAGTCGGTCTGCCGCGCCGTGGTGCCTCGGCGGGTAGGCGATTCTTAACACCTCCCCTCG
>JAYUFU010000114.1:0-19940 GCA_043738505.1 Fimbriiglobus sp. | reverse complement strand
GAGCCGCTCGCGGAGCGAGCAGACCACTCAAGCCGGGCGATGGCCACCCTTTCGCTGGAGAAGATGGCCCGCGGCGGGCTGTACGACCAGATCGGCGGCGGGTTCGCGCGGTACTCGGTGGATGCCGTCTGGCTGGTGCCGCACTTCGAGAAGATGCTGTACGACAACGCCCTGCTGCCGCCGGCGTACACCGAGGCGTTCCTGCTCACCGGCGACCCGTTCTTCCGGCGGATCGCGTGCGAGACGCTCGACTTCCTCCGCACCGAGATGACGCACCCGGACGGCGGCTTCTACTCCACCCTGGACGCCGACAGCGAGGGCGAGGAGGGCAAGTTCTACGTCTGGTCCGAGGAGGAAATCGCGTCCATCCTGGGGCCGGAGCTGGCCCACCTGGCGCGGTCGGTGTTCGGCACCAAACCCGCCGGCAACTTCGAGGGGCACAACATCCTGTGCCGGAGTCGCACCGACGAGCAGGACGCCAAGCTGAACCGCATCAGTGCCGAGGAGTTCCGCGCGAAGCTCGACGACATCAAGGCGAAACTGTACGCCGTGCGGGCCGAGCGGGTCTGGCCGGGGCGGGACGAGAAGGTGCTGACGGCGTGGAACGCGCTGATGATCTCCGCGTTCGCGCAGGCCGGCGCGGCCTTCGGGATGCCGGAGTACGTCCGCTGTGCCGAGCGCGCCACGGCGTTCCTCCTGGCGAATCTGCGCGACGCGAACGGCCGGCTGTACCGCACCTGGGGCGACGGCGTCGGGGCCAAGCTCAACGGCTACCTCGAAGACTACTCGCACCTCATCGACGCGCTCGTCGGCGTCTACGAAGCCACCTTCGACGCCCGGTACGTCACCGCCGCGTGCGAACTGGCGGACACGATGCGGCGGCACTTCGCGGACCCGGCCGGCGGCTTCTTCTTCACCGCCGACGACCACGAGCAGTTGCTGGCACGGACCAAGGATTTGCAGGACGGATCGGTGCCGAGCGGCAACGCGATGGCCGCGACTGGGCTGGCGCGGCTGGCGAAGCTGACCGGCCACCCGACGTATCGCGCCGCCGCCGAGGGCACGCTGAAGGCGTACCGCACGCTCATCGCCGAGTCGCCGATGGCCGCCGGGCAACTGCTGATCGCGCTCGACTTCCACCTGGCGGCCGTGGACGAGATCGCCGTCATCGGCACGACCGACGACCCGGAGACGGTGGCGGTTCTGGCGCACCTGCGCGGGCAGTTCCGGCCGAACCGGGTGATCGCCTTCCACGACCCGGCGACCGGGGACGCCCCGGCGTCGGTGCCGCTGCTGGCGGGCAAGCCGATGATCGATGGGACGGTGACGGTGTACGTCTGCCGGGATTTCGCCTGCCGCGCGCCGCTCGTCGGGTTGGAGGCGGTGCGGGCCGGGTAGCACCCCGGCGAGCGCCCGGCGCGGGGCAAATTCCCCGGACTCGGGTTGACGGGTGCGAACCGCACCCTTAAAAATGTTGTCTGTCCTGGCGGAAGCCCATGTCGAACACATGGCCCTGTCGTCTAGAGGCCTAGGACAATACCCTTTCAAGGTATGGACCGGGGTTCGAATCCCCGCAGGGTCATTGGAACGTTCGGGCAGGAACTGCCACGAGCGGACACGAGCCGACCAACTCCTTCACCAGCAAGGGGTTGCGTCGGCTCTGTCATTTTCTGCGCGAACGTGTTCGCTCCTGCGTGCGCCGGATTCTGCGCCGCGCGTGCGCCGCTTTCTGCGCTGCCCCGCGCGGCCCGCTCGAACAGGTGGTCGGGGACGCGAGCGTAGTGCTTCAGGGCGATGGCGGCGGAGTGGCCGAGCCAGTCCACGACGGCGGAGATGGGGAACGATTCGAGCAGGTCGGTTTCGCACGACGACCGTAGCGTGTTGAACAATCTCGGCCACGGGGTCAGGCCGGCCCGCTTGATGAGCTTCCGGAACGTCGTGCCCACGTTGGCATCGTTCGACCCGTTCGGCCCTTCCATCTTCGCCCGGATGCTGTCGCCGAGGGTGCCACTGACGACGTACACGGTGCCCGGCGCGGCCAACTCGTGAGCGTCTTCGAGGTGCTGGCGGAGCGCGGCGAACAGCGGACACACGCGGTACGGCTTCCCCGTCTGCCCGGCCGTCTTCACGTTCGGAACGGTCATCCGGCCGGCGGCGAAGTCCACGTCCTCCCACCGCAGCCGGAACACTTCACTCGGACACCGCATGCCGGCGAACCGGGCCAACGCGGTGATCGTCCGCCACGTCGGGTTGGCCACGGCGAGCAACTTCTCGGCGTCGGCCGGTGGGACGTAGGCCTTGCGGTCTTCCGGCAGCGTGGCGGGCACCCTCATCCCGACGAACGGGTCGGCGGGGATGAGTTTCGCCTTGACCGCGAACCCGAAGATCGACCGCGCCCGACGGATGCGGCGGGCGATGGTATACGCGGCCAGCCCCCGCGTCCGCAGGTGTTCGAGGAACCGCTTGGCGTCGCCCTCGGTGAGCGCCTTCGGATCGGTATTCGGGGTGAAGAACCGCGTCAGGTCGTTCGTGATGGTGCGGTGGTTCGTCTTCGTGCCCGGCTTGTTGCCGGCTTCCTTCACGTCGCCGTACTGCTTCAGTAACCCGGCCAGCGTCACCGCCTTCGGCCTTTCGGGAATCAACCCGACGGCGGCGAGTTTGGCGGCCAGGTCGTCGCCGATGCCAGCCACCCACGCGGCCGTTTGTGGGTCCACGGGCGTGCCGGTGAGCAGGGCGTTCACCAGGTGCTCGACGCGCAGGCGGACGGCTTCGGCGGTCTTCTTGGGCACCTTGCCGAGGCGGATCGTCTTCCGCTTGCGGTCGGCGGCGTGGAACTGGACGCGGACATTCCCGGCGGGGTCGGTGGAGATGCTGGCCATGTTCGTGTTCCTCGCGGTGAAGCGGGTGTGAGGTTACGGGGTGTCGGCGCGCGACGCAATCACGGTTCCGGCTCGAAGCAGTCGGGCCAGTCCTCCACGGCGAACGGCGGAAGGCGGTCCCACGGCTCCGCCTTCCCGTTCTCGACGGTGAGCAGCCCGGCGTTGCGGGGCAGTTTGGCGGCCGGGTCCAGGCACCCGAGGGCGAGCGGGCCGTGAGTGCGGAGTGGGTGCGGCCCGACCGTGCGGCCGGTGGCACAGTCGATGCCGTACCACCGCCTGCCAATCAGCAGCGCCCGCACGCCGGTCAGCAGCACGTCGAGGTAGCGGTCCAACTCGGGCGGCGGGTCGCGGTCGAACATCACGTCCGGCCCGTCGATTGTCGGCACGCACCCGACCACGGTGAGCGCGTCGAGCAGTTTCTTGGCGGTCATCGGCCACCGCCTTTCCCGCCGACGCCACGGTTCGGGTTGGCGCGGCGACGGACCTTGCCGGCCGGGGGCGCGTCCGACACTTGCTCCGGTGGCGGGGTGGCCGATTCCGGTGGCGGGGTCGGCTCGGCGGTCTCGTGCCGACGGCCGACACTCGCCGACTCTCGCTCGCAGTCCCCTGGAAACTCCGGGGTTTCGAGGTCGGCGTCGGTGCGTGTGTCGGCGGGGGGGACGCCGGGTTCGGGGTCCGCCTCGGCGTCGTGTGTCGGCGAGTGTCGGCCGTCGGCCGAGGGTGTCGGGCCGAGGACGAACACCCGCCCGCCCCACCCGCCGGACTTCGGCGGCGCAAGTTCCTCCCACAGTCCGATGCCGGCGGTGACGAGCGCGTCGAGGGCGGCTTCGGCCGCGTCCGTCGTCGCGTACTTGCGGCTGCTCCGTTGCAGGTCGCGGGGCGTCGCCCGCCCTGCCTTCCGCTTCACCCACTCGGCGAGCGTGCGCGCCGCCCGGTCCTCCGGCTTCTCCGACAGCATGGCGTACACCCGTTCCGCCTCCGTCTCGAACCACCTGGCCAACTCGACTCCGGCGAGCATCGAGGTTTCCGAGATGCTGTCCTTGCCGGGGTCGCGGTCGGCATCCGCCTCGGTCGCGCAGTGGTGGATCATCGCCAGCCGAAGGCCGATGCGGACCAACTTCGGCACGGCAGCGGCCATCCCCCCGCCGTCGTGCCCCTCAGCCGTCTCCGCCATGTCGTCGTGAAACCGGGTGAACGCGGCCCGTGCCATCGCGTCCAATCCCACCCACGGCGGACTCGATTGCGAGTCGAACGGCAGTCCCCGCAGAGCATGAACCACCTTGTGGAATCGCTGCTCGGCGTCCTGGTCCGGCTCGGTGTCGGTCCACCGCACGCACTGTTTGGGCGGCATGGCGAACACCAGCCGGGCGGCGAGTCCGGAGTTCAGGTACGCCGGGTTGTTCAGCGCCTCGGACAGGATGCCCGGCTGGATGCCGCCGGACACGGACACGATGGCCCGCTTCACCCGCACGTCGCGCGGGCTGCCGGGGTTCGCCGTCTTCCTCTGGTAACTGACCGACCGGCCGTCGAACATGCCCAGCCATTTGGCCGAGTCGCTGCCACCGCCTTTCCCCTTGTAGCGGGCGAACCCGCCGAACCAGTTGGCCAGCTCGTCGGACAACTGGAACAGGCCGCGCGGGGAGGTGCGGAGGTTCTCGATGAGCCGCTCGATGGTCACGTCGTCGGCGGTGAAGTATTCCCGCACCGGTGGCACCGGCCGGGTTGGGGCGTCGATGCCGTCGCCGGCTTGTTTGCTTTCCTCCCGTTCCTCGAACGCGGCCACCGCTTGCCGGTACTGCGCCAGGGCACGGGTGAATTCGTCTTCGAGCGTGTCCTCGATGCCGTGGGCGATGGCCGACACCGGGTCGGCGGCGGGCGACTTGGCGGTGCCGGAGTCGCCGACGACGACGGCCCACAGGATCGGCACCTCGTTCCAACTGCGTTTCGGCCGCACCACCAGCGCCCCGCCGACGGCCGCGCCGACCAGCGCTAGCGCGGGCAGGGCGGCGAAGCACGGGTCGCACCCGACGGTGGCGGCCACCGACGCGACGAACTCCTTCACCGCCGGCGGCAGGCAGTGGACGGGGAACGGCCGGTAGGCGGCCATCACCGGTCGAATTTCGGCGGCCGTCTCGGTCCCGCGCGGCGCTGGTTTGGGCTTAGTCGGCATCGCGGTTCCTCGGCGAAGGGGGACTTTTGCCGTCGCAAAAGTTCCTGGAAACTCGGGGCCTTGGATCCGTCGCCGTGTGTCCTGCCGCCGGGCGATGGGCGTGCGACTCCGAGACGGGCCGAACCGTTCGCGTGAAAGTTCGACCCGCTCGCGTTTCCTGGCGTCCGCCCGACGAGGCTGGTGTGAGTTCAGTTCGGGGCGAGTTTGGCGGTGAGGAACTGACGGAGCGTCTCGACGTGGAACACCACCCGGCGACCGCGCTTGCGGAGGCCGGTGTCATGCCCCTCCTTGTGCCGGCGCTTCAGGGTGGCGTAACTCATCTTGGCGAACTGTTCGACTTCGCGCGGGGACAAGAACTCCCCGGTCGTGGCGGGTGCGTGCATGGCCTGGCCCTCGGTGTCGGGCGGCGACAGTGCCACCCGGTACCGGTGAGATGCGACCAGATCATTGCAGAGGGGAACACGGGAGAAAAAAAGAAAAATCCCGACGGCGACGGGAGTGGCTCACTGAGCCAGGGTGGCTCACTGAGCCACCCTGGCAGAAAAGGGGGACGGTTAGACATTGTTACGAAAGTATTTTGGAACTATGCCGGTGTCGGTTTTCCAGCCTTCCCCGCTGAAAAGAGGCGGGTACTGCGGAACCGGATGAGGGGCTTTCGCCGGCGCAAAGTCTTCACTCAGCTCATCTTCGGTGATCCCGCATCGTCTCAGATGGGAGAGGTGGGGCTAAGTGATTGTTCCCAACTGCGGAACTCTTTTTCGTGAGCCATTTGGGATAAATAGGGTACGGTTCGGTAGTGGCTCACTGAGCCACCCAGGACACTTGGTGAACGGGAAGGTGGAAAACTTGTCAAGCGGTTTTGATTTGAACGAACAATCATGACAATACAATAGTTTATGGCTATTATGCCACCGTGCCCTTCGGCTTGCGGGGGCGGGTCGGCTTGGCGGCGGCGTTGGTGGCCGCGGCGCGGACGCGGGCGAGCAGGTCGGCGGCGGGTTCGTAGGGGCGGTTCTCGCGGCGGGCGAGTTCGGCCTCGGTCGGCACCAGTTCCCCCCGGAACGCCTTCGCCAGCACCGCCTGCGTGAGCGCGTCCACACGCTTCCGCGCCGCACTCACCGCCGCTCCGATGGCGTCCGCTCGGCCGTGGAGCGGCTGCATCCTCGATACGCCGAGGTCATCCGTCGGCGGTTCGGCATCGGCTGTGAAGAGGAAACCTTAAACGACATCGGCATCACCGCAGGCCTCACCAGCGAGCGCATCCGCCAGTTGGAAGCGAAGGGGTTGATTCGGCTCCGCGAACGACTGGCGGACCTCGTGCCGGACTGGTGGTTCCAAGATGGTGACACGGTTGACGACGAACCCGATCGAACGCTCCCCTATCCGGAATCCTATCCGGAAAAAGTCCGGATAGGATTCCGGATAGGCACAAGGATCACAACGGCAAATACTTACGCCATCGCCCTTTGCCGTCAGCTTTCAATCGGTTGGCGTCCGCAAGGCCCGTCAGGAGGTAACGCGCTCGTTCGTCGTTCACGCCGAGCAAGTCACGGCACTGGGAATTCGTGATCGAGCCGTGTTCGGCTACATAGGCGAGAATTCTCTCGTCATCGTTCACGGGCGCGGGCGTTTCCTCGACCAACTTCGGAACCGCAAGGCGATAGTGCGTTCCGCGGCCAACGCCTTCACTGACGGTCAGGCCTTCCTCGACCAGCCCACGGAGTTCTTGGCCAGCCACAAGGGGATCGACACGGTTCAACCTGCGGTAGTCAGCGTTCCCGATGCGGTCATGTTGTCGCAGATAGACGAGCGCCACTCGCTGCCGGTCGTTGAGCGGCCGAATTGCATACTGGTTGAGCCACCGAACGCCATCGGGGTTCATCAGTGTGTGATTGCGGAACGTCACGAGGAAGGACGCTCGCCGGTCGTCAAACGAAGGCGGTTCGAGGTTGGCCGCGCGGAGCGCTCCCACCATCGCCTTGATGCCACTGCCGCGATTCTCGACGACGCGGATGTCTTCCAGGATGCGCATCAGCCGCGCGTTCCGGGTCGTGTGTTCTTCTTCGATGTTGTCGAGGGTGACGTTCCCATGCAGACCGCCGGGACTGCGCACTTCCAGCCGATCCGCGAACAGCTTCACGTCGATGGTCGTCCCGCGAACGTGAGTGCTGTAGTCGCGGTGGGCCATCGCGTTCGCCAGCACCTCGCGGATGGCGACCTGGGGGTATTCCGGGATGTCGCGGCGGAACATCCCGTCGATCAGCGACGCCTTTCGCAGGCCGGCGAGGATGTACTTCTCGACATCCTCCAGCATGGCCGGAATCGACCCCTCGAAGGTGCGGTTGTCGAGGAACCGAGCGCCGCCGGGGGCCGGCTCCTCCTCGGTCGTCCCGTAGAACTGGACGTAGTTGATGCGCAACTGCGGGAAGAATTCCTGTGGGTACTTCCCGAACGCCACCAACCCGGCGACGGTGGGACAGAGGCGATCCCCGGAACGGCAGAGGATATGCAACCGGACCAACTGCTCGTCCCTATCGCCGCTTGAGTCCAAGGCACGGGGTCGGGTCTGTCGGAATTGGGCCAAGTAACCGTCCAGTGCCGACCCATCCAGATCGGACACCTTCGCTTCCGCAACCGGGTCTTCGTCGGCCTTCGGTTGTCCCCTCGAACTGATGTAGCCGAAGATTTCGTAGTCCGTCATCGCTCGGTCAGTTCCGCCGACGCGGATGTACGCGCCTCCGCCACCGCGCAACCCCTTGTTCTTGTCGTAACAAGGCTTCAACGCGGTCGGAATCTCTTGGACTTCGATGGCCAAGACCGGCTTGCCTTCGATTTCGTCCACGGTGAACTCGACCGTTACCGGCGGGACGCAGACATCCCTCGCCCAATTGGCGACATCCATTTGCGCTTGCTGGCAGTTTCCGACACCGACGAGTTCAAAGCCTTTGTCCTCATCCAACCCGAACAGGATGACTCCCCCACCTGTCCGGTTGGCGAACGCGACGAGGGAATCCGTAACCTTCGGCGTCTCTTTGCGATGGTGAGCGGCCTTCACCTCTATCGCGTCCGACTCGAACCGCCGCTCGCGGACTTCGGCCACAAGTCGGCGAAGGGTATCAAGGTCCATCGGTCGCCCTCCCGGCGTCGCGGTCCTGGCGGAGGTAGATGCGGAGGTTCGCCGTCGGGATGCCGAACGTGGCCAGCAACCGGCGGAGCAGGTCGCGGATCATGTTCGCCGAGAGGTTGATCTCGGCGGACACCCCGCCGGCAATCGGCGTCGCCAACCGCAGTTCGCTCGACTTCGTGGAGAAGCTCGGGTTCCCGCGCGACGAGATGTAATCCGGGTTCGTCGGCAGCGCCAGGAACTTGGCCGTGTCGCGCTGGTGCAGGTGCAGGCAGATCAGTTCGTACATCCGCTTCCAGGTGGTAATACCGCTGACCGCTTGCCCGTCGAGGATGAAGCCGTGCGGCCGCTTGAAGGTGAAGTCCTCGTCGAGGCTGTGCGGGGTCTCGCGGTCCAACTCGGCGATGATGCGGTCGTTGGTGGTGCGGTCCCCGGTGCCGGTCGATTCGCTGGCTTCCAAGTTCACCTGCGTGTACTGCTGCACCAGCGCCGACAGCGCGGTCGCGGTGGTGTCGAACGCGGCGGACTTGGCGTTGAACGCCCGCTTGAACTCGACCCCTTCGTCCAGGGCGTCCGGGTCGTTGTGGTCGATGGACCGCCAGATGTCGTCCGACAGGGCGAGCAGGTTCTCCCGCACCGCCTCCAAGTCTTCGAGGATTTGCCGCGTGCGGTCGGCCGCGTCCGGGGTGATGCGGTGCGTCATTGGACTTTCCCGCCGGGAGTGGTCTGGCCTTGGAACTGGCTGTCGTTCGGCACCGGCACCCCAGCCACCTCTTCCAAGATCAACTGGCAGATTGGCGTCTCGGGGTACAGGGAGATGGGACACGGCCCGAGATTGATCAGTTCGAGCGTGATCGTGCCGGAGAACCCGGCGTGAATGGTCGGCGCGGTGAAGTGGACCAGCAACCCGCAGCGGGCGTAGGAGCTTTTCCCCTCCACCCGCGCGGCCAGTGACACCTTCCCCTCCGGTTGGAGCGGCAGCGCGATGCGTTCCAGCGTCTTACCCAATACCAGCTTGTTCGGTTCCAGAACGAAGGGGCGCTTCGGCGCGAGCTTCTCCGTCTCCGAGTTCGCCACGAACATGTCGGCGAAGCTGCCCCGGTTCAAGTTGATGTCGAACGCCAGCCCGTCCTTGAAGAAGGAGATCTCATGCCCCAACCGGAGGTCCACCGCCGTCGTCTGGTACGGGCACTTCACGCCCTTCGCCGGGAGGCGCGGCAGCGGTTCCGGCGAGATGACCAGACGGCCCTCGTCAATCGCCCGGTGGATCGCGACGTTGGAAAGGATCATGGTGCGTCCGAGAGGTCGGTGTCCGCTACGGCGACGGGTTCGCCGTAGTCCGTGGGGAGAATGGCGACGGTCGTGCTCTCGTGGCGCACCACCCTCACGCGGACCTTGCCGAGTCCGCTTTGCGGGCCGCGCACTGCGTCCGCCGGCACGAACACCGACACCAGCACCTCGCCGACAGCCGGATACGTCACGGCCCGTTCGTCGCTGAACATCCCTTTGTCCACGCGGCAGGTGAGCCAGCGGTCGGTGGCAGTGGCGGTCGCGGTCATGGGAGGACTCCGAGAATCGGGCGCGGGAGAATAGGGTATTCACTCGGTTCCGCCGCGCCCATGTCGGTAGTCAAACTTCGTCGTCGCCTTCCCCGGACTCGTCCGCCCCGAGGCGGTACTTGATGTCGTAGTTCAGGATGAAGTCCAACTCCTCCGCCGTGAACCCGTAGTGGTCCGCCAGCACCCGGTCGATGTCGTCGAGGATCGGCTTGGACTCCCCGGCGCGGAACTCGGCGTACTCGATCCGCGAGCCGTCGCGAGTCTCGATGATCTTGTTGGCCGCGTTGTCGGTCAACGACTTCTGGAGTTTCCGCCCGAGGTCCGAAAGCCGACCATCGGCGAGGATGTCTTTCGGGACCGGGAACTTGGTCACGAGCGTGTCGCTCAAGTGGAAGCAGTCGCCGTAGGCGATGAAGTAGGCGTAGAAGAGGCTGCTGTTCAGGATCGCGGAAACGGCCGCCGCTTCGCCGGCCTTCGCACAGTAGACGTACCGGCCATGCGCCGGTGCCCCGACCACTCCGTCCTTCGAGTAGTACGGCAACCCAATCGTTGCCTTGTTCCAATACCGAGTTGCTTCCTGATAGAAGACAAACGGCGTGGTAACGCGCTCCGATGCAAGCCCGCCTATGGTCGTCGTCGATTTCGCAAGGAGCTTGCGGAACGCCGAGACTTGAACCGCAGAATCGTACTTCGGGAAAAAGCCCACGAACAGAATTGCGTCGGCGGATGGCGAGAAGTGAAACAAGGGAAAGAGCAGTTCCCGACTCCCCGTCTCCCACCGCTGGTATCTGGTGACGAACAGACTGGGCGACTCGGCCTTGCCCCCCTCGCTGGCGAAAACCACACTCCGGCAATTCTGCAATCCCTCGAACAGTTTCCCCGGTCGGTCGTCGAAGGTGATGACGTGAAGTGTGGAACTTTTCGCCAGTAATTGCTTCCTCACCGAGTCCATCCGCGAGGAGCAGGTGAGCGGCAACTGGACGATGAAGCTCAACCGGCCGTGAGCCGTCTGCAGACCGAGAGAACGCTCTGTGCAGATGCCGTGCAGGTTGCCGCAAGACTCGGTGGCGTATCCGCGGACGGTGTACTCCTTCCTCACCGCCGCGTACTCCTTCCACGGCGGGTTGCCGATGACCACGTCGAAGCCGCCGGCGGACAGGATGGCGTGGAACTCGGCGAACCAGTGGAACGGCTGGTGGCTCGCCCGCCACGCGGCGAACTTGGCGGCGTGGTCCGGGTCGATGTCGTACACCTTCGCCAACCCGCAGTCGAGTCGCCAGCGGAGGTCGGCCAAGCCGACCCGCAACTCGTCCTTGGTGACATTCCCGACGGTCATCAGTCCGGATTGCAGGCTGGTCTGGTAGTCGCGGAACAGCTTGAAGCGGCGGGCGAGGGCGGTGGCGGTCTTCTCGATGGCGTCCACTTCGCCGTCGAAGTCGAGTTTGCCGGCCCACGCCTTCCGCACGTCGGCGAGGGTGGCGAAGCCGACGAGGGTGTTGCCGGGGCGGATGTTGAAGTCGATGTCGGGCAGCGGCTCGAGCTGGTCGGCGCGGTCCACCTGCGCCACCAGCTTCAGGAACAGCCGTAGCTTGCAGATCTCCACCGCCTCGGGCATCAGGTCCACGCCGTACAGGTTCCGCACGACGACCGACTTCAGCACGAAGTATTCGCGGCTGGGGTGGCTGTCGGCGTCCGTCAGGGTGGCGCGGAAGTCGTCGAACGTCTTCGGCGACGGCTTGCCCAGCGCGTCGGCGTCGGCCACGAAGTTGGCCATGCGGACGAGGCAGGCGTCGTACAGCGGCTGGAGGATGTTCAGGGCGGCGAACAGGAACGCGCCGGACCCGCACGTCGGGTCGAGGACGGTGACGGACGTGACGGCCTCGTAGAACGCGCGGAGCAGGTCCGGCCCCTCGCACGTTTCAATGGCGTGTTGGGCGAAGAGGCGGATGTCCAGGTTGAACGTGATGAGGTCGTTGACGCTGACGATTTCGCCGGCGCGGAGCTTCGCCCGCAACTCTAAGCACCGCTGGCGACGGGCGATGTGTTCGCGCCAGGTCTCGGTCGGCAGCGCGAACGGCTCCGGGGCCGCGCGGTTCCACTTCCCGCGCCGGCTCACGTCCGCGATGCCGGCTTCGATCTCCGCCGGCAGCGGGAGGACGTTCCCGTCCGCGTCGAGGACGCCGTGCGTCACCGCCGGGTAGAGGTAGCGGTCGGGGTTGTCGGCGAGCAGCTTCCAGAGGACGGAACCGGGGGCGAAGGCGATCTCGCACGCGGCCTTCGCCATGTCGAACAGGCGGGGGATGAGGGTGTTCTTGCCGATGTAGTCGGTGATGTCCTCTTTCGTGTAGTACGCGCCCATCTGCTTCTGGTTGATGTACTTCTCGAAGATGTACCCCAGCACGTCCGGGTTGATCTCGTTGCCGGCGGCCAGCGGGCGGCTGTCCAGGTGCCACTCGTACCTGTCGAAGAAAGCGAACAGCCGGTCGAACGCCTCGTCGGGGATTTCGATGGCGGGGTTGTCGGCTTCGAGTTGGTGGACCTCGAACAGGCCGCCGTTCAGGTACGGCACCTCGCCGAGTAGCGTGGCGAGGTCGGCGTCCAGCTTCCGCGGCTTCTGCTTGCCGAACCCGTCGTGGAACAGCGCCCGCAGGAAGACGCGGTAGAAAGTGTGGAACTTCCCCTTGCCCTTCTTGGCTTTCACGGCGTCGAGCTTGGTCCGCAGGTAGTGGATGTCGCCGTCGAGGAACCCCTTCTTCTGGATGAAGTAGACGAACATGAGCCGGTTGAGCATGAGCGAGGCGTACCACTCGCGGTCCTTCACGCCGTCGATGCCGGCGAGGAAGTCGAGGAACCGCGCGTGTTCGGCTTTGAACTGCTCGAAGAACTTCTTCGTCACCTTGTCGCGGTCGAAGGCGTCCCGGAGCCGCGTGACGGTGCCGGTCAGGCCGAGGGCTTCCTCATCCGACAGCGGAATGGTGATGGCGGCGAGCTTCTGAACGAGCGCATCCCCGCTCTGGCCCCGATGCCAGCGGACTTCCCGATAAGCGGCCGGTTGGCCGGGGTTTCGCGCCACCCACTGCCAGATTTGCGTGGCCTTGTCTCGGTCGACGAAGATGAGCAGGTGTTCGAACGCGGCCTTCGTCGCCTCCTTCTCGATGGCCCGGCGGGTGGCGTAATCCGGAATATGGCCGTTGGCGTCCGGCGGGCACTCGTACACCACGACACCGCGCTTCTCCGCCAGCGCCGTCAGGGTGAACGTGTGACCGCCGACGGGGACCGGAAGCGTGGCGGCGTGCTTGTCCCAGCCGAGTTCCTCGGTGAACAATTTGGCCAGCGTGCCGTTGTGGAGGTAGTGCTTGACGCGGGGAACGCTGAGGTTCATTTCGCACCTCCGGTCGATTTCACGAGACCGAGCGAGCAGATGAGTTTCGGTTCGAGCGAGTCGTCCCCTTCCTCGATGATCGACAACCGGCCGTCCTCGCGGAGGTCTTGCACGCGGGTGAGAAGGTCCGGGTCGTCGATGCCGGCGCGGAGCAGGCGGTTGAGGGTGTCGGCGGCGGCCTGCTTCAGCGGGTAGTTGTAGATGTCCTCGATCACCTTGCGAATTTGCGGCGTGTCGAACAGTGTTCCCTTGATGCCGTCGGCGTACCGCTTGAGCCGTTCGTAGGTGCGGAACCGCGCCCCGGACGGCCGGCCGAGTTGCCCGCCGACGGTCCTGTCCTCGGTAGCGATCATCCGGACAGCCTGGGCCACCAGCGAGTGGTGTTCCGGCAACTTGGAGGCGGCGGGCGTGTCCGGCGCGCACTCGGCGGCCTTCAGGATGGCGAATTGCGATTCGGTGACGACCTTCCCGTCCCGGCCCAGCCAGGCCAGTGCGTCGGTCCCTTCAGATGTGCGGACGAAGGCGAGAACTCCTTCGGGCTGGTCGGGGGTGGGGCTGTGCGGCTGGGCCGAGTAGATGACATCCGGCAGGTTCGGGATGACTTGCGCCAGCCTCGGGTCGGCGTCGGTGGCATTCTTCCAAATCTGCCACGCGCGGGAGCCGAGATCGACCTCGATGTCGTCGTCCCCGTCCAGTACGCCGGCCTTTTCGGTGAACAGGTCGCGGAGCGCCTGGATGGCCGTTTCGTCCTCGAAGAACGCCTCATCGGTCCCCACCACCTCGGCGTTCTCCTTCAGCCGCTGGCTGACGCGGGCGCGGAGTTGGATAACCCGTTCCACACCGTCGGCCGGCAGGAAGGTATAGCAGAGGATCGTCTCGGCGAGTTGTCCGATGCGGTCCACCCGCCCGGCCCGCTGGATGAGCCGGATGATGGCCCACGGCAGATCGAAGTTCACCACCACAGCGGCGTCTTGGAGGTTCTGGCCTTCGCTGAGGATGTCAGTGGCGACGAGAACGCGGAGTTCGTCGTCGGGCGAGACATCGGCCCGCTTGCCGTTGCTGACCGGGCTGAACCGGTTGACGAGCCGGGTGGGGTTGGCCGTCGCCCCGGTGACACCCGCCACGCGGTTGACGCCCGCGGTTTTCAGCTCGCGGACGAGGTACTCCACGGTGTCGGCAAACTGGGTGAAGATCAGCACCTTCTGATTGGCGTGCGTCGCGGAAAGCAGTTCGACCAACCGAGAAAGTTTGCCATCGGTGGCGGGGTTCCACTCGCCGCAAGCTTCCAGCACCTTGAGGAGCGACTTGCCGTCGGCGCGGAGGTCGGTGGCGAGTTGCGGCAGGAAGCGGTTGGCGGTCAGCCAGCGGAATCGCTTCTGATAGCTCTTCGAGTACAGGTCGTACACCTCGGCCGCTCGCGTGCGGAACTGTTCCTCGGTGAGGAGGTGCCGGGGTGTGGCGTCATCGCCGTCGTCGTCCGCCGAGAACAAGGCATCTTCGTTGTCGGTGACGCGGGTGTCGAGGAGGTCGGCGTCCTGAGTGCCGATGGGGACGGGCAACCCGTTTTCCAGCGCGTGCAGCGAGACGAAGTTCCGCAGGACATGCCTTTCGACGGACTGCACGAAGGCGAAGCCGCTGCTCTCCAATCGCTTGAACAGGTTCGTGCGGCAGAAGCCTTTCAGCCGGTGGCCGGCCCGCGAAAGGTCGGCGATGACCTTCCCCTCGGCGGCGGTGGGCGGCGACTTCGGGTCTTCGTGGATGTAGTTCGCCAAGCCGTAACGGGGCAACTTGAGACGGTTGACGCGGGCCACCACTTTCGGCGCGAACAGGTGGGCGTACTGGTCGTTGGGGTCGCTGGCGTCGATGGGGAAGGCGAGCGTCTTCGGCACCCGAACCGGGAAGTACGTTCGCTGCCCGTCGGCGAAGGTCAGGAACTTCCGCCCGGTCGTTTCGTCGGTCGTCGCGTAGTGCTGCTGAATGAATCCACGGGTCCGGCGGACAAGGTAGAGCCGCATCAACTCCCGCCAGTCGTCGGCGAACTCGCTCTTGTCGAACCCGGCGAGGGTACGAACGCCGCACTGGTGCCGGCGGATGAACTCGGTTTCCCCGATCACCTTGAGGAGCGCTTCCGGCCGGATGCCGATGTCGCGGTCGTCCGGTACGAACAAGCGCAACTGGTTCGACAGGTCGGAGTACGTCTTGTTGTACGGCGTCGCCGAGAGGAGAATCACCTTGCTGTTGCAGACGCGGATGTACTCGGCGATGGCCTTGTAGCGTGCGCCCTCGCGGTTCCGAAGGTTGTGGCTTTCGTCGATCAGTACGACGCGGTAAGGGCGGAGTTTCGGCAACTCCTCGGTGACGCGACTGACGGACAGCACTCGGCCGCGCATTCGGTACGCGGTGCGGTATCCATCCCACATCTCGACCAGGTTTTTCGGGCAGATGATGAGGGTCTCGAGGTCGTGATCGTCCTCGAAGATTCGCGCCACGGCCGTGGCCATTAGGGTCTTGCCAAGTCCGACGACATCGCCGATCAGGACACCACCGCGCTTGTGGAGGTGCCGGGCGGCGATCTTCACCGCTGCCGCCTGGAACTCGAACAACTTGCCTTCAAAGTCTTTCGGCAACTTGAACTCGGCGAGGCCGGCTCGTGCCTCGTGCGACAAGTGGTAAGCGATTTTCAGGTAGACGTGGTACGGCGGGAGTGGGGTTTCCCGCGCCCAACTCTCGTCGATGATCTCCTGCAACTCCTTCGAGATGTCGATGCACCACTTGTCGTCCCATCGCTCCTCGAACCAGCGGGCCAGCTTCGCACAAGCGTCGTGGTCAAGTACATCGATGTTCAACTCGCCCTGGTTCCCTAACCCCGAGAACGTCAGGTTGCTGCTGCCGAGGAACGCGACGGTCGGACTGTTGGGGTCGTTGCGGAAGGCCAAGTAGAGTTTCGCGTGAAGTTGGTGTCGGAGGAACAGCTTGACGACGACCTTCTTGTCCCGGAGTTGCCGGGACAACCGCCGAAGCCCGGCTTCGTCGGTGTCGGTCGGCACCCCGATCATGAGTTGGTCGCGGAACTCTTTCGCGAGCTTGTTCTTCAGCCGGATGGCCCCGGCGTTGTCGATGCCGTCGTCGTCGTGGATCGGCGACAAAGCGTCTTGGAGGTCGTCCTTCGGTAGCCGCTGCATCCCCACGAGTAACCGGCAGCACTGCCCTGATCCGCCAGCCCATTGTTCGATCAACTCGTCGATCAGCTTCCAACCGCGGAGGTTGAAGTAACCGACGCAAAAGTCGGCTCGCTCTGAACGAGTCAGCGTTTCACGGAGCGCGGGGAGAAGTCGTTGCTCGATGTTGTCGAAGATGCGCGGCACGGGTGGGGTTCCGCTAAACCAAGTGGTCTCTGCCGCTTACCGTTATACCAAAGTCGCACAGAACATGACAGCACTGTAGCGGAACGAACAGGACCGAGCTTATTCGGGCGGTTTCCCACCAGTCAACAACGCGGCGAGTTTGGCCTTCTGGTCAGCGGTGAGGGACGCCACAAACGCGCTCAGCGGGTCGGGTTCGGGGGCGTGCGCCGGATTCTGCGCCGCCGGGGTTGGCGCAATCTCGGATGTGCTAGGATTCGCAGGTAATCCGTCGGGGGTATCGAATCCCCGCAGGGTCATTTGGTCGTCCGTGCGAGAATTGGCACGGGCGGACGCGAGCCGACGGAACCCTTTTCCAACGAAGGGTTCCGTCGGCTCTGTCATTTTCTGCCCGAACGTGTTCGCTCCTGCGTGCGCCGGATACCGGGTGGACTGGGCGCTCGAGATCGCGCCGGAGGACGCCCTCCCGGTACACGGCCCGCGAGACCGAACGCCGGCCGGTGGGATGGCCGGTCACAGGCGGGGATCGACGGGCTCGCTCTCCAGGGCGAGGACGGCGAACGCGCACTCGTGCACGCGGCGGAGCGGCTCGCGGCGGACGAACCGCTCCAGTCCTTCGATACCCAGGGCGAACTCGCCCAGCGCCAGCGACCGCTTGCCCGTCAGCCCGCGACTCCGTAGCCGGGTCAGGTTGGCGTCGGCGTCGTAGTCCGGGCCGTAGATGAGCCGCAGGTACTCCGGCCCCCGGCACTTGACCGCCGGTTGCACCAGTCCCTTCTTCCCCCGCGCGACGAAGTCGAGCGGCTTCACCACCATCCCCTCACCGCCGCGGCCGGTCAGGTCGGTCCACCAGGCGACGCCGGCCGCCACGCTCGCCGCATCGGTCACGTCCACCGTCGCGCTGTCCGTCGCCAGGAGCAATTCCGGGTCGGCGCGGCAGAGAGTCGCCAGCGTGTCCAAGTGCCAGGTGTGCGGCTTGTCCGCGTGAACCCGGCCCTCGGACGCGAGCAAGTGGAACGGGGCCAGCTTCAGGTCGGCGAGCGAGGCGACCGGCCAGCGCGGGTGACGACGATGCCGGCCTCGCCTTCCAGCACGCCGAACCGCTGACGGGCGGCGTCCGCGTCCCGCCCGGCAGCGTCAGTTGTCGGCCCCTTCTCGATCAGGCATTGCCTAGAGCAAAAAGGCCAGTAAATTCTTTGGAACACTGCTAGCCTCGGTCCCATTCTCCCGTGAACATTACGGGCGATTCTCTGCTAGAGCGGATCGGGCTGGAAAGGAGACTCGGCTGATGCCTATCACACCAGCTCAGATCGCGACCGCCGAGACGGTTCAGAACGCCGCCGCTCAAGACGGTTCGGCTTGTCGCCGGACCAGGGACGGGGAAGTCGGCCTCGATTGAAGAGCGAATCCGCTGGCTTATCAGGGAAGGGAAAGAACCCAAGACAATTTACGCCGTCTCCTTTACCCGGGCATCCGCCCAGGACCTGCGTAACCGAGTGCATCGGTACGTGACCGAACTCGGTTACGAGAACATCGACGACGTCCCCGTGACCACGCTCCACTCGCTCGCCCTCCGCGCCCTGGCCGTGGACGGACAGCTCAACGCGTACCCGGTCGCCCCGATGGTTCTCGACGACTGGGAACTCGAGCACATCTTCGATGAAGAGTTCGACCACGTCCACGACCTCGGGAAGAAGCGGCGGGAGGATATCCGCCGCGACCGCGAGGCGTTCTGGAGCACCGGCGAATGGGAGCCGGCGAACTACCTCCCGCCGGACCCCCCAATCACAGCTGCTGAACGCGACAACTTCATCGCCTACCACGGCCCCCGCACCCAGACCTACGCCTGCGTCCTGCCCGGCGAGATCATCCGACTCTGCGTCGAGCGGATGGAGGCGGGCCTACTCGACGTGGTTCAGAGGCTCGGAATCCAGCACCTTATCGTCGACGAGTTCCAGGACCTAAACCCTCTCGACCTCAGGTTCGTGAACCATTTGATCGAGCAGGGCGCGAAGGTGTTCGTGGCCGGGGACGACGACCAGAGCGTCTACTCGTTCCGGTTCGCCTCCCCATCGGGAATCCAGAACTTCCACCTGACCTATCCCGGCTCGGGGATACACGCTCTGAGCGACTGCTTTAGGTGCACACCCCGCGTGCTGGCCGCGAGTACCGCCCTAATCGCTGCGAACCCTGGGCCAAACCGCATCCCGAAACGCCCCGTCTCTTTGTACGCGGCGTCCGCCCCGCCCGTTGAAGGGACGGTGCTCCGCTGGCGGTTTCCCTCTGCGGTTGCGGAGGCCCGCGCCATCGCCGCCTCGTGTCGGGCTCTCATCGACGCGGGGATGCCGCACCGCGAAATCCTCATTCTGCTGTGCAACCAGCGTGCGATCTCCCAACCGCTGATGGATGAACTTACCGCAGCCGGGGTATCGGCCGAACACCCGCGGGAGGTCGGCTTCCGGGATACCGAGACCGGGCGACTCGCCCTGGCTTTGCTGCGGATCGTCTGCAATCAGGACGACTACATTTCGCACCGCGCCCTGCTCTGTCTGAGGCGGGGGGTGGCGGTCACCCGCTGCGTGGCGGTGTTCGACGCGGTGCTCGGGACGAACCTGAACTTCCGCGCCGTCTTCTACGACCCGCTACCTGGGGGCGTCTTCACCGGGCACACCCTGAACGCCGTGAACCGTGCCAGAGAAACCTGCGCCGTCATCGCCAGCTGGGAATCCGCCGACACCCTGGAGCAGCGGGGGGCGGAGGTCGGTCAGATCATTACGACCCACTACAACGCCGCCCAGGCCGCTCTTTGGCAGGAATTCATCGCCACCCTCCCGCCGGCAATGACGCTTGAAGAGGTGCGTGACTTCCTCTGGGCCGACACGGACGAGCAGCAGATTCACGTCATCGAGGCCGTGTACGCGCGCATCGGGGAACCGGTCCCGGCCGAGGGCGTTCTCCCGCCCCGCGTCCGGATCATGACCATGCACGGGGCGAAGGGCCTGTCCGCAAGAGCCGTTTTCATCCCGGGGCTTGAGGAGGAGTTATTCCCAGGGCCGTGGCGTCAGCCCTATCCTGGCCTCGTCCTCGAAGCTGCCCGGCTGCTTTACGTCTCGATAACGCGAGCCAGGGCGGCATGCGTCGTTAGCTACGCCGGCCAGCGGATGGTGAAGGGGAACTCCCAAGTGCAGCACGCCTCCCGCTTCGCCAGCCAGCTCGCCGGGCCGTTTGCGGCCGGACCCGCAGAGCTCTCCGCCGTGGAAGTGGCCCAGATCATGGAGGACTGTGGCAACCTGTTCCCGGCAGCCCCGCCGCCGGTCTGACAGCATGTATGGCACCTCTTCGGCGTCGTCAGCACCACCGTGGCAGGCCGGGCGAACTCGAACAGCACCCGCTCGAAGGCGGTCAGCCGGGGCGGGTCGAGGTGTTCGACCACTTCGACCACGGCCGCCGCGTCGAACCCGGCC
>JAYUFU010000113.1:0-19976 GCA_043738505.1 Fimbriiglobus sp. | reverse complement strand
CGGGCGGTTTTGGGCATGGGCAACTCCCCCGAATGACACAACAGTCACTCGGCTGGAGGGTTCCACACGCCGGTTGGGTTTGCCGGCCTAGTTTTTTTTCGCGTCGGCGGCGTCGGCGCGGGCCTGGACGGCGGCGGCCAGGGAGTCGCGGAGGAGCTGGCGGCCGTCGGTCAGGGCGACGGCCTCGCAGGCGTCCAGGACGGTGCCGGACGGGGCGTCGAGGGCGAGTCGGCGGAGGTCGGTGACGAAGGCGATGGCCTGCTCCAGGGCGAGGCGGTCGGCGTCGGTCGCGTACTCGATGGTCCGGGTCGGCATCCGTGCCTCGCGGTCGGGGAAGTGCGTGTGCGAAAAGCATACCAAGCCACGGGTGCCAAAATCAATTGCGACACCCTGGCGGGCGGCTCTTGATCGGCTTGACGTCCGTTAGCGGACCAGCAGGAGCAGAGTCACCAGCACGACGGCGAACGTCCCCCCCGCCACGAGCCACTTGACCGCCGGGTTCGGGACGGGAACGGCGCGGCGAACGGTCACGGGTTCGGATTCGACCGCGACTTCGGCTTCGGGTTCCGGTTCTGTCTGGCCGAGGGATTCGAACAACCCCCGGACTCGGAAGTCGAACGCCGCGGCCGGTTCCTCGACGGGGGACACCTCGCCGAACGACTTCGGCAGTGGGGCGGGCGAACGGAGCTGCTTCGGCATCGGCGTGACGTGGGCCGGCGTCGGCTCGTCGGCCACTGCCACCGCGTAGGGGATTTCGTCGGGCTGGTGCGACACCGCCATTGACATCGGCGGGGCGCTCGGCACTTCGACCATCGACCGGTTGGCGGGGCGGATCGGTCGCTCGGCTGCTGGCGCGGCGGGCGGTTTCGCTTTCGGGTCGGCGAGCAACCCGGAGACGGAAAGCGCGGCGGCCACGTCGGTCATCGACTGGTAGCGGTCCTCCGGGCGAACCGCCATCATCCGTCCGATCAGGCTCATCAGCTTGCGGTACTCCGGCTCCTCGGCCGGCGTCCGGGCGGCGATGTCGGGGCCGGGCGTGCCCAGCACGAGCGGCCGCTTGCCGGTGGCGGCCAGGTGGAACGTCGCGCCGAGGGCGTACACGTCGGCCCGCGCGTCCACGTCGGCGTTCGCCGCCATCTGCTCCGGGGCGGTGTACGCGGCGATGCCGAGAACTGCCTTCCCCTGCGTCAGCGCCGTCTCGTCCGCCTCGTACCGGGCCAGGCCGAGGTCCATCACCTTCACCGCCCCGCCGGCGTCGATCATCAGGTTGGACGGCTTCACGTCCCGGTGGACGATGCCGGCCTGGTGCGCGGCGTGCAGCCCCTGGGCGGCCTGGTGCATCAGCTTGGCAATCCGCCGGGGGGGCATCCGGCCGTGTTCGGTCAACTGCTTCAGCAGTGTCACTCCGTTCACATACTCCATCACCATGTAGTGCAGCCGCCCCTCGGTCGCCACGTCGAAGGCGTGGACGACGTGGGGGTGCCGCACCGCCGCCGCCGCCTTCGCCTCCCGCTCGAACCGCCCCAGCGCCTCGGCGTCCTTCGCCTTCTGGAAGGACAGCACCTTGATCGCCACCCGCTGCTTCAGGCGGACGTGTTCGGCCAGGTAGACGACGGCCGACCCGCCCGCGCCGAGCTTGTCCAGCATCTTGTACGGGCCGAGGAAGAACCCCTGCCACTTGCCCTGCCGCAGGTGGGACGCCTGGAACTTGGTGAGCATCGCGTCGGCCAGCATCGCGTCGGCCAACTCGTCGGCCGTGGCATACTTGTCCAGGGAGCCGCGGTACGGTTCGACGACGGCCGGGCCGAGCAGCTTGCTCTTCTCGACGCCGTCGAGGAACTCGGCCGGACTGGGCGCGCGAGCCATGACTGGAATCCGCCGGTACGAGGAAAGTCGGAACGTCCGACATTCCCACATAGCACGGATTTCGTGCCGCTGCGCGAGCGGGGGTGGGGAAAGTGCCCTGGCCCTCACCCCCGGCCGGTGCGGGCGAGGTACTCCAGCACGGCCTGGTAGCGGACGGTCTCCTTCCGCAGGATGCTGTACCCGCCGACGGCCAGGATCAGGTTGCCCAGCCGCTCGGCGATGGGCGAGATGATCCAGATGCCGCCGAAGCACAGGTAGGCGAAGACGAAGTAGTTCGCCACCATCAGGAGGAGGACCAGCGGCACGCCGAACTGGGCCACCCGGCTGAGGCGGTAGCGGGGGTCGAGGTACATCCGCACGATCAGCTTCAGTTCGCGGAAGATGGCCGCGTACCAGCGGCGGGGCGTGTCGCCGTCGGCCGGGGCGGCGGTGAGGGCCACCAGCGGGGCCGGCGAGTACCCGCGCGGCGGCTCCACCGCCTGGGTCAGGCGGGCGACCATCTCCTCCAGCCGGCGGATGCGGTCGTCGGCGGACTCGCCGGGCGGCGGGGCGGGGACGAGGATCGGCGGCGGCATCGGGTCGTTGGCGTCGGGCATCGCGGGGTTCCATTCCGGGCGGAGCCGGACGTGGCCCCTTCCGGGTATTCGTCCCAAGTTATCGCGGATTGCCGGCGGCGGACAGAGAAGTTTGCGCGGGCGCGGAGAACTCTCGACTCGCGCCGCGCGCGGGGGCAATATTCGCCGACGCCACCTCGCCCCCCAAGTGGTTTGCGGTGGACGAGGTGGGCGGCGAGTGGGTGCCGGACAAGGTGATGCGGGCCGTCCGCCGTCACGGGGTGGGGGCGATCTCGAACCGCCGCAGGTAGACCCACGCCGGCGCGTCGGCGGACGTGAACGTCTGATTGTCGAAGGTGGCGCGGAGGGGCGTGTCCGCCGGCCGCACGAACGTGGCCGTCATCGTCCGCCACTCGCCCTTGGTGTCCGGCAGGTCCAGGTGCCGGACGGTCTTGTACTTCTCGGTCTGGATGGCCGCCGACGCCTTCGCCCCCGGCTCGGTGGCGTACTCGACGGTCATCCGATACTTCTCCTCATCCTCCAGTCGCACACCCAACTCGCCTTCCAGTTGGAAGAAGAACTGGGCGCTCAGCTCGGGCGTCTTGTTGGCCACCGCCAGCACCATTCCGCCGTCCTTCCGCACCGCCGCGAACTCGCCCGTCGCCCCTTTCCGGAATGCCAGGAAGCCGACCCCTTTCGGCAGCCCCGTCTTCGAGGTCGGCAGCCCGGCGTCGCCCACCCCTTTCGTCTGGCGGAACGGCTTCAGCAAAGCAGTGTCCAGGCGGAACAGCGGTTCCGGGTCGGCCGTCGGCACCGGCGGAAGCACGGGCGGCGCGACCGGCGGTGCGGGCGCGGGGGCCGGCTTCCCCGCGACCGGCGGGTTGGTGCCTTTGGCGAAGGCGAAGGCCAGCACGACGCCGATGGCAACGGCGGTCACGCCGACGGCCGTCCAGAGTGGCCACTTGGGTCGCGCGGAGCGAGTGGGGCGCGGCGTCACCGGGGGCGCGCCGCTCCGCCACGGGTCCAGCGCCGCGACCACGTCGGCCGGCGTCTGGAAGCGGTCGGCCGGCTTCTTGGCGATCATCCGCGCCACGATCGCCCGCAGTTCCGGGGGGACGTGGGCACCGAGGTCGGACAGCGTCGGGGCCTTCATCTGGTGCTGGGCCAGCTTGCTGACGGTGCTGCCGGCGAACAGCGGCCGGCCGGCGAGCAGGGCGTAGAAGGTGGCCCCCAGGCTGTAAATGTCCGACCGGATGTCGATCTTCGGGTCGTTCATCACCTGTTCGGGCGAGATGTAGTCGGCGGTGCCGACGATGGCCCCCTTATCCAGGTGCGCGGTCAACTCGTCCGTCTTGTCCATCGACCGCGCCAGGCCCATGTCGAGCAACTTCACCGTCCCGTCCGGCGTGCGGATCAGGTTGCCCGGCTTGATGTCGCGGTGCAGGAACCCCCGCTCGTGCGCGTGCTGGAGGCCGGCCGCCGCCTGGGCGATCACGTCCGCCGCCGCCGTCACTCCCAAAGGGCCGCCGGCCGCCACCACTTGATCCAGTGTTTGCCCGTCCACATACTCCATGACGAGGTAGTGCGCGTCCCCGTCGCGGCCCACGTCGTGCGTGCGGACGATATTCGGGTGGTCCAGCGCCGCCGCCGCCCGCGCCTCGCGGTGGAACCGCTCGCGGGTGAGCTGGTCCTTGTGGTCGGTCAGCACCTTCACCGCCACCGTCTTGCGGAGGATCTCGTGTTCCGCCTTGTACACCGCCCCCATGCCGCCGCGACCCAGCAGTTCGGTGAGCACGTACGGCCCGAGGCGGAAGCCTTTGTACCGGCCGACGAGGAGCAGCTTCGCCTGGAACGCCGTCAGCAGCCGGCGGGTGACGAGGACGCCGGCCGCCTTGGTCGGGTCCGGCGGCAGCGGGGTGGTGGTCAGTTCGTCCAGCGTGTCGCCGCGGACCAGCCCGCTCTTGCGGACCAGTTCGATCAGTTCGGGCGTGGAGGCGGGGGCGGGCATGGGCGGCACCTGGGCGGCGCGTGACGACGCGGTACAGGACGTGCGAGGAACGGTCTCCTCTCAGTATAGATCACGATTTCCGCCCCGCCCGCAGCCTCGCGGCAACGAGGGTCTCTCACTCCTTCGTCTTCGCCCGGTATTCGAGGAACCCGATCATCATCTCCTCCCAGGTCTGGTCGCCCCAGTAGACGGCTTTCGTCGGGTCCGGGTTGAACGGGTTCTTCTTGCTGTTGTCGTACACCGCCGTGCAGACGATCTTGTCCCCGGCGGCGACGGCGCGCGGCTCCTTCAAGTTGTACATGGCCTGCCAGTTGAAGTCGTACTTCGGCACGTTCAGCAGCGTCTCCCGCGTCTTCCCGTCCGCCGACACCAGCTCGTACTTGAACGCCTTGCCCCGCAGGTGCATGTGCGGACTCATGCCGAGCAGCATGACGGGGGCGTCGAACGTCTTGGCCGCCGTGACCGTGTACTTGTCGTCGCCGGCCGGGATCGAATACTTCCGCTCGGCGAAGTCCATGTCCAGGACGGCCGCCCCGCGGGCCTCGTGCTTCGGCTTTTCCTTCGTCAGCAGCAGCCCGGCGACGGTGCGGTCCTTGCCCGCCTTGCCGGTCGGCGTGTAGTGCATCTCGAACAGCAGCCGGCTGCCCTTCGGCACCTTGCGGGCGATGCCGGCCGGGTACACCTTCGGCACGTCGCCGGGCACGTAGGAGCCGAGGATGCCGTCGTTCAGCACGTCGAGCGCCACCTCGTCCAACTTCTTCCCCGGCGGCATGATGTACACGATGACGTGGTGGACCGCCGCGCGGAACTCCGGCCGCACGTCCACCGCCGTCACCCACACGTCCTCCGCGAACGCGGTTTCGGCTTGCACGTACTGGTACGGCACGCCGAAGCCGAACAGGTCGTATGCCGGCACCTCGATGCGGTCCTTCATGGCGATGACCACGTCCGGCTTGCGCGGCAGTCGCCACCCGTCGAGGAACTTGGCCGGCGGCGGCGCGTCCTTGGCGTCCCCCTCCGGGCACCCCTGATCGACCCACGCCAGCAGCGTCTTCTTGTCCGCGTCGCTCAACCGCCGGTCGTTGGTGAAGTGCCCGCGCGGGGCGTCGGCGTGCCACGGCGGCATGACGCCGTCGGCCACCACCTCGCGAATCATCGCCGACCACCCTTTCGCCTGCTTGAAGTTCGACAGCACGAACGGCCCCGCCTCGCCGGCACGGTGGCACGACTGGCAGTTCGCCTGGAGGATGGCCGCGACGTGCTTGTGGTACGTCACGATTGGCCCCTTCCCCGGCATCCGCAACTTGTCGCGGGTGAGCAGGCACCCGGCGGCGGCGGCGAACGGCGTGGCCACCTCCTTGCCGGCCAGCACCGCGTCGAGGGCCAGCGCCAGTTCATTCGTCGCGGCTTGCGGCTTGTGAATGCCCGGCGCGTACTGGTCGTCGATCCGCCCGGCGTACCGCACGACTTTCCCGCCGTCCACCAGCACCACCGCCGGCACCCGCTCGACGCGGAACTTGTCGGCCACCGCCGTGCCGTCGTCCTTCAGCACGGGGAACGCGATGCCTTGCTCCTTCGCGTACTTGGCGACGGTCGCGCCGTCGTCCACTTCGTGGCTGAACACGGCGACGAACGCCACGCCTTTCTTCGCGTACTTCTCGTGCATCAGGGCCAGCTTCGGCAGGTACGCGGTGCTGACCGGACAGCCGGTGCCGAGGAACAGCACCACCGACGCCTTGGCCGTGCGGGTGTTCTCGGCGAACGCCCACGGCTTGCCGGTCGCGGCGTCCGCGGCGGTGAACTCGGCCACCTTCGCACCCACCGGCGGCGGCGGATCGGCGGCGACCAGGACCGAACCGGCGAGGAGCAGACCCAGGACCGACAGCGGACGGATCATCGGCGAACTCCGGGAGGAGCAGCGGAACGAAACGGAGATGGGACCGACCGACTCAACTCGGTGTGGCGACGCCCGCGTCCGCTCGCGCCGCGACCGACCGAGGCACCGTGGCCGCCGCCGACGGATCGACGTACTGGCAATCGGGATGACAGTTTCCGGCCAGCGCATCGAGCGTGTCGCCGAAGGCGTCCTGGCCGTCCTCGGGGATACCGGCGGCATCCGCGACCGCCTCGCGGAACGCCAGCAACTCGTCCTCGATCTCTCGGGCCTTCCGCCCCGCCGCTTGCTCGGCCCGAACCAGACGGTCCATCTCGGCCCACGGCTTCTCGGCGCGAAGAGCGGTGCGGAGCGCGTCGAATGTCATCACGGTCGGCCTCCCTTACACGGGTTCCCAGTCGTCTTGCGTTGCCGCGAGGAGTTGCTGATACTCCGCGAGTGTCATCGGTCGTCGCGGCACTATATGATACCGCCCTTCGGTCGTCGCGCTCGGCACAACGGCCAGATCGGGCGGCAGGTCATCGGTTTCGATCACCCAATCCACCAGTTTCGGGTCGGGTCGGTTGGCGGAGTCGAAAGTGGACAGGCCGTCGGGTCCGGGGTGGACCACGCCGGTCGGATCGACGGGGATGTCGAACACCGTTCCCGTCGTCCGTGTGGACGGTCGCACGCCGAGACGGCCGAACGTGTCGCCGATCCGGGGTTTCGACCCGGTGTCGTCCACTTTCATCATCCGAAAGAGTCTCACGCCAATCCTCCGAAGGCGACTGGACTCTATCCGATTTCAGACCCCGGCGTCAACGCCTCACACCACCTGCAAGCCCACTCGCTTCGGGCGCGGCGGAACGTACTCCCCAGTCACGCCCTGCGTTTCGTCGGTGCGGACGGTGCCGTACAGGGTGAACGGGCTAGCGTCGGCCACGTCCACCGTCAGGAAGCGGCCGGCCAGCCGTTGCGGGCCGTCGAACACGACGATGTGGTCCGTCAGGCTGCGGCCGAGGAGCTGGCGGATCGGGCCGGTCGCCTTCTCGCCCTGCCGGCTGAGGCCCTCGACCAGCACCCGCACCTCGCGGCCGATCCACTGCTGGTGGTCGGCCAGACTGTTCGCGTTCTGCACCGCCAGCAGGTCTTGGTTCCGCCGCCGCTTCACGTCCTCCGGGATGTCGTCCGGGAACCGCTCGGCCGCCTTCGTGCCCGGCCGCTCGCTGTACTTGAAGATGAACGAGTTCTTGAACCGCGCCTCCTCCACCAGCCGCATGGTCTTGGCGAAGCTCTCCTCCGTCTCACCGCAGAAGCCGACGATGAAGTCGCTGCTGACGGCCACGCCAGGCACCCGCTCGCGGGTGCGGTGCAGCATTTCCCAGTACTCCTCAATAGTATACGTTCGTTTCATCCGAGTCAAGACCTGATCGCATCCGGATTGCGCCGGGACGTGAAGATACTTGCACACCTTCGGCAGGTCGCGGACGGCGTCCAGCAGGTCGTTCGTCATGTCCTTCGGGAAGTTCGTCACGAACTTGATGCGGTCCAACCCGCCCACGGCTTGCATCCGTTCGAGCAGGTCGCTCAGCCGCGTCCGCCGGCCGTCGCCGTGGTCGAAGACGTAGCTGTTGACCGTCTGGCCGAGGAGCGTGACCTCCTTGCACCCCTGATCGACCAGCACCTTCACTTCGTTCAGGATGTGGTCGGGGTGGCGGGACTGCTCCGGCCCGCGCGTGGTCGGCACGACGCAGTAGGTGCAGAACTTGTCGCAGCCGATCTGGATGCGCACGAACGCCTGGAACGGGGTCGGCCGCATCTCGGCGTCGCGGGCCGGGTCGTAGCTCTCGAAGCTGGCTTCCACCTCGTGCCGGCCGCCGTCCTTCCGCCCCAGGCTGAGGGCGTACTGCGGCTTGCCGGTGGCCTGCACCGCCCGCACCAGCTCCGGGATCTTCGCCAACTGTCCGGTGCCGACCACCATGTCCACATACGGGGCGCGACCGCGGATCGCCTCCTGGTCCTTCTGGGCCATGCAGCCGATGACGCCGATCACCGTGCCGGGGTTCTGCTTCTTGAACGGGGCGACGCGGCCGAGCGCCGAGTACGTCTTGTCCTCGGCGTGTTCGCGGACGGAGCAGGTGTTGAAGAGCAGGACATCCGCGTCGGCCGGGTCGTCGGTCAACTCGTACCCGTCCCGTTTCAGGGCGGCGACGACGAGTTCGCTGTCGAGGACGTTCATCTGGCAGCCGACGGTCTCGATGTAGACGCGCGGGCGGACGGGAGCTTCGGTCGGGGTCATGGTCGGGGGTCCGTTATGAGACGGGGCCGAGGGGATGGTTGAAAGGTGAGGGTATCAGATGCGCAGCCGGTGGGAATGTCGGTCGGCCATCGGCCGCCCGCGCCGACGGGTTTCCTCGTAACCTGACACTCCGCGCTGGGGGGAGGACCGCCATGCCTGCCAAACGCCGAACCTGGAAGCGCCGGCTGCTTCGCATCGCCTTCCTCGTCCTCGCTCTGTACGGGGTGATCCTCGTGATCTTCAAGTCCCTGGAGAACAGCCTCGTCTTCCAGCCGGCGACGGCCGCGCAGGCGTGGCTCGCGCCGCCGTCGGCGCGGGTCGAGGACGTGGCGATGACGACGCCGACCGGGGTGAAGATTCACGGCTGGTGGCTGCCGACCGACGACGCCAAGCCGACCGGCGCGATCCTGGTGTGCCACGGCAACGGCGGCAACCTGAGCCACCGCGGGCGGATGACGGCCGACCTGTCGAAGGCGACGGGGCTGCCGGTGCTGATCTTCGACTACCCCGGCTACGGCAAGAGCGCGGGCACGCCGAGCGAGCAGGGCTGCTACGACGCCGGCGCGGCGGCGGTGACGTGGCTGCTCGACCGGGGCATTCGTACCGAGAACGTGGTGATCCTCGGCGAATCGCTCGGCGGCGGGGTGGCGACGGAGCTGGCCGCGAAGTTTCCCTGCCGGGCGGTGGTGCTGGTGAAGACGTTCACGTCCCTGCCGGCAGCCGCGAAGTGGCACTACCCGTGGCTGCCGACGCGCTGGCTGATGAGCAACCGGTTCGATTCGCTGGCGCGGATGCCGGCGCTGACGTGCCCGGTGTTCGTCGCGCACGGCACGGCGGACGCGGTGGTGCCGTTCGCCCACGCCGAGACGCTGTTCGCCGCCGCCAACGAGCCGAAGCAATTCCTGCGGCTGGAAGGGCAGGACCACAACGCCTGGCTGACGGCCGATTTCCACGCCGCGCTGGCGGAGTTCCTGCGGAAGATCGAGCGGCGGTGAATTTCCCACGAACCGACCGGACACGAGGGGTGAAATGTCCGCGCGTTCGTGGCGTATGATACCGGCACGTCCCCGCCTGTTCCGGAGCCTCCCGCGATGACCGCCGTTCGCCTCGCCCTGCTGGTCGCCTTCGCCGCGCCCGCCCTCGCCGCCGACCCCGCGCCCGTGAAGGTCAACACCCAGTCCGCCGTCCCGCCGGCCGAGTGGAAGTCGGAGAAGCCGAGCAACCGCCTGCGGTCGTACCAGTTCCGCCTGCCGTCCGGCGAGAAGGACGTGCCCGACGCCGAGGTGACGGTCTACCCGGAGTCGTCGCCGGACGTGAAGAAGAACCACGAGCGGTGGCTCGGCACCGTCGTCCCGCCGGAGGGAAAGACCATCGAGGACGCCAGCAAGGTGACGACGGTGGCGCTGGCCGGCGCGACGGCGGTGACGGTGCTGGACGCGACCGGCACCTGGAAGTACAAGGAGCGGCCGCAAGACCCGAAGTCGAAGGAGGAGCTGCGGGCCGAGTGGCGGGTGGTGTGGGTGATCGTCGAGGGGAAGGAGGAGACGGCCCACGTCCGGCTGGCCGGCCCGATGGCCGTCGTCGAGAAGCACAAGAAGGCGTTCGACGGGTGGCTGAAGGCGCTGAAGTGAGGGCAAAAGCCCTCACCCCCTCCCCTGTCAGGGGTAGGTGGGAGGAGTGGCGGGGCACAAGTGCCACGTAGACTGAGAGTGACCACACTTTCCGTCACGGCCGGCCGGCCACGCCCGAAGTCTAGCCGAGTGGAGCGACGGCATGGCCGTCGTCGTCCCACTGGCCGCCCTCCTCGGGCAGAAGGCGAACACCGTCCGCCAGTGGCTTCGCGAGCGGTTCCCGCCGGGCGAACAAGAAAGACCACCCTCCAACGCCGTCACCCCGCGCCGCGCCGCCGTTCCATCGCGGCGAAGGCGTCGGTCACGTCGAACCACACGTCGCCGCCGTCCACCTGCTGCCGGTCCAACACCCGGCCGTCGTCGCGGTGCAGCGATTGCATCGTCGAGGACTTGGACAGGGCGTTCAGCGCGTCGTACTCGTCGGCCGTGCTGGTGACGAGGTACGGCCGTTCCCGGCTGCCGTCGCCGGTGCCGAGGATGCCCGACATGCAGCGGAAGGCGAGGAACTTCTCCATTTTGCACAGGTCGTCTTCGCCCAGCTTGTCGTGCGCCAGCGCGACGATGAAGTGCGCCTCCCCGCTGAGCAACAGCGTCGGCACTTTCTCGGCGAAGAGCTCCCGCACGCGGGCGAACTCGCCGGCCTCGTAGGCGTCCCGCAGGTGCCGCAGGGCGTCGCCGTAGGGGTCGTAGTCGGGGTGCGTCACCACCGCCCGCCGCACGGCCAGGTAATGGTCCGCCGTCGGCTCTGCGACGAACGCGAAGAAGACTTCTTGCATGGCCGAGGCTCCGGGGTTCGCGGTATTCTACTGGTCCGCCCTTCACCCCGGCACCCGCATGACCCCCGACCGCGCCGCGCTCCTCGCCGGCATCGCCGCCGACCCGGACAACGACCTCCGCCGGCTGGTGTTCGCCGACTGGCTGGACGACCACGGCGAACCCGCCCGCGCCGAGTTCATCCGCCTGCAAATCGAAGGGCCACGGGTCACCGACCCGGCCGAGTGGAAGTCGCTCGACGCCCGCGTGCGGGAGTTGTTCCGCGACCACGCGGCGGACTGGTTCGCCCCGTTCCTCCGCGCGCTGGACCCGGAGCGGCATTTCCCGACGGCCTACGCCTTCAACCCTGGGGGCGGCCGGACCTGCGCCATCGCCTGTCGGCACGACTCCCCGTCGTTGCCGGCCTACATCCCGGTCGTTGCCGTCCGCCGCGGCTTCGTCGAACTGCTCACGCTGAACCTGGCCGCGCTCCCGGCGGGCAGTTCGGTCGGGGCCGCTCTCGCCCACGAGCCGATGTCGAAAGTGTCCGCACTGCTGACCGGCGATTCCCGACAGTGGACGCGGTTCAGCGAACCGGGGCTGCGGCACATCACCGATTTGACGCTGGAAGAAGCCACCAACGGCACGCCGCTGGTGGCCGCGAGCGCGGCGTTCACCGATTCGCACCTGCCGGCGGTGCGGACGTTCCGGCTACGGACCCGCAACCGGGACGCCCAGCCGCGGCGGTTGCCCGCCGTCCCCGTCGCCACCGTGCAGGCGTTCGCCGAATCTCCGCTGGCGTATCGGGTGACGAATCTGTCCCTGGAACTCGACGACGCCGGACTGCGCATCCTGTGCCGATCCGACTGGCTGCAACTGGACAAACTGACCGTCACGGGGGCCATCACCCGTGCCGGCGTCCTCACGCTGAACGCCGCCCGTTTCGCCCCGACACTCCGGGCGCTGGAGTTGTCCGCGCGGGTGGGCGACGAAGGCGTGGCCGCCCTCGCCCGCGCCACCCGCTTCGCCAAGCTCGTCGAACTGGACCTTTCCGGAAACGACATCACCGACGCCGGCCTCCGCGCGCTCGCCTCGGCCCGGTTCGTGCCGCAACTGGAAGTGCTGGATTTGTCCGAGAACCAAATCCAACTCACCGCCGACGCGCCCGGCCTCCGCGCCCTCGCCGACGCCCTGAACCCGGACGCCCTCCGCAAGTTACGAGTGGGGTACGCCGGGTACGTCACGGCTCCCACCTACCTGACCGCCCGCTTCGGCGACCGGGTGACGGTGCATTGACGCCCTGCGGGATTTACGCCGCGCCCAGCCGGGCGGTCACGTCGCGGGCGACGGCGTAGATGGCCTGCTCCTCCAACACGGCGCGGGCGTTCCACTCCAGCCACAGGTACCGGCCGTCGGCGTGCCGGTAGCGGTTGGCGAACCGCACGGAACTCTCCCCGCCGGCCAGCCGCTCGCACTCGACCAGCGTGCGGGCGCGGTCGTCCGGGTGGACGAACTCGACGAACGGGCGGCCGGTCAACTCGGCCGTGGAGTACCCGAGCAGCCGGGGGAAGTTGTCGTTCACCCGGCGGAAGTACCCGTCCGTGCTGGCGATGCAGAACAGGTCGAGGGTCAGCTCGAAGAACCGCACCAGGTCCAGTTCGGCCCGCCGCTGGTCGGCCCGCAGGTAGCTCGTCATCACCTCCACCACTTCCGCGGCGTCGGTCGGGCGCGCCGCGAGGTCGGGGGCCAGGCACCACTTCGCCAGCGACACCAGGTCGATCGGAACGGGGCAGGCGTCCAGGCGGGCGAACGCCTCGTCCAGGTCCGCGGCGACGGCCCGGCGGAGTACCTCGTGGCCGTCGCCCCCGCCGTAGGGCGGGTGGCCGGTGAGGATCTCGCACAGGATGCTGCCGAGGCCGAACACGTCGGCCCGGCGGTCCACCCGCTCGAAGTCCCCCGTCGCCTGCTCCGGCGGCAGGTACGCGGGCGTGCCGAACACGGTCCCCTGCCGCGTGAGGTGGCCCGCCCCCCCGTCGGCGGCCGAGTCCGGCGGGCCGGTGTCCTCCGGACGGGCGGCCCCCGCGATCAGTTTCGCCAGCCCCCAGTCCAGCACCTTCACCGTGCCGAAGTCGCCGACCATGATGTTCCCCGGTTTCAGGTCGCGGTGGATCACCCCGGCGGCGTGCGCGTAGGCCACCGCCTGCGCGACCTGGTGGAACACGATCAGATACCGCGGCAGGTCGTCGGCCGGACCGGGCCGCTCGTGCAGCAGCCGGTCGAGCGACTGCCCGCGCACGAGGCTCATGGCGAAGTACGGCCGGCCGTCGGGCGTCACGCCGATGTCGTGAACCGGGACGATGCCGTGGTGCGGCAGCCGGCTCGTGATCCGCGCCTCGCCCACGAACCGCCGCACCACGTTCCGCCGGTCCCGATGCGCCTCCAGCAGCACCTTGACCGCCACCTCCCGCCCGAGGAAGGTGTCCCACGCGAGGAGGACCACGCCCATCCCGCCGCGGCCGACCTCGGACAGGATGCGGTAGCGGGGAGGTGGCGCGTCGGTGGTGGTCGGCCGGGCGGACTCCTCGCCACCGAGACGAAGGTCCACGGTGGAGGTGCCCGCCGACAGTTCGTCCAACTTCCCGTCCGCGAACGGGGCCACGGGGTCGAACGAAAACGTCTTCGTCGCGCCGCCGCCCGCCCACGGCGAAGCCGTGGGCGGGGGTTGGCGTTCGCCTGTCGGAACCGGGTCGAGAGGGGAGCCCGGCAGTCGGGGGAAGATCGAGGAGGCAGACATCGGAGGAAATCTGAGAAACCGAGACCGATGGTCGTATCGCCACCGCGACTGGTTTCACCTAGATTAGACTGTACCCGCAGTCGAGCGGCAAGTCATCTGCCAGGTTACAAAAATAGCGGGGTGGCGTAACCGTGCATTTGACGGAATGTCTGGCCACTTTGAACTCTTGATCACTTCCACCGATTTTGGCGTTCCACTTCGCGGATGTGGTCGAGCGCCTGATCGACGGTGCCGACGCGGGCACCCGGCACCCGCCCGCCGTCGTCGCACTCCCGCAGCAGCAGCAAGTCCTCGAAGTCCTCGTGCCCCTCCAGCCGCTTCCGCGCCCGCGCGCCGAGGGTGCCGGCCTTGTAGTCGTGCGCCGTCATGTGGTGTTCGATCAACCAAGCCGTGCGGGCCGAGATCAGGCCGTCCAGCGACTCCAGGGCGACCGCGACGTGGTCGAACGGGTCGATGGCCTTGCCCACGTCGTGCAGCAGCGCGGCCATCAGGAACTCCTCGTCGTACCCCTGCGCGTCCTTCGCCTTCTCGAACACTTGCAGCGTGTGGTACAGGGCGTCGCCTTCCGGGTGCCACTTCGGGCTTTGCTTCACCTTCTCCAGCGGCAGCAGCAGGATGCGGAAGACGTGGTACGGGTCCACGGCGTCGGCGCGGTCGGCCAGCTCCTCCTCGACGTTCGTGTCCGGGTATTCGCGGGCGATGAGTTCTTCCAATTCGGCGATGCCGGCCCGCTCGATGGGCTTGCCGGTGATGCTGGAGGTGAACGCGAAGTGGCACAGCTTCTCGGCGTACACGGTCAGCTCGAAGGCGAACTCGTCGTCGACGTGGACGTGGGTGAACACCCGGCTCTCGCCGGCCTTCGTCACCTGCTTCCGCTCGACGACGTGTTCGATGCCGTCGGCGTCCAGGGCGTGCGTGACGGCGTCGATGTGGTCGGCGAACAGGTGCAGGTCGATGTCCGACCCCTTCCGCACATGCCCCGTCAGCACGCTGCCGATGAGCCGGGGGCGGAACCGCCGGAAGCGGTGCATCATGGCCAGCGCGGCGAGGCGCATGGCCTTCAGGTTGTCGGTCCGCTTGTCGCCCTCGTGGGTGCGGGCGAACATCTGGATGAGGTCGCGGATCTCGGCGTTGCTGGGCAGGTCGGCGGGCTTGACGTACCCGCGGGTGAGCCGCTTGGCGGCCTTCAGCTTGGCGGTGAAGTACTCGGACTCGACCCGGTCGTACATCAAACGGGCGGCGTCGAACGCGATCGCGTGCCGCAACTTGGCATCGGCCATGAGTGGGGTGCGGCGGTGATAGTTTAGCGAGCCTGTCCTGTGCCGCCGCGAGGCTCGTGAGTGGATGATACCCGAAGTGGGACCGAGGTTCGCGGGCAAATGTGGGACGATTCGCCCGGAGCGATTCACGGCAGGCGAATCGCCGTAGTCTGCTACTTGAAGTTGAACGACTCCACCACCACGCGGACGGGCTTGCCGGCTTGCGGGGCCTTGCCCTCGTGCAGCCACAGGTTGGCGATGGCGCGCTCCTTGCCGTCGGCGGGCGGGACGGCGGCACCGGGTTCGTTGCCGGTCTTGTAGTTCCACTTCCGAAGCTCCTTCCCGGCGGCGTCGGTGCAGACGGCATCGACCACGCCCTTCGACCAGACGTACTTCGCGGTCAGCGGCTGCTTCACGTCCGCCGGCACGGCGAAGCGGTCGATGTTCTTCTTCCCCGCCCCCAGGTACGGCTGCACCACGAACTGCCCCAGCTCGTTCTTCGGGTCGCCCCAGCGGGACAGCTCGAAGTCGATTTCCTTGTCCGGGATGCCCTGCTTGTTCGCGCTGTTCTGGTAGGTGAACAGGCCCAGCACCGCCTGGGGGTCGAACGCCGCGAGGTCGGTGCGGAACGTCCAGGTGTAGGTGCCGAAGCCGAGCGCGTCGTTGCACACCGCCTCCGTGCAGGCCCAGCCCTTGCCGGCCGGTACGATGCCCAGGTTCAGGTGCTTCTTCTTGTCGAGAAACACGGCGGCCTTGTCGTCCGTCCAGCGGTTCGGGCCGGGGCCGAGGTTGACGCCTTTCTTGAACGCCCAGGTGTGGCCGCCGAACGCGACCCGCTCGTCGCGGTAAACCACGACGGGTTTGGACGCGGCCCACTTCGGCAGTTCCTTGAGTAGCCCCGGTTTCACGTCCGTGGCGGCTTTCTGGTCGGGCGCGATCAGCGCGAAGAGTTGGTACCGCGTGCCGCGGCCGGTGTTGTCCTTGTCGCCGAAGTACGCCTCGCCGGTGAACGTGTTGACCCGCGCGGCGACGGGCGGCTGCGCGTACACCTCGCCCGTCGGCGTGCGGACGACGATCACCGGCCACCCCTCGAAGAACCGGCCGGTCACGGCTTCCTTCGAGCCGACGACGCCTTCGGCCTTCGGCGCGCTAACGGCGGCGGTGGGGTCGGCCGAGCGGGTGGTGGCGGGAACCAGGGCGAGGAGGAGCAAAGTTGCACGGATCATGTGACGCTACCAAGATTGACCGGAGTTGTTACTTCCCGCATGATGATACCGTCTTCCCCCTCTTCCCCCTCCTCCCACGCATCCCCGCCATGAAACACCTCTCGCTCCTGCTGCTCCTCGCCTCCGCCGCGCCGCTGTTCGCCCAGCGGGACGCCAAAACGCCCGACCCGGACCCGGAACTCGAACGCAAGACGTTCGTCCTGCCGGACGGGTTCGAGGTGAACCTGTTCGCCGCCGACCCGATGCTGGCCAAGCCGATCCAGATGAACTTCGACAGCAAGGGTCGGCTCTGGGTCGCGGCCAGCGAGGTCTACCCGCAGATCAAGCCCGGCCAGAAGGCGAACGACAAAATCCTCATCCTCGAAGACACGAAAGGGGTCGGCGTCGCCGACAAGACCACCGTGTTCGCCGACGGGTTGCTCATCCCCACCGCCGTGGAGCCGGACCAGTTCGGCGGCGCGTGGGTGGCGGACAGCACCGACATGGTTCACTTCAGCGACCCGGACCCGAAGACCGGCAAGGCGACCAAGAAGCGGATCGTCCTGAGCGGCTTCGGCACCGAAGACACGCACCACATCCTCCACACGTTCCGCACCGGCCCGGATTGCAACCTCTACATGTCACAATCGGTGTACATCCACAGCCACATCGAGACGCCACACGGGGTCCGGCGACTGAACGCCGGCGGCATCTGGCAGTACCAGCCGGACAAGGAGAAGCTGGAAATCTTCGCCCGCGGCTGGTGGAACAGCTGGGGCACGGCGTGGACGAAGCACGGCACCACGTTCGCCACCGACGGGGCCGGCGGGCAGGGCATCAACTACGTCGTGCCGGGCGCGTGGTACGAAGCGGCGAAAGACCCGCCGCGCATCCTTCCGGGCCTCAACCCCGGCTCGCCGAAGTACTGCGGCCTGGAAATCGTGAGCGGTCGGCACCTGCCCGACGACTGGCAGCAGAACCTGATCACCAACGACTTCCGGGGCCACCGCGTCTGTCGGTATGTGGTGCAGGAGGACGGGGCCGGGTTCGTGGCGAAGGAGCAGAAGGAAGTCATCAAGAGCAACCACCCGGCGTTCCGCCCCATCGACGTGAAGATGGGGCCGGACGGCGCGATCTACATCGCCGACTGGTACAACCCGATCATCCAGCACGGCGAGGTGGACTTCCGCGACGAGCGCCGGGACAAGACGCACGGCCGCATCTGGCGCGTGACGGCGAAGGGCCGCAAGCTCGTCGAGAAGCCGAAGATTAGCGGGGCGAAGGTGGAGGAGCTGCTTGAGCTGCTGAAGTCGCCGGAGGACTGGACCCGCGACCACGCCCGGCGAGAGTTGAAGGCGCGCGGGCAGAAAGAGACGTACAAGCCGTTGGTGGCCTGGGAAGCGAGACAGACGGCCGACGAAACGCTCCTGCAAGCGCTGTGGGTGTACCAGGCGCTGGACGTGGCGAACTGGCCGCTCCTCACGAAGTTGATTGAGTGTAAGACGCCGGGGGTGCGAGCGTCAGCGTGGCGGGTGGCCGGCGAGTTCGCCGACCGCGTACTGGACGGCACCGTCACGACGCGGCCCATCGACGACCACCCCCGCGTGCGGTTGGAACAGGTGCGAGCGCTCGCGCGGCTGGACAAGACCGCTTCCGCGATCGCCGTCGCACTCGACAAGCCGGTGGACCGCTGGCTCGACTACGCCATCTGGCTGAGCCTCCGGGAGACGAAGGACCAGTGGCTGCCGCTGGTGAAGGACGGCAAGTTCGACTTCGGCGGCGACCCGAACAAGCTGGTGTTCGCGCTTCGTGCCGCTGGCGAAGGGGACGTGACGAAGCCGCTGAAGACGCTTCTGGCGAAGCCGGAGATCACGGCGGCCCAAAAGACGACGGCGTTGAAGACGCTGGCGGAGTTGGGCGGCACGGAAGACGTGCGTTTCGTGCTGATCGAACTGGCGAAGTTAACTGGTCAAGCTATGACCGAGACCTCGGCCATCGTGGTGCCGGCGATGGAGGCGGCCGTCCGAACGAAGAAGGTGGCGGTGCCCAAACGGAGTCAGTTCGCCGACTGGGACAACTCGCTCTTCGAGGTGATCGACAGCGGCGGAGGGGTCGGCCGTCAGGCGGGCATTCGGCTGTACGGGCTGTGGAAGCAAGACGCGCTGTTGGCCAAAGTGTCCGCACTCTTGAACAAGCCCCGGCCGAAATTCACGGACGCCGACATCAGCGCCGTCTTCGACGCGATGGCGCAGTGCGGTGGGCCGAAGTCGGTGGATTTCATCAAGAAGCATGGGACGGACGCCAAGTCGCCATTCCGCAGGTCGGCCCTCATCGCGCTCGCGCAACTGGAGACGAGCCTGTCCGCAACGCTCGTCGTCGAACTGTTTTCCGAGAAGGACGCGACCGACCTCGATCCGATCTTCGCCGCGTTCGTGGCGCGCAAGGATGGCCCCGCGATTCTGGCGAAAGCCCTCGACGGCAAGAAGCTGCCGGCGGATGTGGCCAAGATCGGCGTGCGGGTGGCGAAGGCGAACGGTCAGGCGGATGCCGCACTCGTGGCTGCGCTCACGAAGGCCGGGAACCTGATCGAGACCAAGCGCGAGTTCACCAAGCCGGAACTCGAAACGCTACTCGCCGACGTGAAGACCAAAGGCGACCCGGCACGCGGCGAACTTGTCTACAGGCGCGCGGAACTGAACTGCCTGAAGTGTCACGGCGTCGCCGGCAGCGGCGGGCAGGTCGGCCCGGACATGACCAGCATCGGGGCGAGCGCGCAGGTCGATTACCTCGTCGAGAGCCTGCTGAACCCGAACGCCAAAATCAAGGAGGGGTACAACACGATCACCGTCACCACCGACGACGACCGTGTCTACAGTGGCGTGAAGGTCCGCGAGACCCCGCAGCAGCTCGTGTTGCGCGACGCCGAGGACAAGGAAATCGCCATCTCGAAGGCGGACAAGCCGCAGATCAAACCCGGCCGGTCGCTCATGCCCGATGGCCTGACGGACCAGCTCACTCGGCAGGAGTTCGTGGACCTCGTGCGGTTCCTGTCCGAACTCGGCAAGGGGCCATACCTGGCGCAGCCGGGCAAGGTCGTCCGCCGCTGGCAGACGGTGGTGCCGACGCCGCCACTGTTCACCGCCGTCACCCGCGACCGCCTCACCGCCGTCACCCGCGACCGCCTCGCGGCCGTGGCCACCGCCACCGACCTGACGTGGGCACCGGCGTACAGCACCGTGTTCGGCGACCTACCGCTGGCCGACCTCCAGAAGTGGCGGATCGGCAAGGGCGAGGAGCAGGCCGTCGCCCGGTTCGCCCTCGACTGCACCACCGCCGGCAAGGTGAAACTGCGGTTCGGCGATGTAACGGGCTTGTCACTGTGGCTGGACGGCACGCCGTTGGAAGCGGATAAGGACATGGTGGTCGATCTGTCCGCCGGCGCGCACGCGGTGACGGTTCACGTCAAGCTGGACGTGCGCAAGACGCCGCTCCGGGCCGAGATCGACGACGTGCCCGGCGGGTCCGCCCGCGTGCGAATCGTGAGTGGAAAATAACCACTCAATTCAGAGGAACACGGATGACACGGATGGAAGGCAGGATCGAAGCCGGGATCCGAGAAAGATTGATTTCATTCGGATCCTCTTCATCCCGGCTTTGATCCGTGTCATCCGTGTTCCTCTTGTTGAACGTCTCTTCTCCCGTGAGGACTCTCCCATGCGACTGCGACCCTGGCT
>JAYUFU010000112.1:0-7067 GCA_043738505.1 Fimbriiglobus sp. | reverse complement strand
GCGGGCTAACAAGACGAAAGCCGGTGCCACAAGCGTGAATGCCGAAACCCTGAAACCCGATCCGCCTCCGCGAAGTAACTCCAGGCACCACCGCCCGGAGGCTGCACCGATGACCCGCTGGCTCCTCGCCCCGCTGCTGGCGGCCGCGCTCGCGACCGCCGCCGCCGCCGACCCGCTTCGGGCGATCCCGAACACCGCCACCCTCGTCGTGTCCGTCGAGAACCCGCGCAAGCTGGTCGAAGCCGTCACGTCACTCGACCTGTACGGCAAGTACGAGGGGCTGCCGCAGGTCAAGCAACTGCTCCAGTCGGCCGCCGCGCGGCGGGCCTTCCAACTGCTGGCGCACGTCGAGAAGTCCCTCGGCACGAAGTGGCCGCAACTGCTGGAAAACATCGCCGGCAACGGCATCGCCCTCGGCGCGGTGCCAACCAGCGATCCCGCCCCCGTCGTGCTGGCGATGGAAGGCAGGAGCGAGAAGGGTGTGGCCGACGGGTTCGCGCTGCTGCTGGAACTGATCGAAGCCGAACTGACCCACCAGTCGGGCGCGGACACCCCGGTGTCACTGCCGCGCGGCGCGCACGCCGGCGCGACGACCGCGAGCCTGGGCGAAGTGCGGATCGCCAGGGCCGGGAAGACGATCCTGCTCGCGTCCTCCGAATCGCTGCTCCACGCGGCCATCGACCGCGCCGCCGCGAAGTCCGACGCCGACTCCGTGTTGACGGTGAAGGGGTTCAGTGACGCGATGAAACTCGTCGCCCCGAAGCCGCTCGCCGCGCTCTGGTCCAACCTGCTGCCGGTCAAGGAAACCAAGGCCGGTAGGGACTTCTTCGCGGCGACCCGCAAGGACTTCCTCCAGACGATCGTCGTCGGCAGTACCATCGACGCGGTGCGGCGGTCGGACTTCGTGGCCGTCGGCCTGCACGAGACGCCGAAGGGGTTCAAGCTGTCGGTGCGGCTGCCCGCCAAGCGCGACGGCCTGCCGAAGGAGTTCGGCCTGCACATCCCGGCGACCGGCGACACGCCCGGCACGCTGCCGCTGCTCGAACCGCCGGGCGTCCTGTACAGCCAGAGCCTGCACCTCGACCTCGCCGCGATGTGGAAGGACCGCACGGCGCTGTTCAACGAGCTGGTGCTGAAGGACCTCGTGAAGGGCGTGACGGACGCATCGAAGCTGCTACCGGGGACGGGCATCGAGAAGCTATTCGCCCTGTCCGGTCCGCACCACCGGTTCGTCGCCGTCGAACGCGGGCACGATCAATACGCGGTGAAACCGGGCACGCCGCTGCCCGAACTGGCACTGGTGTCCACCATGAAGCATCCGGACTTCGCCGCCGGCGCGGCCACCACCCTCCGCGCCGCCGGCCTGGTGGCGAGCCTGCAATTCAAGCTGAAGATGAGCGAGGAGACGGTGGGCGGCGTCAAGATCGTGTCCTACCGTTTCCCGGAGAAGGGCGACTACCCCGGCGACGACGACAACTACCGGTTCAACTTCGTGCCCTGCTTTGCCGCGACGGACACCGAGTTCCTCGTCGCCACCAGCCCGCGACTCCTGAAGGACTTGCTCGTCGAGCTGAAGAAGCCGACCCGGACGACCGACACCTCCGCCGCCGTGTGGCGGGGCAAGGTGTACGGCAGCGGGGCCGCGACCGCCATCCGCAACCGCCCCGACCCCGTCATCACGAACGCCGTGCTGAGCCGGGGCATCGGGCTGAAGCAGGCGAAGGCCGAGGTGGGCGAACTGGCCGCCTTCCTGGAATCGTTCGGCACCGTCGGCTTTGCGATGGACCACGCGACGGACGCCTTCAAGTTCGACTTGGAATGGAACCGGAAGTGAGCGGGCAGATCTCTAACCACAGAGACACAGAGACACAGCGAGGAAAGAAAGGAAGAGAGAATGGACAGGATCACAGGATGAAGAATGGATTCAGAGTTCAGAGCAGTCTTCTTCAATCCTGCTTTCCATCCTGTGATCCTGTCCACAACTCGTTTTCGCTTGTCTGTGCCTCTGTGGTTAGTTCTTCTCTTTGAGACCAAAGCCATGAACCCGTGGGCCGAATACGCGCCGACCGCCGCCAACCCGTGGGACCGCCGCAAGGCCGGGCACCTGCTCCGCCGTGCCGGGTTCGGGGCCACCGCCGGCGAACTGGACCGGGCCGTCGCCGACGGGCCGAAGGCGACCATCGACCGCCTACTGAAGGGCGGCGACCCCGACGCCGACTTCGACGCCACGTCGAAGTTCATGGCTAGCGTGGCCAGCTTGCCGGACTCGTCGCCCGGCACCCGCCTGGCCGCGTGGTGGCTGTACCGCATCCTGCACACCCCGCACCCGCTCCGCGAGAAGCTGACGCTGTTCTGGCACAACCACTTCGCCACCGGCATCGCCAAGGTGCAGAAAGCGCGGCTCATGAAGGCGCAATACGAACTGCTGCATACGCACGCCCTCGGCGACTTCGGCAAGCTGCTGCACGCCATCACGTTCGACCCGGCCATGCTGATTTGGCTCGACGCCAAGGACAGCAAGAAGGGCAAGCCGAACGAGAACTACGCCCGCGAGCTGATGGAGCTGTTTTCGCTCGGCATCGGCCACTACACGGAGGCCGACATCCGCGAGGCGGCCAAGGCGTTCACCGGCCACGACGTGAAGGGCAACGCCCACGTCTTCGACCCGAAGCTGCACGACGACGGCGAGAAGAAAGTCCTCGGCAAGACCGGCAAGTTCAAGGCCGCGGATGTCGTCGCCATCTGCCTGGAACAGCCGGCGTGCCCGAAGTTCCTCGCCAAGAAGCTGTACCGCTTCTTCGTCTCGGAGACGGTCGAGCCGGCCGCCGCGCTGATCGATCCGCTGGCGGAGCAGTACCGCAAGTCGGGGTTCGACACGGGCAAACTGGTCGAGACCGTCCTGCGATCCGAACACTTCTTCTCGAAGGCGGCGTACCGCCAGCGGGTGAAAGACCCGGTGTCGTTCGCCGTCGGCATCGTCCGCGGACTCGAAGGCAGCGTCGGCCCGCTGCGGCTCGCCGAGGCGCTGGAGTCGCTCGGCCAGATGCTGTTCGCCCCGCCGTCGGTGAAGGGGTGGGACGGCGGCCCGGTCTGGCTGAACGCCCAGACGCTGCTGTTCCGCCAGAACCTGGCGCTCGCGCTGACCGGCACCGCCGACGGCGGCTTCGGCACCGGCTGCGACCCCGTGGCGCTGCTGGAGACGCACGAGAAATCGGCCGACGCCGAGGTGGTGGACTTCCTGCTCGACGTGTTCCTGCAAGGGGACGCGCCCGCCGCCGCGCGGCAGAAGCTGCTGGCGTACTGCGGCGACGCGCGGAAGGCGAAACGCCCGACGTACTGGTCCGAGACGGACGCCACCCGGCACCGCCTGCGCACCGTCGCCCACCTGACGCTGACGCTGCCCGAATTCCAACTGGATTAATGTCATACACGTTCAAGAAGAGGAACACGGATGACACGGATCAAAGCAGGGATGAAGAGGATCCGAAACCAGGAGTCAGGGGACAAGAGGCAGGAATCGGAAGGCAGGGACAACCACGAGCCTCCTGACTTCTGATTCCTGACTCCAGGTGATTGATCCCGGCTTTGATCCTGCCTTTCATCCGTGTCATCCGTGTTCCTCTTCATTGAACGGTCTCTTCCCCGGAGCCACCGCCATGACCACTCGTCGCCAGTTCCTGCACGCCTCGGCCCTGGTCGGGTTCGGGGCCACCGTGCCGACGTTCCTCGGCCGCACCGCCGTGGCCGCGCCGGACGCCGCCAAGCCCGGCGCGAAGGACACCGTCCTCGTCGTCGTGCAACTCACCGGCGGGAACGACGGGCTGAACACCGTCATCCCGTTCGCCGATCCCGACTACGCCAAGTGCCGGCCGACCATCGGCGTCAAGAAGGCCGACGTGAAGAAGCTGACCGACGACCTCGGCCTGCACCCGGCGATGGGCGACTTCGCGGCGCTGTACGAGGACAAGAAGCTGGCCGTGGTGCAGGGCATCGGCTACCCGAACCCGAGCCAGTCGCACTTCCGCAGCATGGACGTGTGGCACGCCGCCGGCACCGACGAGAGCCTGACCGAAGGCTGGATCGGCAAGGCGCTGAAGCAGAAGGCGGCCCCGGCGTTCCACCTCGCCGAGTCCGGCACCGACACGGCCCCGCTCGCCCTGACCGGTGCCCCGGCCCGCGTGCCCAGCATCACCAGCTTGGAGGACTTCCAACTGAAGACGGCCGCCGCCAACGCGACCGACAAGGCCAAGCAGAAGCAGCTCATCGAGGCCGTGTCGCAAGGCGGGTCGGGCGAACCGGACCTGCTCGACTTCGTCCGCCGCACCGCCGCGACCAGCTACGCCAGCAGCGACAAGCTCCAGAAGATCGGCAAGGGGTACGTCCCGAAGGCGACCTACCCGAACACGCCGCTGGCGAACCGGTTGAAGCTGGCCGCGCAGCTCATCGACGGCGGCATCGGTGCCCGCATCTTCTACGTGAGTCTCGACGGGTTCGACACGCACTCCGGGCAGGGCGGGGCGACCGGCTCGCACGCCAACCTGCTGACGGTCGTGTCCGGCGCGATCGCCGCGTTTTACAAGGACGTGGCGGCGCGAGGCCACGGGGATCGGGTGTGCGTGATGACGTTCAGCGAGTTCGGCCGGCGGGCGAAGGAGAACGGCAGCCACGGCACCGACCACGGGTCGGCCGCCCCGATGTTCCTGGTCGGCGGCAAGGTGAAGGCCGGCGTCGTCGGCGCGCACCCGAGCTTGACGAAACTGGACGACGGCAACCTCGTCCACCACACCGACTTCCGCCGGGTGTACGCCAGTGTCCTGACCGACTGGCTGGGGCTGGACGCCGCGAAGGTGCTGGGCAAGGGGTTCGACAAGCTACCGCTGTTCGGATAACGTCTGACGAAAATGTCAAGCCTCTGCGAATCGTGGACTCTCCCGCGTCTTGTCCTGGCCGGTTTGCCCGCAAGCAGTAGCATGAGAAAAAATACTCTCTCAGGGTGAGTCGTGAGTCCCGAAACCCAGCCGAACCTGCCCGAACTCGTGCTGACGGCACTTGAGACCGCGATGCAAAGTGAGGGCGAGTCCCGGCTCGTCTCTGTCTCGAAGAAAACCGGCCTCCTTCCTGGCGGAGCCGCCAGTGCGGCGAAGACACTGGCTAAGAAGCACTGTACCGATCCGGAACTGAATTTGTTCACCGTCCGTGAGGTGAATGAAGGCGCGAAAGTGACACAGTTTTGTGTCATCACCGAAAATGGGATCGAGAGTCTTTTCCAACACCGCGCTCCGGCTGTGCGGGCCGAACTGGCGAAGCGTGCAGCCTCAACGCATCTCTCGGTTGCCAAACTTGTCCTTGCGAGACTTGCGGAAAAGGAACTCCACGAACTGAACAGGGAATGGAAGCGGCTCGGTGAGCAGGCGGACGAACTCCGGGTAAGCCTTTCCAAACTGGTTTCGGAGCAATTGGAGGCCGTCGAGTCACAAAGGGAGTTGCTCGCGTCGCAGGCCGAGAAACTGCGGGCGTTGGTCAGCTCTTCGCGCCACGAGCCTACGGTACAAGTTGACCCGGAAGTCGCGCCGCGCCGGTCGTCCGAGGCGAAAACCGACGAGGCCATCGACTTCCAGCGCGACCTCTGTCGCGAGCTGGTTTTTGCGTGGCAGGACGCACCAGCGGACTCCGACGAACGCGCCGCGCTCGAGCGGGTCATGCACAATACGGGGCTGGAGGCCGTCGGCGAACTTGGCGACGTGGTGAAATTCACCGCAGTCGATCACGCGACAGAGGACGAACTGAATCCTGGGGACGAGGCGTCGATCACTGAGCCCGGATGGTTGTACCGCTCCCGAAGGGGGGAATTGCTGGTCGCGCCCGCGAAAGTCCGCAAACTATAAACGGCCATCCTGTGGGGGGGTTGCTATGCTGCCGATGCTGAGTATCGACTTCGGAAACTCCTTCACCAAAGTTGCACTTCGCGCCGGTCGCGATGTCACGACGATGCATTTAAAGGATCCTTCACTGAAGTGGGACGACTCGAACATCTGCGTCCCGACCCTCGCGGCCTCCTACGAGGAAAAGGGGAATCTCGTCTGGCGATATGGTATCGATGTACTGAGTGTTAGACAGAATGCGCGCGGCCTGACCGTCCACCGCAACTGGAAGCCACACTTTTTCAATCCCCCTTCCGACCGCGAACGGTCGCCGACATCGCTCGCCCGGCCCGCTGTCACCAACGCGGACGACCTGCCACCTCCACAGGGCATGACGCCTGGCACTTGGGGGAAACTGAAAGCTCGGATGACTGGGGAGGAATTGCTCGAGATTTGGTTAGAGGTCGAGAGTAGTGGGGGTGAAAAACGAGATGGCATGGATGTCACCGAGATGGAGCACAAGGTGATCGGTCTTGGCTTCTTTCGCTGGCTGTGGGATTCGTGGAGCCGCACTGTCTCAAACATACCGGGCGAAGTGTTGGTGCCATCCCGGTTCGGGTCTCCCTACCGAGCTTCGGCAGTATGGCCAAGTCGGAGTTTCTCCTGAAAGAAATCTTGGGCGAAGCGGGTTGGAAGTTGGACTCAACCGTCGCGGCACTCCCCGAACCGCTCTCGAACGCGATTGGCACTTTCACGGAAGGCCGAAACGTCACCCACTTGAATGGCACCAATCCTCACTACGGACAGATGTTCAAAGATACCGGGATGCTGGCTCGAATGCGGGACGCCATCCTGAACGATGGAGTGAAAGCGGCATGGGTGCTGGTTGTTGACGTTGGTGGGTACACGACCGATTTCGCCACTCTCGGGCTCGACCTTGAAGACATTGACGCGAAGCTCGAAGGTGTCCTCGACGGCAAGCCGCGCCTTGCCCACACGTCGAAACCGCTGGGAGTCACCGATTTAGACCGCGCCTTCCGTCAGGTGTTACCGGAAGCTAAGCAGATCGCTCTCGACGAAGTGATCGGCGATCCAGATCAACAGCGATTACTGATTCGCAGGTAAACAGGGCTTTTCACTTGGGTTTGGCTTGCGTATCCTTTCCGGCATCATGGAAGAACGCAAGCCCACTCCGACCGCGGCGGC
>JAYUFU010000111.1:0-19983 GCA_043738505.1 Fimbriiglobus sp. | reverse complement strand
GTTGGCCCCTTGCTGGCGCGGCGGGCGAACAAGGCGATACACCGAAGTGAAGTCCGCTCTAACATCTCGCGCACCTTCGGTGCGAAGACGACCTGGCGGCAGGCGTGTCCGAAATCCGGACAGTCGATTCGGGACAATCTCTCCACTTTGATTTGACAAACCCAAAAACGGAACACATAACCACTGATGTACACTTCCCGTTCCGGAGTGCCGCCGTGAACACCGCCACTCAACCGTCCCCCGTCACCGACTTGGCCGACCGCTTCCGCTGCGAATCGGAAGTCCCCGACCCGCCGCGCGACCCGGCCGGCCGCAAGCAATACTGGGAAGACACCGTCGCCGAAGCCGTGGCGGAGCTGCGCCGCCGACTGGCCAGCACCCGCGACGAGAAGTCGTTCCAAGCCCTGCAAATGATCGTGGACTTGGAGAAGACGCGACTGCGGCACAAGGCCCCCGTCGCCGGCACGCAAGTCGAGACGCGCTGGTCGTCCGGGCTGGGGTCGATGGAGGACAGCACGTCCAGCGGCGGCAAGTACCAGGGGCCGAAGAAATCGGAGCCGGAAGCGCTAGCGACGGTCCTTCACGACGCCCCGTCGCTCGCGCTGCCGGCGCGGACCGAACCGGAAGCACCGTCGCTGACGCTTCCGGCTCGGACCGAACCGCCGCTGCCGTCGTACCCGTTCCCGCCGAAACCCCTACGGCCGATCCCGCTGCGCGAGCGGGTGAAGTTGCAGGACGGCATCCACGGTCACTTCCACGACCACGACGACGACTGGATGCTGGAGCCCGGCCGCGGCCGCCGCGCCCGCGCCGTGCTCGCCGCGCGGGCGGCGGCGGCGGAGGTCGTCGAGCCGCTCCTCCCGCTCATCTTGCCGCCTCCGCTCCCGCGCCCGGCGGTCAAGAACTTCGACCTGTTCTCGCCGCGCTGACGGCCAAGCCCGCTAGAGTATCCGTTCGGATCATCGTCCCCCCGCCGCCGCGACCGACTTCCCATGTCCACCCCCGCCGTCCCCGATTTGGACGACCCGAGCCTGTACATCAACCGCGAACTCAGCTGGCTGGAGTTCAACCGGCGGGTGCTGGAGGAGGCGCAGGATCCGTCCGTCCCGCTCCTGGAGCGGCTCAAGTTCCTGGCCATCTTCAGCAGCAACCTGGACGAGTTCTTCATGGTCCGCGTCGGCGGCCTGCACCAGAAAGTGGTGGCCGGCATCGAAGGCGGGTCGGGCGGCGACCGGATGCCGCCGGGCGAGCAACTGCGGCGGGTCGGGCAGACCGTCCGCGAACTGGTGGCGGCGCAGTACAAGTGCCTGCGGGAGGACGTGCTGCCGGCCCTCCGCGAGAAGGGGGTCATCGTCCGCGAGGAGGCGGAGCTGTCGGCGGCCGAGCGGCGGGCGCTGGCCGACCTGTTCCACCAGCACGTGAACGGCAGCGTCACCCCCCAGGCGATCGACCCGACGCACCCGTTCCCGCACCTCATCAACAAGGCCATCTACCTGGTCGTCCCGCAGCGGCGGCCGGGCACCGAGGCGCGGCTGTTCGCCACCGTCCAGGTGCCGCTGCTGCCGAACCCGCGGATGGTCGCGCTGCCGACGGCCGACCCCCGCGCCGCCGCCTTCATCCCGCTCGAGAGCGTCCTCCGGCTGCACATGGCCGACCTGTTCCCCGGCATGACGCTGGACCGGGCGTTCGCCTTCCGCGTCACCCGCGACAGCGAGTTCGAGGTGGACGACGACGTGGAGGACTTGATGCAGGCGATGGAGGAGAGCGTCAAGAAGCGGAAGGAGGGGCAGGAGGTGCGGCTGGAACTGGAGGCCGACGCGCCGCCGGAGGTGGAGCAGTTCCTGCTGGAGCAGCTCGGGCTGGTGGCGGACGACGTGTTCCGCGTGCCGGGTCTGATCGACCTGACGGCCATGTTCGACGTGCACGCGGTGGGCGGGTTCGCCGAGCTGCGGGACCCGCCGTTCACGCCGGTCGCCGTCCGCGACTTCGTCCAGGCCCCGAACGTGTGGGCGGCCATCCGCGCGCGGGACATCCTCGTCCACCACCCGTACGACAGCTTCAAGCCGGTCGTCGATCTGATCGACGCGGCGGCCGACGACGAGCGGGTGGTGGCCATCAAGCAGACGCTGTACCGCACCAGCTCGGACAGCCCCATCGTGCAGGCGCTCCAGCGGGCGGCCGAGAACGACAAGCAGGTGACGGCGGTGGTCGAGCTGAAGGCGCGGCTGGACGAGGAGCGGAACATCCGCCGGGCCAAGCGGCTCCAGAAGTCCGGCGTGACGGTGGCCTACGGGATGAGCGACCTGCGGCTGAAGACGCACTGCAAGGTGGCCCTGGTGGTGCGGCGGGACGAGGACGGCGTCACCCGCAAGTACGTCCACCTGGCCACCGGCAACTACAACCCGCAGACGGCCCGCACGTACACCGACATCGGCCTGTTCACCTGCCACCCGGACTTCGCCGAGGACGTGATCCTGCTGTTCAACCAGCTCACCGGGTACGTGGCCACGGCCGCCTACCGCAAGCTGATCGTCGCGCCGGCCCGCCTCCAGCCGTTCATGATCGAGCGGATCGACCGGGAGACGGCGAACCAGCTGGCCGGCAAGCGGGGGCGGGTGGTGGCCAAGGTGAACGGCCTGCTGGAGCCGATGGTGGTGCAGGCGCTGTACCGGGCCAGCCAGGCGGGGGTGAAGGTGGACGTCATCTGCCGGGGGGTGTGCGCCCTGCGGCCGGGGGTGCCGGGGGTGTCCGACAACATCCGCGTCATCTCCATCGTGGACCGCTTCCTGGAACACAGCCGGGTGTTCTACTTCGAGAGCGGCGGCACCCCGGAGGTGTTCGTCGGCAGCGCCGACTGGATGGACCGCAACCTGAGCCGGCGGGTGGAGGTGGTGTTCCCGGTGGAGCAGCCGGAGCTGCGGCAGCGGCTGATCGACGAGGTGCTGACGCTCGGGCTGGCCGACACGGCCAAGGCCCGCGAGCTGCTGCCCGACGGGACGTACCGGCGGGTGAAGCCGGCCGCCGGCGAGCCGCCGCTGCGGAGCCAGCAGCGGCTGATCGAACTGGCCGCCGCCGTCCGGGTGCCCCTCGCGGCGACCGGCTCCGCCGTCCGACCCGCGACCCCGAACGACGCGCCGCCCGCCCGCCGGCCGCGCGGCAAGCGGACCCCGTGACCGCCCTTGTGGGGGCCGCGACCGCCCCGTAAACTGGAGCCGCGCGACTGCACTCGTAGCTCAACTGGATCGAGCGTCGGTCTTCGGAACCGAGGGTTGCTGGTTCGGCTCCTGTCGAGTGTACTCGAATCGGACTCCCCGTCATGCGCCTCGCGTTCAGCACCAACGCCTACCTCAACTTCTCGTTCCCCGAGACGGCGCGCCGCTTGGCCGGCATCGGCTACGCCGGGCTGGAACTGATGGCCGACGTGCCGCACGCCTGGCCGGCGTACCTGCTCGCCGAGCAGAAGCAGGCCATCCGCGACGCCATGACCGCGAACAAGTTGCACTTCAGCAACGTGAACGCCTTCATGATGCACGCCGTGGACGACAAGCGGCAGAAGTACTGGCACCCGAGTTGGATCGAGCCGGACCCACACTACCGCCGCGTCCGCATCGAACACACCAAGCGGGCGTTGAGCCTCGCGGCCGAACTCGGCGCGCCGTGCGTCACCACCGAACCGGGCGGGCCGCTCGAAGGCCGGTCGTGGACCGAGTGCCTGAAGCTGTTCGTCGAGGAGTTGAAGCCGGTCGTCGAACACGCCGAGAAGGTGAAGGTGCCGCTGCTGATCGAACCGGAACCGGACCTGTTGATTGAAACGGCGGATCAATACCTGGAGTTCGCCAAGCACATCTCGTCGCCGTACCTGGGGCTGAACTTCGACATCGGCCACTTCTACTGCGTGAAGGACGACCCGGCCGACACGGTGCGGAAGCTGGCCCCGCTCATCCAGCACGTCCACCTCGAAGACATCGCCGCCACGCGGGTGCATCACCACTTGGTGCCGGGCGAAGGCGTCATCGACTTCCACGCCACGCTGAAGGCGCTGAAGGACGTGAAGTACGACGGCTGGGTGACCATCGAGCTGTACACCTACCACGAGAACCCGGACGTGGCCGCGACGACCGCCCGCGAGCGCGTACTGAAGATCGCGGGCGAGGTGGGGGTGGTGTTCGAGTGATGTCACGTCTTGAGGGCGTCGCCGAATCGCTGGGTCAGCAGGATGAGCGAATACTCGTCGAGGTCGTTGTTTCCGACATCGAGTTCCTCCGGGTCGAACTGCCACGGCTCGAAACTCTCAATGCTAATGACGCCGGACCAAGACACTCCGCACCCACGCACGCGGAGGCGTTTCAGCCCGCTCAACACTAGCGGGTTGTATTCGGCGGCACCCCTGAACGAGTGGAACGCGGCATCCCCGAGCCGCCTCTCGGACACGTCGAGTGTCCGCAATCGAAGGAAGTGCGGCGAATTCACAAGGTAGTCGAACTGCTCTGGCGTCGTGAGCGTCACCCGCAGTTCGTTCACCGGGCAGCGGGCGAACAGCTTTTCAGCCTTCTGCACGAACCACGCGGCCGGCATCCACACGCACTCCACGAAGCCGCGACGGAACAGCCCGTGGCTGCGCGGCGTGAACAGCGGCTCGCCCTTCTTTTTCAAGGGTGCGAGCCAGCTCGGCGCGTGCTTCTCGCGGAGGTATCGCTCGCGCAGCTCCAGCGCCACCTTCTCCTTCTCGTCCTCGAATTGACCCGCCGCCAGCGCGCACTGGACGCGGATGAACTCGGCCCGCGCGGCGTCGCCGGCCTCCTCGATGAAGTCGGCGTACACCAGCCGGGGCAGGTCGGCGTCGGGGTGCGCCAGCACGCCGGCCAGCAGCGCGTCGTGGTCGGTCATCGGCCGCCCCCCACGGGCGTCAGCCATTCGGCCGACAGCAGACGCAGCTCGGTGATGCCGGCGTCGGGCCGGAGGCGGAGGCCGGTCGGTTTGCCGTGCAAGGGGTAGAGGAGGTACGAGTCGCCGACGGTCGGCCGCGGCCGCGCCTCGGTCTCGTACCCCCGGCCGGTCGCGGCGTCCGTCCAGAGCAGCGTCACCCGGTCGCGGACCATGTCGGCCGGGGTGTGGGCGCGGAAGCGGAGGGCGACGGCCGTCGCCGGCACCGCCAGGCCGTCGAGCGGCGTGTCGTCGGGGGACGCGACGCGGAGCGGAAGGGTCAACCCGACGACCGGGATGGCCGTCGCCGGCGGGTCGTCCGGCACGGCGCGGAAATCGGGCAGGCCCATGTCCCGCAGGGTGACGACGTGGCGGGCCAGGAGTTCCCCCACGACGACGGCCCCGGAGTACCCGTGCCGGCTGGCCAGCACCGTCGGGGGCACGCCGGCGAGAAGGTCGTTGCGGAGGTGCCACGTCTGGTGCCGGGTCTGGATGGCGTGGTCCAGGCCGGGCGTCCAGTTCGCCCAGAAGAGGCCGCCGGCGACGGCGAAGACCGCCACCGCGGACACCCACCGCCCGCCGGTCCAGCCGCCGAAGAGGGTGAGCCACGCGGCGGCCAGCCCGACCGCGCTGGCGTCGGCCATCCGCTCGGCGTACCCCCCGCCCCGCGCGTAGGCGGTGGCGGCGGCCGTCAGCAGGGTGCCGCCGATCACGGCGAGGAGCGCGGCACGGAGCGGCGTCGGATTCGCCTGGAATTTCCGGCATCCGCGAACCACAGCTACGGCGTACAAGGCGACGACCGCGATGCCCACCAGCCACCGGGCGACCGGCACCTCGGCCGGCCATGTGCCGACGGCGACGCTGAGCGAGCCGACGAACGCGGCACCGAAGGCGAGCGGGTCGGCGACCGGGCTGGTCGTCGGGTTCAATCCGGTCGGCATCGTCGCCACGACCCACGCGGTGTAAGTGGCCGCCGCGACTCCGGCCAGGAAAGGCACGGCCCCGATTGCGATCCGCCCGGCCCGCCACTCCCGCCGCGCCGCCCACGCGCACCACCCCACGACGGCCGGGGCGAAGGTGACGCCGAACCCGCCGCACGGGATGACCAGCAGGGCGTACCCGACGGCCCCGAACAGCCACAACCGCGACCCCGCCGCCGCCCGGCCCGCGCACCACAGCCACCCGGCCAGCGCGTAGGCCACCAGCGCGAACCCGAGCTGGAAGGACATGATGAGGTTGAACCCGTGCCCCCAGTGGAGCAGCAGGGCCGGGAACAGAGCGTCGGCCGGGTGCTGGCGGCCGCGCGCCCGTCGCGCCGTCCACATCAGCAGAATGGACGCCGCGACGAGCAGCGTGAGGGTGACGAACATGACCGCGCGGAAGTCGTACCCGGTGGCCCGAAGGGCGGTCAGCCACAGCAGCTTCGGCAGCGGGAAGCGGTGTTCCCCGTGGTGCTGGATCATCCACCCGAACGTGAGGTGCCCGTCCCCGGTTTTCGCCAGGAGGTCCCACTCGTCCATGACTGGCAGCGGCGACCCTTGCGCGAACACGTACCACCCGCCGGCGACCGCGAGCGCCGCAGTGACCGCGTGGACGAACCCTCGGGACAGTCGGTCGCTCATCGCGTCGGGTCTCCGGTTGCGGGCAGCCGTGGGGCGGCCTACCATCCAACACGGTTATATCGTCTTCCCCGGCGGGCCGGTCATGAGCAAGAAGAAGAAGGTGCGGGTGGCGCTGCGGAAGAATCGCACCAAGCCGCCGCGCGGGAACGACCTGACCGAGCAGTTCAAGCAGGACGCCGGGCTGGTCGGGGACGTCTGCTCCGGCGAGCGAGTCCGCGCGAAGGGGAACCTGTCCCGCCACCGCACCATCATGCAGGAGAACGCGACCGGGACCGCCATGCCGGCGGCCGAGGCCGGCACCGTCGCCGGTCGGGTGCTGCGCGTCCACGGCCTGTACAGCTTCGTCGAACTGGCCGACGGCCAAGTGGTCCGCTGCACCGTCCGCCGGCTGCTGAAGTCCTTGTCCACCGACGAGCGGAGCGTGGTGACGACGGGGGATCTCGTGCAGGTGCGGGTCGAAGCCCCCACCCCCCAGCCCCCTCCCCGTCCCGGAGAGGGGGAGCCAGAGACCGACAACCCTCTCCGGGACGGAGAGGGTGGCGAGCGAAGCTCGCCGGGTGAGGTCTTTTCTGTGGCCATCCCCGAGGGCGTCATCGAGCGGGTCGAGCCGAGGCGGGGCGTCCTCACGCGGGGCAGCCGGCGGCGGGAACACGTCATCGTCGCCAACGTGGACCAACTCGTTATCGTGCTGTCGCTGGTGCAGCCGGACCTGAAACCGAACCTGATCGACCGCTACCTCGCCCTGGCCGAGAAGGGCGAACTCGCTCCGATCCTGTGCCTGAACAAGGCCGACCTCGCCGACCCGGTGGAGTTGCAATCGCTCGTCGGCGCGTACTCGCAGCTCGGCGTCCCGACGCTGTTGACCAGCGCCCGCACCGGCGTCGGCATCCCCCGCCTGCGGGAGCTGCTGGGCGGACGGGCGACCGTGTTCTCCGGGCAGAGCGGCGTCGGCAAGTCGTCGCTGCTGAACGCCATCCAGCCGGACCTGGCGCTGCGGGTGAAAGAAGTCTCGGAGAACACCCAGAAGGGCCAGCACACGACGACCAACTCGTCGCTCATCCGGCTGGCCACCGGCGGGTGGGTGGCGGACACGCCGGGCGTGCGGCAACTGCAACTGTGGGACACGGCGGCGGCCGAGGTGTGGGAGTACTTCCGCGACTTCCGCCCGTTCGCCCCCGCGTGCGGCTTCCCGGACTGCTCGCACACGCACGAGGGCAACTGCGCGGTGCGGGCCGCCGTCGCCCGCAAGCTCATCGCCGACCGCCGCTACCAAAGTTACCTGGGACTGTTCCACGGCGTCGAGGAGGACTGACGGCCGTAGCCGACCGTCGCGGGTCGTCACACGATCTCTTTCGTGAACGGCTTGGTGCCCTTGTCCACGACCCGGATCGGGCGACCGGAGACGGCCTCGTTCTCCTTCGTGTGGTCCACGCCCAGCACCTCGCACACGGTGGCCAGGAAGTCGCCCGTCTTCACCGGCCGGTCCACGACCGTCGCCCCGTCCTTGTCCGTCTTGCCGATCACCTGCCCGCCCTTGATGCCGCCGCCGAACATGGCCAGGCTCCACGCCTTCGGGTAGTGGTCGCGGCCCGGCTTCGCGCCCTTCTGGTTGATGTTCGGGGTGCGGCCGAACTCGCCCATCCAGACCACCAGCGTGGTGTCCAGCAGGCCGCGGTCCTTCAGGTCGGCGAGCAGGGCGCTGACGGCGGAATCGACCTGGCCGGACAGGGTCTTCACGCGGGCGAAGTTGTCCTGGTGCGTGTCCCAGCCGCCGAGGGTGCATTCGACGAACGGCACGCCGACCTCGACCAGCCGGCGGGCCATCAGCACGCTGTCGCCGAACTTGCCGCTGCCGTAGGCGGCTCGCGCCGCCGACGGCTCGGCCGAGATGTCGAACGCCTTCGCCTCGGCCGACTTCATCAGCTTGACGGCCCGCTCGTAAGTCGTCTTGTGGTCGGTCACGAGGCCCGACTGGTAGTCGTGGTAGAACGCCGACTCCATCTGCTCCAGCAGGCCGGTGCGGTTCTGGAACTGCTTGTCGGAGACGATCGCCTTCAGATCCTCGACGCCCCGCGCCGGGTCCTGGACGATGAGCGGCTGGTACTTCGGCCCGATGAACCCCGACCCGTAGCTGCGGTTGCCGATGCTGACGAAGTTCGGCATGGACGCCGCGGCCGAGCCGATCTCCTTGGCGACCAGCGCCCCGAGGCTCGGGTAGACCAGCCCGCCCTGCCCCTCGCGGTAGCCGGTGTGCAGGTGGTACTTGGCGCGGGGGTGCGCCCCTTCCGGCGTGTTCATGCCGCGGACGACGACGCCCTCGTGCATGTGCGCGGCCAGCTTCGCCAGGTGTTCCGAAATCTCGACGCCGGGGGCGCTGGTCTTGATCGGCTTGAACTCGCCCGCGCCCTTGCTGTCCGGCTTCAGGTCGAACGTGTCCTTGTGGCTGGGGCCGCCGTCCATCCACAGCAGGATGCAGCTCTTGTGCTTCGGCTTGCCGGTCGGGGTGGCGGCGGCGGCGCGGTCGGCCAGCACGCCCATCCAGCCGGACGCGGCGGCGGTGCCGACGCCGGCGGCGGACAGTTGCAGGAACCGGCGGCGGGTCGCTTCGGGCAGGGGGATCATGGGATTCGATACCGGGGTGGGGTGATTCGGTTGGGTTTTGGCGAGCCGCGACCACGAGGGAGGGGCAGTTGGACGCACCCGTTCAAAAGGAGGAACACGGATGACACGGAAAAAGCAGGGATGAAGAGGATCAGAAAGAATGAAATTCTGGTCTGATCCCGGCTTTGATCCTGTCTTCAATCCGCGTCATCCGTGTTCCGTTTGATGGAATGGTTCCATCCGAGCCAGTCGTTCGGTCAGCGGACCATCGCGAACTCGCTGCTGTTCAGCACGGCCCACAGCACGTCGCCGTAAGCTTCGCCGGGGGTGGACGCCTTCGCCACATAGTCGGTCAGCCGCTTCACCTCGTCGGCGGTCGGCCGGCGGGACAGGGCGGCCAGGTAGATCTTCTCGAACGCCTCCGCGCCCTTGCTGCCGCCGAGGAGTTTCAGCGTGGCCGGCTGGGTGTTGCGGCCGTTGATGAGCCGCAGCGCCTGCGGGATGCCGGCCTCGTACTCGGCCGCCTTCGGCTCGTCGGACCCGGCCAGGAAGAACTCGACGAAGCGGTCGCGGGGGGTGACGGCCCCGGCCCGGTTGGCCGCCCCGCCGCCGGCCGGCCCCTTGGCGGCGGGCGGCGCGCCGACCACCCGCGTCAGGCTGTCGTACAGCATCTCCGGCGACAGCACCTTGATCTGCTGGTGGCTGTAGTGGTCGGCGTCCGCCTTGTTCGCGGTCGTCGGCTTGCTGGTCCGCTGGTAGGCCCGGCTGAGGACGACGCCCTTCATCAGCAACTTCACGTCGAACCCGCCGGCGGCGAACTTCTCGCTCAGTTCGGCCAGCAGTTCCGGGTGACTCGGCTCGTTCGTGTCGATCATGTCGTCGATCGGGTTGACGATCCCCTGGCCGAACAGCATGGCCCAGGTGCGGTTCACCATCGCCTTGGCGAAGAACGGGTTCTTCGCGTCCGTCAGCCACTCGGCCAGGGCCGGGCGGTACGGCACGGACGACCCCAGCTTCGGCGAGTCGCCGCCGAGGAACTTGGGCGGGACGGTCTTGGCCGATTCGGGGAAGAAGTCTTTCAACTTCGTCTTCGTGGTGCCTTCCTGCACGCCCAGCTTCGAGTTGTCGGCACCCTGGGCCGCGTTCTTCGGCCGCTCCGGGTTCACCTTCGAGTAGAAGGCGGCGAGGCCCCAGTACTCGGTCTGCTTGGTGGTGGTGAACGGGTGGTTGTGGCACTGGGCGCACGACAGCCGGACGCCGAGGAAGTGCTGGCTGGTGGTGTCGGTCAGCTTGTCGATGGACCGGTTCGACAGGAAGTACGTCACTTCCGGGTGTTCGTCCACGGTGCCGGTGGCGCTGACGATGCTGGTGACGAACTGGTTCCACGGCCGGTCGGCGTTGAACTCGGCCTCGATCCACTTGTAGAACGGCGGCCGCTGGACGAACCGGTTGCCGGAGTCCTTGGTGAACAGCTTGGCCGTCCAGACGTCGGCCTGCTTGCGGCCGTAGTGGGCGTCGGCGAGCAGTTCGTCCACCAGCTTGGCCCGCTTGTCGGTCGCCGTGTCGTCGAGGAACGCCTTGGCCTTGTCGGCAGTCGGGATGACACCGGTGATGTCCAAGTGCGCCCGGCGGAGAAACTCCTCGTCCGAGCAGATCGGCGACGGGACGATTTTCGCGGCGACCAGCTTCTTGTCGATGTGCGTGTCGATCAGTTTCGCGGCGGCAACCGCGTCGAAGGTGCTGACCTGGGTGGTTTGGGCGGCCTTTGCGGCGGCCCGTTTCGCCTCGGCGGCCTTCCGCTCCTCGTCCGCCTTCTTGGTCTCGTCCTCGGACTTCTTGGCCGCGTCCTCGACCGCCTTCTGCTTCTCCAGCTTCGCCTTCATCTTGGCGGCTTTCTTCTCGGCCTTGGTGTCGGCCACCTGCGCGAGGGAATCGGAGGACGCCAACAGCACGACGGCGGCGGCGACGAACCCGAACAGGGCGAGGGCACGAACGAGACGCATGGGCGAACCTCCGGAACCGGTACGCACTAAACCCGATGACACGCCGCGAGTTTCGCGGACTCGCAATGAGAGACGAATGAAAACGCCAGCCGTTAGGTGCGGCCGTCAGCGGTCGCGGCGTTTCCGCCTCGGCTCGTCGTCGCGGTCGTCTTCATCCTCGTCGCGGTCGCGGCGTTTCCGCCGGGGCGGTTCGTCGGTGTCTTCGTCCACGCGGCTGGCACGCCTCGCCTGTTTCGGCCCTTCGTCCGCCGCCTTCGCGCCCGTCCCGGTGGCCTTCTTGTACGCCCAGATGGCGACGCCGACGACGACCCGATGACGCCGCCGATGAGGGCCCGCGTCAGCACCTCGTTCCAATCGAATGCGGCGAACAACATGGGTTCGTTCCTCACTGTGGCCGAGTCGGTGGGATTTGGTTTGCCGCGAGGGATGCGAAGCCCCCTCCCGGTTGCCGCGCAACCGACCTCCCCTCATCGAGGGGAGGTGGAAGAATGGGCCTCCCGCCGACGCGCCGTGACGGGCAACGGTTCCAGCGGAAACGGATCACCACGCCCCGCTCGCGGTCCAGCACTCCGCCCGGACACATCGCCCGCCGCAGTTCTCGAAGCGCCCGCACCACATCGCCTTGAATGGAAGAAGTTGTAACCGGAGCCGGCGGCGGTCGCAATCTGCGTAGCGGAGTTTTTTCCGGGGCGGGCGTCTCCCGCGACTGCACGCCGTGGCCGATTCGGCTCCGGCGGCGTCCCGCAACCTTCGTGTCCGGCCGCGACGGACGCCGAATGTCCACCCCGACGGGCCAAGACTTTTTCCGCCCGCCGGCACACTTCTGGAATGGAAGTCTGGATCGGACGGCCGCGCGCGCTTAGAATGCGACGACGCCATTTTCGGATGCGACCGACCGGGGACCGCCTTTTCCCCTGGTCGCCGTCCCGCCGGGACTCCTCCCACCCCGGCCCGGCCGTCACGGATGCCGCCCCGCCTGTCACCCCAGGAGACACCCCCCATGTCGGCAGCCCAAGCCATCCTCGATACCCTGCGGTCCCAACTCGACCTGACCGACTTCCAGAAGCTGAACTGGGAAGGCGGCTTCGCCGACTACCTGGACATGGTGCTGAAGCAGCCGGCCGTCACCCGCACCGCGTACCAGCGGCTGTACGACATGATCCTGTCGCACGGCACCGAGGACATCTACGAGAACAAGGACAAGCTCACCCGGTACAAGTTCTTCACCGACTTCGCCGCCCGCCACGGGGACGGCATCTACGGCCTCGACCGCCCGCTCATGCAGCTGGCGAACACGTTCAAGAGCGCCGCGCTGGGGTACGGCACCGAGCGGCGGGTGATCCTGCTGCACGGGCCGGTCGGCAGCGCGAAGAGCACCATCGCCCGGCTCCTGAAGCGGGGCCTGGAGGAGTACAGCCGGTCCGACCCCGGCATGCTGTTCAGCTTCATGTGGAAGAACGACGACGGCACCTACGCCAAGGACCCGATGCACGGCGAGCCGCTGCAACTGATCCCCGAGGAACACCGCGCCCGCGTGCTGGCCGCGCTGAACGAGCAGTGCGCCAAGCCGTACACCTACGACGTGAAGATCAAGGGCGACCTGTGCCCGTACAGCCGGTACGAGTTCACCGAGCGGCTGAAGAAGTACAACGGCGACTGGCTGGAGATGCTCAAGCAGGAGGTCCGCGTCTTCCGCCTGATCCTGAGCGAGAAGGACCGCATCGGCATCGGCACCTTCCAGCCGAAGGACGAGAAGAACCAGGACAGCACCGAGCTGACCGGCGACCTGAACTACCGCAAGATCGCCGAGTACGGCAGCGACTCGGACCCCCGCGCGTTCAACTTCGACGGCGAGCTGAACATCGCCAACCGCGGCATCGTCGAGTTCATCGAGGTGCTGAAGCTGGACGTGGCGTTCCTGTACGACCTGCTGGGGGCGAGCCAGGAACACAAGATCAAGCCGAAGAAGTTCGCCCAGACGGACATCGACGAAGTCATCCTGGCGCACACCAACGAGCCGGAGTACAAGCGGCTCCAGAACAACGAGTTCATGGAGGCGCTGCGGGACCGGACGGTGAAGATCGACATCCCCTACGTCACGCGGCTGCGGGACGAGGTGCGCATCTACGAGAAGGACTACAGCGTCGAGAAGGTGCGCGGCAAGCACATCGCCCCGCACACCATCGAGGTGGCCGCCATGTGGGCGATCCTGACGCGGCTGACGCCGCCCAAGCACGCCTCCCTGACGCTCCTCCAGAAGCTGAAGCTGTACAACGGCAAGACGCTGCCGGGGTTCACCGAGGACAACGTCATCGAGCTGAAGCGGGACTCGCCGACCGAGGGCATGTCCGGCATCAGCCCGCGGTACATCCAGGACAAAATCAGCAACGCCCTCGTCGCCCACCCGGACGAGGACAACATCAACCCGTTCATGGTGCTCAAGCAGTTGGAGGAGGGGCTGCGGCACCACGCCCTCATCAAGGACGAGGAGCAGTACCGCCACTTCCGCGAGCTGCTGGCGGTGGTCCGCGAGGAGTACGAGGACGTGGTGAAGAACGAGGTGCAGCGGGCCATCGCCGCCGACGAGGAGGCGCTCACCCGGCTGTGCGGCAACTACATCGACAACGTGAAGGCGTACACCCAGCGGGAGAAGGTGCGGAACCGGTACACCGGCCAGTACGAAGACCCGGACGAGCGCCTCATGCGGTCGGTGGAAGAGAAGATCGACATCCCGGAGGGCCGCAAGGACGACTTCCGCCGCGAGATCATGAACTACATCGGCGCGCTCGCCATCGACGGCAAGAAGTTCGACTACCGCACCAACGAGCGGCTGCAAAAGGCCCTGGAACTGAAGCTGTTCGAGGACCAGAAGGACACCATCAAGCTGACCAGCCTGGTGTCGAACGTGGTGGACCGGGCGACGCAGGAGAAAATCGACGTGGTGAAGGCTCGACTCATCCGCAACTACGGGTACAATGATTCGAGTGCGACGGACATCCTGACCTTCGTGGCGAGCATCTTCGCGCGGGGGCAGACCAAGAAGTGAAAAGTGACCAGGGGCCGGTGGCCGGTGGTCAGAACAGCAATACTCAGGTTAGATTTCAGTCGGGCAATCCAGAGAGCGAGATTCTTTCTGGCCACTGTCCACTGACTTCTGACCACTGGAATACGCCCGCCGGGGCGCGGAGGGTGGGGGCCTGACGGAGCCGAAGGTGTGAACCTGGTCAGGCCGGAAGGAGCAGCCATAAGCTCCGGAGGTTGCCGCTCAGGGCACCCCCACCTATCCCTTCCCCGGCGGCGCGAACCGCCCGACACCCACGGCTCTCCCCGTGGGTGTCGGCGTTTCCACAGCCTGCCTGACCGTGAGGTCTCGAATGGCCGTTGATTTCACAGGCGTTCTACTCGGGCTTTGCGTCTGGGTGATCGGTACTGGCATCGTCTGGTGGGCAATTCGCAGTCGATTGAAATTCCCGGTCGAGCCGCTGCCACACCCCGGTGTCCCGCTGTTCGTTGCCCTCGTCTGGACGACGGCCATTTCATGCCTTCTCTTCCTCGTAGGGATCGGGATCGCGGTCTTGTACGAAGAGTGGCCCCGGAACCGATAATCTGACACATTCCCGCGCGGCCGTCGTCTACATTGCGTCCCTTTGGAGGTCGCCGATATGCTCCCCGCCCTGTTGCTGTCCGCCGCGCTCGCCGCCGGTGCCGAACCCGACGCCAAGCCGGTGTCCGCGAAGGAGGCGTTCGCGCCGCTGAACCCGATCGTCGGGTCGTGGAAGGGGACCGGCCGCGCCGACGGCACCCGCGAGGAGCGGGAGAAGGGGTTCTGGTCCGAGAAACTGGCCGTCGAGTGGCACTTCAAGGGCGACGACGCCTGGCTCGCGCTGACCGTCACCGACGGCAAGCACTTCACCGCCGGCACCATCCGCCGGGGCACTGGGAAGGACGAACTCCGCGTCGCGCTGACCACGGCGGACAAGGAAGAAGTCACGTTCACCGGCAAGTTGAGCGTCGGCAAGCTGAAGGAAGTCCTGCTCATCGCCGAGCGGGAGGTGGGCGACGAGGTCCACCAGTTCACCCTGACCGTGCTGCACCACAACCGCTTCCTGTACCAAGTGTCCACCCGGCCGAAGGCGGCGACGGGGTTCACCCGCAAGTTCCAGGTCGGCACGACGAAGGACGGCGAGCCGTTCGCGGACGTGGCCAAGGGACCGGAGTGCATCGTGTCGGGCGGCCGCGGGACGATGACGGTGTCGCACAACGGCACGACGTACTACGTCTGCTGCTCCGGCTGCCGCGACGAGTTCAAGAGCGACCCGGAGAAGTACATCAAGCTGGCGAAGGAGAAGAAGTGACCGACGGTCGCGGGAAGGCGCGGCCACCTGTTGGGAGCGAGGAAAAGCCTGAGAAACCTCGGCTGTTCTCTGCTCTTCACGCCGGAGGCGTGCCGGACTGTAGCCAGGGGTGAGCGAGCGAAGCGAGCGACACCCCTGGTCGTGCGGCGAAAAACGAACCCACCCCGGAGGGGTGGCGGAACGTCCGGCATCCCTCCGGGATGCGAGGAATTCGGGGGGGAACGTGGCACCAGGGGTTTCACCCCTGGCTACCGTCCGGCACCGCTCCGCGGTGAAGAAATCCGGGCATCCCAATGGACTTCGATCCGCCGAAGACGGGAATCGCACGGCCCTCGACCTCCCGAATGCAATACCTACCCTGACGGCATGGCCGATCTCGCCCGCCAGCTCGCCTTCCACCTGACCGCCCTCCGCGCGGCCGGCATCGACTGGGTGCCCGTGGCCCCGGCCGCGCCCGACGACTTCTTCCCGTCCGCGCCGCCGGCGACGGACGCCGAAGCGCCGGCCGTCGCCAACCCCGGCCGACACGCGCTCGCGCTGCTGGCGAACGAAGTCGCCAACTGCGGCCGGTGCGCCGAACTGTTCGCCACCCGCACGCAGCCGGTGTTCGGGTCCGGGCCGCTGTCGCCGGCCGTCCTCTTCCTCGGCCAGGCTCCGGCGTCCGCCGACGACACCTGCGGGGAGCCGTTCACCGGCGGGGCGGGTCAGTTGTTCGACCGCATCCTGTCGGCGATGGGACTGGCCCGCGACGAGGTGTACCTGGCGCAGGCGATCAAGTGCCGGCCGCCGAAGGACCGCCCGCCGACGGCGACCGAGTGCGACAACTGCCGCCCGTTCCTGCTGAAGCAGATCGAGCTGGTGAACCCGAAGTTCATCTGCTGCCTGGGCACCACTGCGGCCCGCACGCTGCTGGGCACGACGCAGGTCATCACCGAACTGCGCGGCACCTTGCACACGTTCGCCGGCCGGCCGGTGGTCTGCACCCTGTCGCCGGAGTACCTGCTGACGACGCCCGCCGCGAAGAAGGAGTGCTGGGAGGACATGAAGCTGCTGCTCCGCACGATGGGCCGCACCGTGCCGGGGCTGTAGTGCGTTCATCGGAGGCCACAAGGCTCACGCGGGCGGCGTTTCGTCCGGAAATGGCGGCGGCGCGGGCGGACTGCCGTGCGGGTGGACGAACACCCTATGGGACGCACAGCGTTCGGCGTTCAACAATACCTCGAACAGCAACTCACCCGTTACGCCGAGCGGAATGCTGGAAATCGCGAAGATAGCCCGGTATCGGTTGTGGCCCTTCAACAGATTCATCGGGAACGATTTGCCGTGCGAATCGCCGGGCAGCGTGATCCGCAACACGGCTTGCAGATCCTCACTCCCCTCTTTGGTTTCGACGTTCCACGCCACCACCGCCACAGCGGTGGGCAACACCGTCGTCCCGTCGGCCTCCAAAACGACATCTTCCAACACACCTGACAGAGTGATTTCGTCCGTGAATAGGTCACGGGTAATCGAACGGCACACCAGAAAGAATTCGAGCGTCGGCATCAGCAGCACCCCGCCGCGTCGAAGCGAACGACCTTGGCGGTGCCATATCCCGTGTGGCCCGTGCCATAGCGAGTGACGACGAACTCGACCGTATCGCGCCCCGGCCGCACCGGGTATGTGAATGATCGGGTTTCGGTACGCGGCCGTGAATACCGTACACGCAGGCACTCGCGCGCCACTCGGATCGCCGTGCCCACTTCGGCGAGCCGTAGCTTGGCGAGGTCGTGGAGATACTGCTCCGCGTACTCGTGCGGGCAAGTTTCCAACGCTACGGCGAGGGCGGCGAGCCCCGCCTCGTTCGCCAGCAACTCGCCGGCCCGGAAGTCTCGCGTCGCTTCCGTGGCGAATGCGCGGACGTGTTCGTCGCGGATGATCCCCAACCGGACGGCGAGGTGAATTCGTCGCACCAGTCGCAATCGCTGGAGGCGGCGGCGCAGCGCCGCAGGCGGTAGCAAAAACCCCACCTCCACGACGAACTCTTCGGACAGCAACTGATCCAGTACAGGGTGGCTCACGGCGCGGCTCCGGTCGGGTGCAGACGGTCGGTCCAGTACTCCACTTCGAAATCCTCGCCGAAGAACGCGGGCACATGCCGCACGTGGTGAAGACATTCACCCGAACCGGCATCCCACTTGCTCAGGACGTGTGGAACGCCATCCCCGACCCCGCCCTGGAGGGGGCGAACCTCGCTCACCGCGCCGAGGTGGAGCAGGTTCGTTCGCCGCCCGTCCGCCCAGTATAGAACCACATCTCCGGGCAGCGGGCGTTCGGTGAGTCGGTATCCGTCCCAGCCCAGGATCAGGCGGACGTGCGTCTCGAACGACTCGCCGCCCTTGCTCTCGAAGACCGCCGTCCGCCGGCACGCGAACACGTGACCCGCGCAGTTGTACCCACCTGTCGCCGGTTTCCTGACCACCCAGTGGTGCAATCGTTTCCGCGCACCGTCCACCAGCAACTCGAACTTCCTCGCGTCGGCCACCGTCGCCGCCGGCATGACGGTGTTGGCGATATCGCGGCCGTTCACGGCTTGCAACGCGAGTTGACGGGCCGGCTGTTGAATGAGGAGGTGGTCGAACATGGCTTGTCGATTTCGAATGGGCCACCAAGCTGCAAATTCAGCATACCAGCACGGCCGGGCTGTCAAGTGGACGCGCGTAGCGACCGAGTTCCCCGCCCGGCGCGCAAACCGCCGTTGCCGGTTGCGTCCGCCCGCACCCTGTTCTACCGTTGCGCGAGAAACGTCGCCCGCCCCGTCCGACACGAACCCGGCGTCGGGGCGGCCGTTCTCCCACGGGTGCCCACCGATGTCCGTCCCGTCGTCCGTCGAAGAGCTGACCCAACTCATCCGCAAGAGCGGCATGGTGGACGAACAGGCGCTGACGACCTACCTGCACCGCCGGCAGTCCGGCCGCGGGCTGCCCGCCGACCCCCGCGAGGCGGCCGAGGCGATGGTCGGCGACGGCCTGCTGACCAACTTCCAGAGCGAGCAGTTCCTGCTCGGCAAGTGGCGCGGGTTCACCATCGGCAAGTACAAGCTGCTGGAGCGGGTCGGCGTCGGCGGCATGGGCCAGGTGTTCCTGTGCGAACACATGTTCATGAAGCGGCGGGTGGCCATCAAGGTGCTGCCGCCGGCCAAGGCCGACCAGCCGGCGGCGCTGGGCCGGTTCTACCGCGAGGCCCGCGCCGCCGGCGCGCTCGAACACCCGCACATCGTCCGCACCCACGACATCGACCAGGACGGCAACCTGCACTTCATCGTCATGGAGTACGTGGAGGGCACCAACCTGCTGGACCTGGTCAAGAAGTTCGGCCCGCTGGACATCCGCCGGTCCACCAGCTACACGCGGCAGGTGGCCCTCGGCCTGGACTTCGCCTTCCGCTCCGGCCTCATCCACCGGGACATCAAGCCGGGCAACGTGCTCATCGACCGGCACGGCCACGCCAAGCTGCTCGACCTCGGACTGGCGCGGTTCTTCAACGACCAGACCGACATGCTGACGATCAAGTACGACGACAAGATCGTCCTCGGCACGGCGGATTACGTGGCCCCGGAGCAGGTGGCCAACAGCCACGACGTGGACATCCGGGCCGACATCTACGCGCTCGGGGCCAGCTTCTACTTCCTCCTGGCGGGCCACCCGCCGTTCCCGAACGGCACCGTCTCGCAGAAGCTGCTGTGGCACCGCACCAAGGATCCGACCCCCATCCGGCAGGTGCGGCCGGAGGTGCCGGAGGAACTGGCCGCCATCGTGGCCAAGATGATGCACAAGGACCCGGCCCAGCGGTATCAGACGCCGGGCGAAATCGCCGTCGAACTGGAGCGGTGGGTGCCGAACAGCGTGCCGCTGCCGGCCGCCGAGGAGATGCCGCAACTGAGCCTCGCCGCCCAGCCGGAGGGGGCGGAAGTGCAACTGACCGCCGAGGCACCGGCCGCCGCGTCCAAGCCGATGCCGCTTCCGATGCCGACCGCGCCGCAGTCGGAACTGCGGTCGCGGTCGCTCGGCAAGCCGTCGCCGTTCGCGCCGGCGGCGAGGCCCGCCGTCCTCACGCCGGAGCCGTTCGCCCCGCTTCTGGCGGTCGCCACGGCGACCTTGCCGAAGCCGCCGTCGCGGTTCGGCCAGCCGAACCCGTTCGCCGCCCCGCTCGCCGCCGACACCCAGCAGGCCCCGCGGTCGGACGACACGCCGCAGCCGTTCGCCCAGACCGGAACGAAGACGCAGCGGGCCGTGTCGCCCGGCGGCTTCCCGGTGATCGCCATGCCGCCGGCCGACACCGGCCCGCAGAGCCGCGCGATCCTCTTCTACGGGCTGCTCGGGGCCAGCGGCGTGCTGGCCACGGTGCTGCTCGTGTGGAAGCTGTTCCTTAGCGTCCCGAAAGGGTGACGCGGACGGGTTTGCCGCGACCCAACGGGGAGCGCGGCGCTTCCGCGCTCCC
>JAYUFU010000110.1:0-7075 GCA_043738505.1 Fimbriiglobus sp. | reverse complement strand
CGTCGCGCCGGCCCGGCCTGGGAACCCGACTGCCCGACTAGCGGCGGCGGATGACGCGGAGGTCGCGCGGCGTCAGGCCGTACACCTTGTACACGTCGGTGCGGTACGCCGGGGCGTAGAAGGTCGGGTACGTCGTGGTCGTGAACGTCGGGATGACCTTGTACTGCTCCATCGTGAGCGGCAGGACGGCCATCTTCTTTTCCAGGTCGAAGGAGGCGGCGTCGAACGGCACGGTGTACAGCTTGCCGCCGTTGTCCACGATCAGGTACTCCAAGTTGCCGCCGTCGTCGAACACCAGGTCGTCCACCACGCCGACAGCGGTGGTGGCGTCGCCCTTCAGGGCGATCTTGGTGCCGAGGATCTGCTTGACCCGGTAGGTCTTGCCCGTGGCGGCGGGTTGCGGCTGGCCGGGAACGGGTTGCGGCAGCGGCTGCTGGGCGGTCGCCGCGGAAGCGGTGACGAGGAACGCGGCCAGCACGCCGCCGCGCAGGGTGTTGCTCAACATGAGGAGAACTCCGGTCGGATTGCGGAAAGGGTCGTCAGTCGAACGCGGGGCGACGTTGCCCCCGCCGAGACCCGCCGGAGTCTTCGCAATGCGCGTGCCGCGGGCCGAGTTCGCCAAAAACCCTTGCCGGGTTGGTATGATGGTTCTTTTCCCCTCGCCGTTCGGGGTCACCGCCATGCAGACGCCGCCGTTCGCCGTCGGGTTCCTCGGGGCCGGGCAGATGGCCACCGCGCTGGCCAAGGGGTGGCTCGCGGCCGGGTTGCTCGACACCGCGAAGTCGATGGCCAGCGACCCGTACCCGGCGACGCGCGACAAGTTCGAGAAGGCGACCGGCCTGCGAACGATAGCCCAGAACGGTGCGGTCGCGCAGTGCGACGTGCTGGTGATGGCGGTGAAACCACAGGTGATGGCCGACGTGCTGGCGGAATTGAAGCCGGCCCTCACGCCCGACAAGTTGGTCCTTTCCATCGCCGCCGGGGTGACGCTCGAAACCCTCTCGGCCGCGCTCGGCGGACACCCCCGGCTGGTCCGCGTAATGCCGAACACGCCCTGCCTCGTCGGAGCCAGCGCCAGCGGTATCGCGGCGAAGAACCCGGACGACGCAGCCCTGGCGTTGAAACTGATGTCGTCCGTCGGGGTGGCGGTGAGCGTGCCGGAATCCCAACTGGATGCCGTGACGGGTCTGAGCGGCAGCGGCCCGGCGTATGTGTACGTGATGATCGAAGCGCTGGCCGACGGCGGGGTGCGGATGGGCCTGCCGCGCGACGTGGCGCTGAAGCTGGCGGCGCAAACGGTGTTCGGCGCGGCGAAGATGGTCCTCGACACTGGCACCCACCCGGCGGCGCTGAAGGACGCCGTGGCGTCCCCCGGCGGCACCACCATCGCCGGCCTGCACGAGTTGGAGCGCGGCGGCCTCCGGGGGGTGCTGATGGACGCCGTCCAGGCCGCCACCGAACGGGCCAAAGAATTGGGAGGGGGATGAATGCCCGCCAACCTCGACGACGAAACCGTGACCGAGATTCTGGCCCGCAAGAAGGGTACGATACGTCAGGCCCCACTGGAAGAAGGGTCGCCATCGTGGGCCGAAATCCTCGGCGAAACCTGGGCCGACATCAAGCACAAGGCCCGCCGCCGGGTGTCCGGCTACAAGACCTTCCGGAAACTTCTGTCCGATTCGGAGTACGACAAATGAGCGTCGCCACCGCACCCGCCCCGGCCAACCTGGACACCGGCACCGACGTGTTCGGCCACATGCTGGCCGTCCTCAACCGCCTCGCGGCGGCCCGCATCCCGTACACCCTCCGCCACAGCCGGGACGACGGCATCATGGCCGAAGTCACCGTCCCCGGCGAGCGGTGGGAGATCGACTTCCTCGACGACGGAGGCATCGACATCGAAGTGTTCCGCAGCGCCGACGGCGTGACCGACGATGACGGCCGGATCGACCACCTGATTGCCACCCACGGCGAATGACATTCCCATGCAAACCGACCTCGTCCTCGTGTTCGACTTCGGCTCGCAGTTCGCGCAGCTCATCGCGCGGCGGGTGCGGGAGTCGAACGTCTTCTGCCAGATCGTCCGGCACGACCTGACCGCCGCGCGGGTGAAGGAGCTGGCCCCGAAGGGGATCATCCTGTCCGGCGGGCCGATGAGCGTGTACGAACCCGGCGCGCCGCAGATCGACCCGGCGATTTTCGACCTCGGCATCCCGGTGCTGGGCATCTGCTACGGGATGCAGCTCGCCTGCCGAGCGATGGGCGGCGAGGTCATCGGCTCCGACCACAAGGAGTTCGGCCGCGCGGCCCTCACCGTGACGGACGCGACCGGGCTGTTCGACGGCTACCCGGTCGAATCGACGGTCTGGATGAGCCACGGCGATCAGGTGAAGGCGGCCGTCGGCGGGTTCGTGCCGCTGGCCAAAACCGACACTTGCCCGGTCGCGGCGGTGAAGCACCAGACCAAACCGGTGTACGGGTTGCAGTTCCACCCGGAGGTCAGCCACACGCCGCACGGCGGGCTGCTGCTGGCCAACTTCTTGCGGCACATCTGCGGGTGCGGCGGCACCTGGGAGATGAGTTCGTTCATCGACCGCACCGTCGAAAGCATCCGCGCGACGGTCGGCACCAGTCGGGTCATTTGCGGCCTCAGCGGCGGCGTCGATTCGAGCGTGTGCGCGGCGCTGCTGGTGAAGGCCATCGGGTCGCAGGTGGCGTGCATCTACGTCGATAACGGCCTGATGCGGGCGGGCGAGACGGAGATCGTCCGCCGCACCTTCCGCGACTGGTTCAAGGCGGACCTGCACGTCGTCGATGCCGGCGACCGCTTTCTCGGTGAACTGAAGGGCATTACGGACCCGCAGGAGAAGCGGAAGGTCATCGGCCGCGTCTTTATCGACTGCTTCAAGCACGAGGCGAAGGGCATCCCGGACGCGCGGTTCCTGGCGCAGGGCACGCTGTACCCCGACGTGATCGAGAGCGGCGGCAGCGTGGACGGCCCGGCGGCCACCATCAAGCTGCACCACAACGTCGGCGGGCTGCCGAAGGAACTCGGCTTCGAGCTGATCGAACCGCTGCGCGACTTGTTCAAGGACGAGGTGCGCAGGATGGGCGTCGAACTCGGCCTGCCGGAAGACGTGGTCTGGCGGCACCCGTTCCCCGGCCCCGGCTTGGCGGTGCGGTGCCTCGGCGACATCACGCCCGAAAAGCTCGCGGTGCTGCGGAAGTGCGACACCATCTTCCTGGACGAACTGCACCGGAGCGGGTGGTACCGCAAGACGAGTCAGGCGTTCGCGGTGCTGCTGCCGGTGCGGAGCGTCGGCGTCATGGGCGACGGCCGCACCTACGACAACGCGGTGGCATTGCGGTGCGTGCAGACCGACGACTTCATGACCGCCGACTGGAGCCACCTGCCGCACGAGCTGCTGGCGCGGGTGTCCACCGAGATCATCAACAAGGTGCGGGGCGTCAACCGCGTGGTGTACGATGTCAGCAGCAAACCGCCGGCCACCATCGAGTGGGAGTGAAATGCCGTTCGCGGAGGCGATGGGGTATTCGTCGCCACAGGCCCCAAACCCTAGCAACGCCCCGGCCGTCCTCACTCACGCCTTGAAGACGGTGCGGAAATCGTGACCGACGGGTCACTTCCCCGCGTCCTTGCCGGGGGTGTACTTGGTCAGCACGGTCGTCACCTTGCCGGCGTCGGTCTTCACCAGCCCCACGTCGGGGGCGTACCAGTAGGTGTACCCGGCGATCTTGCTCCCCTTCGTCTGCCGGATGACGGGGACGGCGACGAACGTCCCGGCCGGCGTTTTCACCTCCGCCGCCTTTCCGACCTTGAACTGGAACGTCGATTTCCGCCCGCCGATCTCCGTCTCCACTTCCCAACTGTCGCCGGCCTTCATGCCCTTCTTCAGGTACGGCAGCGGCGGGTCGTAGGTGTTCGGCCCGGACTTCGCCAGCGCGATGTCCTGCTTGCCGACGACGTACACGGTGTCGAACCCGACCGCCACTTCCGGCCGGGTGCGGTGGAACGTCACGCTCAGGACGCCGGCCTTGTCCGCCTCGGCGGCGGTGACCTCCTCGACGTGCGTGCGGTCCTCGCCGACGCCGGAACTGACGTACTCCCACTTCGCGCCGACGGCGGTCGGGAAGTAGTCGCGGGGGTTGGCGAAGTCCTTCGGCACCGGCGCGGCCAGCGACAAGGCGAGCAGAACGAGGGCGGTCATTTCTTGGCCTCCTTGCCGGAAGTGAACTTGGACAAGACGACGGTCTTGCCGTTCTGGTTGTCCCACCGCACCAGCCCGACGCCGGGGGCGTACCAGTAGGTGTTGGCACTCTTCGCGTCGTTTCCGGAGCGGATGGTGACGGGCACGGCGATGAACTTCCCGGCCGGCGTCGTCACCTCCGCCTCCGTGCCCCGCGTGGCGGTGAACTGCGTCGCCTCCTTCGGCCCGACGATGCCGGCGGTCCAGGTGTCGCCCGCCTTGGCGTCCGGCTTCCACATCGTGCAGGGCGTCTCGAACGACTGCCCCTTCGCCCACCCGGTGCGGAGGACCAGCTTGCCCTCGACGCGGTAGACCGACGCGGCCGTGTACTGCCCGCCGTGGCTCGTCCACTTGAACACCGTCGTCGTCGCCGCGTTGGCGGTCTCGCTCTCCGTCACCTCGCGGGTGTGGTCGAGTTTGTCGGTCCCCTCGACCACGTACTCCCAGCGGGTGCCGACGGCGGTCGGGAAGTACTCGCCCTTCGGCGGCGCGAAGTCCTTCGGCACCGGCGCGGCGGCGACCGCCGTGACGGCGAACAGCAGTGCGGCCGACCAGCGGACGGCGGACATGGCACGACCTCGGCGGTGGGGGGCGGGTGAACCCTTCCAATAGAGCGGACTTCCAGGTGGTGTAGCGTCGGCGGACTCGATTTGGTAGACCGGTCGGCGACCACGGAGGGTTGCCCATGCGGACGTACTCGATGGACCTGCGGCTGCGGGTGCTGGCCGCCTGCGACGACGGCCTGGACACGGCCGAGGTGGCCGACCAGTTCGCCGTCAGTCCGGCGTGGGTCCGCCGGGTGAAGCAGCGCCGCCGGGAGACGGGCGAGACCGGCCCCCGCGAGCAGTCCCGCCGCGGCCCGCCGCCCGTCCTGGAGGACCGCGCCGACGAACTCCGGCGAGTGGTGGCCGCCGAACCGGACCTCACCCCGGCCGAACTCGGCGACCGCCTCGGCGTGGCGGTGTCCCCGCTGACGGTGTGGCGGATGCTCCGCCGGCTCGGCCTGACGTTCGAAAAAAGTCGATTCGGGCGGCCGAGCAGGACCGCCCCGACGTGGCCGCCGCCCGATCCGACTGGCGGATCGTGGTGATGCCGCGGTTCGACCCGGCGCGGCTGGTGTTCTTGGACGAGACGTGGGCGACGACGGCCATGGCCCGCACCCACGGGTACGCGCCGAAGGGGGAGCGGCTGATCGCCGCCGTCCCGCACGGGCACGGGAAGACGACCACCGTCGTGGCCGGCCTGCGGCTGACCGGCATGGTCGCCCCGATGGTGGCGGACGGGGCACTCACCGGCGACCTGTTCGCGGCGTACGTGCGGCAGCAATTGGTGCCGGTGCTGCGGCCGGGCGACGTGGTGGTGATGGACAACCTGGCCTGCCACAAGGTGGCGGGGGTGGCCGAGGCGATCCGGGCGGCGAAGGCGGAGGTGCGATACCTGCCGGCGTACAGCCCGGACTTGAACCCGATCGAGAACGCCTTCTCGAAGTTGAAGCGGTTGCTGCGGAAAGCCGCCGAGCGGACGGTCGATGGCCTGTGGTCGTGCCTCGGCCGGCGGATCGACGAGTTCCACCACGACGAGTGCCGCAACGACTTCCGCCACTGCGGGTACGCCGCTACACCACCGCGAAGTCCGCTCTAGTGGAGTCTCATTTGGTTAGTTGTCCGAGAGGCGGTCGGCCCGAATAATGGGTCATGAAACCACCCCTGTTCGTTCGACCGTTGTCCGACGCCGAGCGTCCGGCACTCCACGCCGCCCTCCGGAGCCGCGAGGCGTTCACCCTCCGCCGCGCCCAGATCCTCCTCGCCCGCGCCGACGGCCAACGGCCGTCGCGGATCGCCGCCCACGTCGGGTGCGCCGTCGGCACCGTCCGCAACACGATCCACGCCTTCGAGACGGACGGCACGGACTGTCTGGCCGAGAAGAAGCGTGGCCCCAAGAACGCCCGGCCGATCCTCGATGCGGCGAAGGCCGACCCGCTCGAAGGCGTCCCGCACCAGTCCCCGCGTCGGTTCGGGAAGGCCCGGAGCACCTGGACGCCGGACCTTCCGGCCGAGGTGGTCGCCGAGCAGGGGCTGTCGCCCCGGCGGCTGTCCCACGAGGCCATCCGCCAGGCGGTCCAGCGGTCGGGCCACGGGTGGAAGCGGGCCACGACGTGGATCACCCGCCCGGACGCGGCGTACGCGCGAAAAAAAACGCGCGGGACCGGCTGATCCGGCTGGCCGCGTCGCACCCGGACTGGGTACTCGGGTACCAGGACGAGTGCCGGTGGAGTCGGCTGGCGTGGCCGGCGATGCACGCCTGGACCGAGGAGGACCGACCGCTGCGATCGGTCGAGCGGGCGGCTCCGACGGGGGACGCCGACCCGAAGGCGCAGTCGTGCTACGGGTCGCTGCGGGCGGACACGGGCGGAACGATGTTGCGGTTCGTGGCGGGCGGGCCGGTCGGTCAAGTGACCGAGGACGACCTGGCGTGGGTGTGCGAGCGGCTGACGGCGGAGGGCAAGACGGCGCTGCGGCTGGTGTGGGACGCCGCCGCCTGGCACGTCAGCAAGCGGGTGCGGGCCTGGATCAAAGCCCACCACCGGAAGGCTCGTGCGGACGGCGGGGTGCGGATCGTGGCGTGCTTCCTGCCGGTGAAGAGCCCGTGTCTCGACCCGATCGGGCCGAAGTGGGCGCACGGCGAGAAGGCCGTCGTCGAACCGGAGCGATTGCTCTCGGCCGACGAGGTGCGGGCGCGCGTGTGCGACTACTACGGCTGCGAACACCTGGAACCTCTCGAACAACTATCCGCCTGAAACTGCACTA
>JAYUFU010000109.1:0-7100 GCA_043738505.1 Fimbriiglobus sp. | reverse complement strand
GAGGCTCCGGCCGAGCCGTGCTGGCTGGCTGGCGGCTCCGCCGGAGCCTCGCCCTCCCGTATCACTTTCCCCCGCGGCACACCCGAACACAATGTCGGTAGGAGGCCGCCGTGGCGGATTTTCGCACCCACATCACCGTCTCCTCGCTGTGCGGGATCGCCTACGGGGCGGCGGCGGTCGGCCCGTTCCACCACCCGCCGGAGACGGCCGTCCTGGCCGGCACCCTGACGGCCGTCGGCGGGATGTTGCCGGACTTGGATTCGGACTCCGGCCGGCCGGTGCGGGAGATGTCCTCGCTCATCGCCGCCGTGCTGCCCCTGCTGGCGTACAACCGGCTGACGCAAGTCCTCCACTCGCAGGAAGGGGTGTTCGCCGCCATCGTCATCCTGTACGGCCTGGTGCGGTACGTCGGCACCCCGCTGTTCAAGAAGATCAGCGTCCACCGGGGCATGTACCACAGCATCCCGGCCATGCTCGTCTTCGGGCTGATCGTCTATCTGGAGTACCACAGCCCGGATCGCAGCACCCGGCTGCTGCTCGCCCTGGGGGTGATGCTCGGCTTCCTGTCGCACCTGATCCTGGACGAGATCTGGAGCGTCGGCTTCGACGGCCTGCGGATCAAGCTGAAAAGCTCGGCCGGCAGCGCGATGAAGTTCTTCTCGCCGGCGATCTGGCCGAACGTGGCCTGCTACGGCATCCTCGGCGGACTGCTATTCCTGGCCTACGCCGACTTCCGCCGGCCGCCCGTCGGGTCGGTGGACATCTGGGAGTTCCTGCCGTTCCGGCGATAGTCATGTGGGCGGCTGCGTCCAGTCCTCGACGGACAGGCCGGGCACGCGGGCGAAGTCGCGGACGTTCGCCGTCACCACCGTCGCCCCGGCTTCCAGGGCGACGGCCGCGATGCGGAGGTCGTTGCGCTTCACGTTCAGCTTCAACCGGATCAGCGCGTCGGCTCGCGCGAGGGCCGTCACCGTAAGGGGCAGAAACGGGAGTTGTGCGTACCCGACTGTGGTCCGCACGAGCTCCCCGAATGCCATACTCTCCGCCGAAGGGGTCTTCGCCTTGCGGAGGTAGGTGTACCAACCGCTCAGGGATTCCTCCAAACTGACCGGCGTCGTGCCGACCGTCCCCTCCAGTTCCAACCCGATCCGAGCCAGGAGTACGAGATGGCCGGCGAAGACCATCCCGACGGCGTTGGTGTCCAGGACGTAGCGGATCACGATTCGGATTCCTCCCGCAACCGATCCTCTTCCTCCTGCAACTGGCGGTTCTCCTCAATCGCCTTCCGCCACTCGGCGAGCAACTCCGGATCGGTGTCCTTCCACATCCCGGCTACGGCGAGCCACGGGTTCTGGCCGGGAGCGGCGACGGGGAGCGACATCGGTTCCGCGCGCGCTTGCAATTGTGCCACGGCCGCTTCGGCGGTGGTGCCCTCGGCTTCCAGCTTCAAGTCGGCGCGGGCGACGAAGCGACCGCCGGCCGTCGCCTCCACGGTGATCGGCACGCGGGTCAAAAGGCTGGCCATGTTCAATCTCCTCGGGGAACGTCCACCCATTGTACCCGTCCGCCGGTCACTTCGCGTCGGCGGCGATGGCCTTGTACATCCCCACCGCCTTGTCGAACGTCGCCTTCGCCTCGCCCCGCTCGCTGGCGGCGATGCCGTTGCCCCGCACCCGCCACAACTGCTCGATCACCCCGACGCACCACTTGGCGCTGTCGGCCGACGCGCGGATCGGCTTGCCGCCCACCAGCACGTTCACCGGGTTCGTGTGCAACTGCGGGAAGCTGCGGAGCGCCACCCAGCTGCTGCGGGCGATCTTCGCCTTGAACTCCACGTCGTGGACCTTGTCGTCGGCGTTCACCTCCTTCGTCTCGACGACTTGGCCGTTGACGACCAGCTCCACCTTGCGGGTCTTGCCGGTCGGCGTCTTCGCGCCGGGCGCGGTGCCCAGGGCCACGTCCGAGGCGAACGCCACCTTCGCCGCCACGCTCACCGCCCCGGCCTCCTTCAGCGCCACCTCGCCGAACCCCGGCGACACGCCGTTGACACCGAACTCCAGGGCGTGCGCGTAGCCGTCGCTCACGTAGCTGCGGCCCTTCGCCAGCCCCTCGCACCACTTGTCGAAGCGGACCTCCGGCACCTTGCCGAGTCGGACGTACACGCGGCCCATCCCGACCCGGCTGCCGCTGATGCACGGGAAGTCGGTCTCGCCGGACACCTTCAGCGGGAAGCCGCAGTTCAGGATGTGGTACCAGCAGTTCCACTCCGACGCGCGGTCGGTGTCCATGGCGCTGATGAAGTCGCACACGCCCATCGCCGCCGTCACGCACACCTCCTGCGCGCCGATGCCGTTCATCTCCGGGATGGCCAAGTTCGGGAGCCGGCCGACGGTGCGGTCGATGCTCTTGCGCAGTTCGATCTCGGTCGCCCGCCCGTCGCCGTCGGCGTCGATCTTGGCGAACGCTTCCGGCAGCGGCAGCGCCGCCTTCGCCGCCTCGTCGGCGGTGAAGAAGCCGCGGCCGTTGGGGTCCAGCGCGACGAACAGCCGGCGGGTGCTGGCCTCCGGGTTGACGCCCAGCCCGCTCGCCGAGTGCGCGTACCCGGTGACGCCCCCCTGCTTCTTCGCCCACGTCATCAGCGGCGTCGTCCACGTCGGCCAGCCCTTGGTTTTCAAGCCGTCCGAGCCGGGATACGTCTGGTCCTTCAGGTTCAGCAGGCAGACGTGCCCCAGCGCCTGCGAGCCGAACCCGCTCACCTCCACGTCGTACTTCAGCACGGTGAACGGCTCGCTCCGCTCCCACGGTTTGGCGTTGAAGAACTGCCGCTGGTGGTCGTAGCACGGCCCCCACGTCAGGCAGCAGCCGACGTTCAGGTTCTCGCCCTTCACGTGCAGGAACATGTCCTCCGGCTTCACCCCCTCGGTCGGCGACGTGTAGTGCGCGCAGCCGGCCGCGTGGATGTGGTGGTCGCCGCTGTACCAGCCGTGCTTGGCCGGGTGAATCCACCGCTCCAGTTTGAACTCGAACGTCGGCGGAAGGGTGCCCGGCGTGCCCGGCGGCGGGTTCGTGAACACGCCGGGACGGTGTTCGGTGTTCACCAGCAGTTCCACCTTCGTCCGCTGCGCCTTCGTCTTGTACTCCGGCCCGCGGCCGTACTCGACGGTGATCGGCCCCGGCGGGAGCAGCACGGTGCCGCCGTCGGCGCGGTAGACCTGCTTGTGGAAGAAGAAGTCCGGCGCGAGCCGCTTGGCCAGCGGCGGGAAGACGTGCCCGGCGGCGTCGGTGAAGACGAACCGGCCGACCGTCGGCGTCCCGTCCTCGTCCAGCACCTTCAGCTTCACGGGGATGGCCGGCTTGAAGTCGAACAGCACCGGCAGCTCGCCGCGAAAGCCGAGGTCTTGACTGCCGCCACCGATGTCGAACGACAGCGTCGCCTCGCGCTTGCCGGCCTCGCTGCCGTAGACCAGGATCAGCGCGTACTCGACCTTCAGCCCGCCGAGGTCGCCCGTCATCGGCGGCGACTGGAAGGCTTCCACTTGCAGGAACCGCTCGGTCATCTTCGGGTCGGCCTTCGGGTCTTTCGCGTCCCGCCCCGGCCCGCCGTACACCGGCCCGCCGACCGGCGAGTTCACCTTCCACGCCTTCTTCACCGTGCTTTCGTTGACGATCTTGACGAGGAACGGGACGTACCCGGCCTGCTGCGCGACCGCCGCCGCCGGCCCCCGCGCCGCCTTCACGCGGGCCTCCGGGTTGATGTTCACGACGAACAGCGCGCGCGGGTCGAGGAGCGTCTGCACGGCCTTCGCGTCCTTGTCGGCGACGGCCTTGGCGAGCGCCTTGGCGTCGTCGGCCGGCAACGGCGTGCCGAGGAACTCCAGCGCCTTCGCCACCCGCTCAGCGTTGGCGGCGAGCGGCTGGCCGTCCACGTCGGGGATGACCGGCGGCGGATCGACGGCGGCCGCGACCGCGACCGCGAGCAGGCTGGCGAGGAGGGAGAGGAGGCGGGACATGGGGAACTCCGGTTCGATCAAGAGGGCACTAACCACGGAGACACAGAGGCACAGAGAAGAAAGGCAAGAGAGGAAACAGGGTTTTCAAGCATCTCCTCTCTCTCGTCTTCTCTGTGCCTCTGTGTCTCTGTGGTTAGTCTGTTCTGGTTCTGTCTTCCCGGTGATACCCGCTTCTCCACCTTGCCGCCACCGATTTCCCCGGTTGCGCCGCCTGCGCCGATTCCGCCGGCCGTTCCGAATTTGACCAAAGTCCGCGTTCCGGTCGTGCCGATTGGGAGAGGGACGCGATTCCGCGGGGTCACGAAGTCAGGCGGCCCGAACCGGTCCGCTTAAGGGGGAGCCATGAAGCGAACAGCAGCCGCGTTCGTGCTGGTGGCCGGGTTGGGCGGGTGCGCCAGCCCGGACGGGAGCAAGCCGAGCGCCGTCGCGGACAAGCAACAGGTGCGGGGCGCGGCCCCCGGTGACGGCAGCGTCCGCCAGGCCACCGCGTACCGGCCGAGCGGCACGACCTACGACCCGAACATCCGCCGGGTGAACGGCGACGACCGCTACCCGCCGGAAGCGTACGGCCCGCGGAACTCCGCCGCCAGCATGGCGCTGGGCGGTGGCGGCATCCTGCCGGCCCCGCGGATGGGGCCGCCCGGCGCGGTCGCCGGCGTCGGCTTCGGCGGGCCGGGCAACGGCATGAGCGGGCCGATGTTCCCGAACCAGCGGACGCAAATCCGCTTCGTCCAGCCGGGCGGCATGTTCGTCCACTTCATGGACCAGGCCGGCGGGTTCAGCGACGCCGGCCGCCAGGTGCCGAACAAGTACCCGTTCCCGCAGGCGCAGGTCTACCGGGTGAAGCTGGACAACATCCCGAACCGCGGGGCGAAGTCCTACTACCCGACCGTCGAGGTGTACCCGACGACCGAGAAGACGGTCGAGTTCCTGTCGCACAGCACCGTGCCGCTGGCGTTCACCGACGAGGACTTCGAGCAGGTCAACGTCGGCAACCTGGTGGTGAAGGTGATCTACCTGCCGGACTCCCAGTTCCAGGACTTGGCGGCCGCCGAGGAGATCGTCTCCACGAAGCTGGACGCCGGGGTGGACCCGATCCAGGAGGCGAAGCGCCGCGGCACCATCCTGATGGTCATCCGCATGGGCAACATCGACCTGGAAGACAAGAGCGCGCCGGCCGTGAACGACCCGGCGATGGGCGGCGGGGCGCGGCCGATGATGGCCCCCCCCGGCCCGGTGATGCCCGGCCCGATGTCCTCCGGGGCCGGTCCGCGAAACGGCGGCGTGCCGACCCGCCCGTCCGCCGGCGACGCGGGCGCGCGGCTGCCGAGCAGCTTGCCGCCGGTCAACCTGCCGCCGATCCCCGGCCGGTAACGGCCTTGCGAGCCGCGACCGCCAGGGAGTGGCATCTTCGCCGCGAAGCGGCGGTCGCGGCTCGCCAAAACAAGATGCCGCTCCCTGGCGGTCGCGGCTCGCCAGACGCGGCGGTTCCGGCCCTGGCCCGACCCGCCGCTTTTCTTCTTCCGGGGACCGTCCCAATGAACCCGACTCTCGGTCTGCTGATGCCGCTGATGCTCGGTCAACCGGCCGGCCCCGGCTGCGCCCCGTGTCTGCCGCCCCGCCCGCCGCTGCTGGCGATGATGCCGCAGCCGCCGTTCTACAAGCCGATCTGCCCGCCCAGCGGCCCGCCCGCGCCGGTGCTGGCCGTCCAAGCCGTCCTCGCCGACGGGATGACCGTCGTGCCGGCCCCGGCCGACCCGAAAGCCGCCGCGTACCAGACCGGCACCATCTTCGGCTTCCGCCCCGGCTACCGGTATCACCTGAAGATCGACAACCTGCCGGGCCATCCGGGGGAGTCGCTGTACCCGGTGCTGGAGGTGCGCGGCAGCATCGTCCCGCGACCCGGCATGCGGTACATGGAATACCCGGCGTCGCTGACCGTGACGGCGGCGGACGTGGAGAAGGCGTTCGCCGGCCGGATGGTCACGAAGGTGATTTACCTGGAAGACCCGAGCCGGGCGGTGCCGCAGGAGGCCACCCCGGACAAGCCCATCGAGGTCGGGACGGACACGGTCGAGCGGGCGCTGGAGGAAGCGGACCTCAACGGCCGGCTGGTAGCCGTCCTCCGCCTCGGCGACCGCACGCCGAGCGGCGAGGAGCTGGTCCGCCTGGCCGTGCCGAACACGGTGCTGGTTCCGGGGACGACCCTGGGGCCGGCCGCCGCGCCGCCGTACCTCGGCTGCTCCGCCGTGCCGTTGTACGATCCCATCCTGGGGCCGAAGCCGTCGGACCTGGAGTGCTTCATCAACGGTGGCGACGTGGACGCGAACTTGGGCCTCGGCCTGGACGGCAGCGTCTACCCCCTTCGCAGCACGAACACCATCGCCGAGTACGTGGCCGGCAGCAAGCGGAAGTTCAGCACGTCGAACATGGTGTGCATCTGCGCCCCCCGGTTCGTCATCCGCCGGGTGGACGTGGGCAGCAGCGGGGTGCAAGGCCGCACCGCCCCCGGCGCGGTCACGCAGGTGACCGGGCGGGACGTGTTCCAGCAGCGGGCCTTCGCGCAGACGCTGTTCGGCCGCGAGCGGCTACTGGCGCTGGACGCCCGCGTCCGGCCGAGCCAGGCCGAGTCGCTGGTCGGGCTGCACGCCTTCGCCAGCCGCACCAAGCCGATGGCGTTCGGCAAGGTGGAAGGGGTGGCGTCGGTGTTCGTGGTGTCCGAGGTGGACGAGATCGGCAACTTCCCCGGCCAGTTGGTGCTGACCAAGACCGTGGACCCGGCCGGCGCGGTGAAGCAGGGCGACGTGCTGACGGTGACGCTGAAGTATTACAACAACGCCCGCCAGCCGGTGACGGACCTGATCCTGAGCGACAGCCTGGCCGGTCGCCTGGAGTACCTGCCCGGCTCGGCCGCCGCCGACCGCCCGTCGAACGTGACGCTGGCCGAGAACGCCGCCGGCTCGCAGGTGGTCCGGTTCGAGATCCCCGGCCCGATCCCGCCCGCCGCCAGCGGCACCGTGGTGTTCAAGGTGAAGGTGCGGTAGGTACGCGCACCACCGTTCGGCTCCCTTCGGTCGCCGCGAAGACATG
>JAYUFU010000108.1:0-7101 GCA_043738505.1 Fimbriiglobus sp. | reverse complement strand
CCAGCAAGGGGCCAACCACTTCGGCGGTGGGCCCGGTGGGGGCGCGGCGGGCGAACAAGGCGATACACCACTCCGAAGTCCGCTCTAACATCTCGCGCACCTTCGGTGCGAAGACAGGAATTCCCCGGCCCCGACCCGATTTCCCAGTTGGGGTTGCGGGGCACCCCCGGCATCCGTCAGAATCCCCCACCCGTCGGCCCGCGCCGGCGGTCGGCCACCCGGAGTCCGGACCGACTCCGCCCAAAAAGGTGACACGGATGCTGATCGACACCCTGAAACCGCTCCCCGTCGTTCCGCTCACGACCGCCCGCCAGCCGGTTCGCGCCGTCGTCACGAGCCAGTCGCCGGCCGACCCGCCCGCGACGCCGGCGGCCGCCCGCCCGCCCGCGTGGCTGTTCGCGGCCGCGGTCGCCGTCGTCTGGGCGTTCCTCCCGACCCTCGACTGGATGGTGTCGAAGTGGATCGATGACCCGTCGTACTCGCACGGCTTCCTCGTGCCGCTGTTCGCCGGCTACCTGCTGTATTTGGCGTGGCAGTCCGGCCGGCCGATGACCTCCGCCCCGCGGCCGCTGGTGGCGGCCCTGGTGCTGCTCGCCGCCCTGCCCTTCCGACTGCTCGGCGGTGGGCTGCTGTTCCACCAACTGGACGTGCTGGCGTTCCTGATGACGCTGTTCGCCGGGGTGCTGGCGGTCGGCGGCTTCCGCCTGGCGCGGGTGGCCGCCCCGGCGACGGTGTTCCTGCTGTTCATGGTGCCGCTGCCCTACGAGATCGAGCAGAACGTCGGCGGGCCGCTGAAGACGTTCGCCACGACCGCCAGCACGTTCGCCCTGCAAACCCTCGGCTATCCGGCGGTGTCGATGGGCAACGTCATCCACATCGACGAGATCACCCTCGGCGTCGTGGACCAGTGCAGCGGGCTGAAGATGCTGGTGGCGTTCTCGGCGTTCGCCGTCGGGGCGGTGCTGCTGACCCGCCGGTCGCCGGCCGAGCAGTTCCTGATTCTCCTCGGCTTCGTGCCCATCGCCATCTTGACGAACGTGCTGCGGATCGTCGCCACCGGCATCGTCTATGCCGCCACCACCGACAAGGGCAGCCGCGACTTCTCGCACGACCTGTTCGGCTGGCTGATGATGCCCCTCGGCCTGGCGCTGCTGGCCGGGCAGCTGTGGGTGCAGGGCCGGCTGGTGGTGAAGCCGACGGCCGACGGCGACATGCCCGCGCCCCGGTGGGCGACGGTGCCGGCCGGCGCGTGACGCTCAGACCCAGGGTGCGCCGAAGCGGCGACCCTGGGCTGTGGAGTGCAACCCCTTCGGGGTTGAAGAATCTCAGTACGCCGAAGGCGTTCCATTCCGAAGCCCAGGGTCGCCGCTTCGGCGCACCCTGGGATCAAGCCGCCCCGAACGGAGTCGGGCACCATGACCGGACCCACATTCGCCCCCGCCGCCCCGTCGGTCGTTCGCGCCCCGGCTCCGGCCCGGCCGACGCCGCCGGCCCGCGCCGCCCTCGCCCGCCCGGACGCCGACGCCGGCGGCAGCCGGGTGCTGACGTACCTCCGCCTGCACTGGCTGACGATCCTGTTCCTCGGCGGGCTGATCGGGGCCGGGCTGGCCTACGCGGCGTGGGTGCTGGTGCCGCCGAACTACGAGAGCTACGCCCTGTTCCAGGTGTCGTCGAACCCGTCCACCGTGTCGGCGTCGGGCGACCCGAGTCGCGGGCGGGCCGAGTTCAACACTTACCTGAAGACGCGGGCGGGCCTGTTCAAGCAGGAGTTCGTCTACATCCGCGCGCTCGCCGAGCTGCGGGACAACGCCACCCTGGCGGCGCAGAAGGACCCCATGAAGTTCCTCGACCGGGAACTGGTGGTGGACACCCGCGAGGGGTCGGAGATCATCCGGCTGAGCATGAAGGGGGTGAACCCGGACGACGTGCGGGCCATCGTGAACGCCATGAAGGACTCGTACATGAAGCTGGTGGTGGACCGCGAATACCAGGAGAAGGCGGCCGAACGGGCGAACCTGCAAGTGCAGCAGACCGAACTGGCGCGACTGATCAACGCCAAGATGAGGCCGGGCGGCGCGGGCGGCGGGTTCGGGGCCGGGGAGTTGAAGGACAAGGCCGCCGCCGACGGCCGGCCGGACGCGCCGCGAGTCATGCCCGAGGTCGCGCCGTCCGTGCCGGACCACCTGCTGCGGGCCATGTTCCCCGAACTGATGAAGCAGGCGATGGAACTCCGGCGAGTCATCCCCGAGTACGACAACAAGTCGGAGCGGCTGACGGCCGGCATCGCCGCCGCCAAGGCGGTCGTGCAGAAGCGGCTGGAGGAGCCGGTGTCGGCCGAGGCCACCGACCTGGCCAAGAAGGACGAGGCGTACCTGAAGGCGAACTACGCCGCCGACCAGCGGGAGGCCGAGTACCGCGCCCGCTCCGGCCGGGCGATCGACCCGAACTCGGCGACGATGACCGCGCTGCGGCAGGCCGCCGAGTCGGCGCGGGCCGAGACCGACGACATCCTGGCGACGAAGGCCAAGGGCCTCGAAGCCGAGCGGCGGAAACCGCTGGCGGGCAAACTCGAATTCGACGTGACGGCGGCGGAACTGGAAATCGAACAACTGGGCAAGCAGAAGGCGCGGGCGATCCAGGAGCTGACGGCGCTGGAGAAGGAACTCCGCGCCTCGCCGCCGCCGCTGGCGACCGCGCAGACCGTCCTCCCGCCGAAGGGACCGGTCGTCGACACCCAGGTGACGGACATCCTGTCCACGGACAAGTACTACGAGAAGCTGAACATCCACCTCATCGCCCTCGACATGGAGCTGAAAGGGCCGCGGCGGGTGACGGAACTCCAGGCCGCGTCCGCGCCGCAGGTGGTGGACGCCAAGAAGCAACTGATGGCGACCGCCGCTGCCGGGCTGATGGGGTTCGCGCTCGTCGCCGGGTTCGTGCTGCTGGCCGAAACCCGCGCCCGCAAGGTCAGCTCGCTGGGCGAACTCCGCGGGGCCACCCCGACGCCGGTCGTCGGCGTGGTGCCGTGGCTGCCGGACGGGGCCACCGCCCGCGACCCGCTCAAGCGGGCCGACGTGAACGAGGCCATCGACAAGCTGCGGGCCTACGTCGTGCAGTCGTGGCTGGCGCGCGGGGCCAGCACCATCACCGTCACCAGCGCGCTGGGCGACGAGGGCAAGGCGTTCACCGCGTTCGGCCTGGCCAGCAGCCTGGCGCAGGCCGGGTACAAGACGCTGCTGGTGGACTTCGACCTGCGAAGCCCCAGCCTGCACCCGTTCGCCGGCGTGCCCAACTCGGCCGGCGTGTGCGAGCTGCTTCGCGGCGAAGCCGACTTCCGCAAGACCATTCAAATCCTGCCCAACGGCCTGCACTTCCTGGCCGCCGGCAAGTGGTCGGACGACGCCCGCCAAGCCGCCGTCGGGGGCCGGCTGGAGGCGCTGCTGAACCGGCTGAAGGAGCCGTTCGACTGCGTGGTGCTGCACGGGCACGCGCTGCTCACCGTGGCCGAGTCGGTCGAGGTCGCGCGGCGGAGCGAGGTGGTGCTGCTGTGCGCCCTGTACCGCGACACCCGCGGGCCGATGCTCAAGCGGGCGGCGGATCGGGTGGCCAGCATGGAAATCCCGTTCACCGGCATCGTGTACTTGGGGGCCACGCCGAACGAGGCGCTGTGCTGAGCGTTCCGCCGTCCGGCAACCGGGCGCACGGGTGAACGATTCCGAACTTCACGAGTTCAAACAACATGAACCGCATCGCGTCGTTACTATTCTGCGCGGGTCTGGTGATCGCCGGGGCGGTCGTCCACGCCGGCACCACGCACCGCTGGTCGGCCATCCGCCCCGACCCGGAGCGGGCCGCCGCCGTCCACGCCCTGGTGCTGAACCTGGGCGACCGGGTCGTCCACGAGGTGCCCAGCGAGATGCCGGTGAAGGAGCGGAGCACCTGCACCTGCCGGCAGTACGTGTCGCGGATCGGCGGCACGCCGGTGGTGGTGTCGGTCACGTCCGGGCCGCCCGGCGCGGTCGCCACGCACACGCCGGACGTGTGCTACCCGGCCGGCGGGTACAAGACGGTGAAGCCGCCGAAAGCCGAGACCCTCGACCTGCCCGGCGGCGGCACGGCCACCTGCCTGGTGGCCGAGTTCGAGAAGGCGACCGAGGGCGGGGTGCCGGATCGCCAGCGCATCCGCTGGGCCTGGACGACCGACGGCAAGTGGGCGGTGCCGACCAACCCGCGGTTCGCCTTCGTCCCCTGGTTCTCCTCCCCCCAGGGCACCGAGCTGTACAAGCTGTACGTGGTGACGCCGGTCGCCCCGGACGCGACCGACGCCCCGGACTCGCAGGCCGTGCGGGACGCCGTCGCCGCCGCCTTCGCCCAGTATTCCGCCGCGCTGGCCCGCTGAACTGCCCCGCCAGGGCTGTTTCAAGTTTCAGAGTTTCAGGAGAGGAGAGATCGGGTTGGTATCACTCCAACCCGAGGCCGATTCGTCGGCAGTCCGTCTTGAAACTGTGAAACCTGAAACTTGAAACGCCCCTGCTGCCCCGCCCGCAAGGACTCGGTCGGACTCGACCCCGAGGGATCTCGCACGATGAAAACCGCCACCCCGTCCGGCACCATATACCCGCGCGTCACCGCGAGGACCGCGTTGAGCCTCCGCCCCGCCACCCTGACCGCCCCCCGCACGCCGGCCAAGCCGCGGCCGGTGCCGGTGCGGCCCGCGTACCCGCTGAAAGGGGCGCTGGACTACCTGCTGGCCGCCGTCATCGCCGTCCCCGCCCTGCCGGCGATGGCCGTCTGCATGGCGCTGGTGAAGCTGACCAGTCGCGGGCCGGCGGTGTACAGCCAGACCCGCGTCGGCCGTGGCGGACTGGTGTTCACCATCTACAAGATTCGCAGCATGTACCACGAGTGCGAGAAGGTGACGGGCATCCAGTGGAGCGTGAAGGGCGACCGCCGCATCACCCCGCTCGGCCGCGTCCTCCGCGTCCTGCACCTGGACGAGCTGCCGCAGCTGTGGAACGTGCTGATCGGCGACATGAGCCTGATCGGCCCCCGCCCGGAGCGGCCGGAGATCGTCGATGACCTGGGCGTCACGCTGGGCCGCGGGTACGACATCCGGCACGCGGTGAAGCCCGGCCTGACCGGCTTCGCGCAGATCCACCTGCCGCCCGACAGCAGCGTCCGCACGGCCAAGAACAAGCTCGTCTACGACCGCTACTACGTCGGGCGGATGGGCTTCTGGCTGGACCTCCGCATCCTGGCCCTGACCGCGCTGAAGGTGGTCGGGCTGAAGAAGCTGTACCGCCGCGCCCCCCGCCACCCGGCGGCCGAGTGACCGGAGGCAGGCAGTCCAAGAAGCAGGACTAACCACAGAGGCACAGAGACACAGAGAAGACAAGCAGAGAGGAAGACAATTGTTCGGAAGAAGGCATTTTCTCCTCTCTTCCTTCTTCTCTGTGCCTCTGTGTCTCTGTGGTTAGTCCTGCTTCCTGACCGGCCCGATTCCTGAAATTTAAGGAGGCAGGGATGCCGACCGCCGAAACCATCAGCGTGTCCGTCCTCGTGCCCGTGCGGAACGAGGGGCGGTGCATCGAAACCACCCTCCGCTCGCTGCTCACCCAGGACTTCCCGCCGGCGGAGTTCGAGGTGATCGTGGCCGACGGGTTCAGCACCGACGACACCGTCCCCGTCGTCCGCCGCCTTCAGGCCGAGTTCCCCAACCTCGTCCTGCTATACAACCCCGGCCGCTTCTCCAGCGTCGCCCGCAACACCGCCGCCCGGCACATGCGCGGCCGGTACGCCGTCGTCGTGGACGGCCACTGCCACATCCCGGATCGTTCTTACTTGAAGAACCTCGTCGCCGCGTTCGAGGAGACCGGGGCCGACTGCCTCGGCCGGCCGCAGCCGCTCGACGCGCCGAACCCGACGCCGTTCCAGAAGGCCGTGTCCGTCGCGCGGCAATCCCGGCTGGGGCACAACCCGGACTCGGACATCTTCTCGGCCGAGGCCAAGTTCGTCCCGCCGCAAAGCACGGCCGTGGCGTACCGCCGAACTCTGTTCCACACGATCGGGCTGTTCGACCAGAAGTTCGACGCCTGCGAAGACGTGGAGTTCAACCAGCGGGTGGATGATGCCGGCAAGACGTGCTACTTCACCCCGGCGCTGAAGGTGGCGTACCACCCGCGCGGCAGTTGGCGGTCGCTGTTCACGCAGCTCGGCCGGTACGGGTGCGGCCGCGCCCGCCTGGCGGCGAAGAACCTGAAATCGCTGACGATCCCCGCCCTGGTGCCGCCGCTGTGGGTCGCGTGGGTGCTGCTCGGCCCGCTGGCGGCGCTGGTCTACTCGCCGCTCTGGTACTTGTATTGCGGTAGCGTGCTGCTGTACCTGTCGGTCATCCTCGGCGGGTCGGCGTGGCTCGCCCGCAAGCAGCCGGTCGCCGTCGGCGTGCGGCTGCCGCTGGTGTTCGTCGGCATCCACGCCGGCTTCGCCTGGGGCTTCTGGAAAGAGGTGGGCCGGCGGGTGCGGGGCCGGCGATGACAGGCGAACCCGGCCCGCAAGGGCCGTGGGTGGCCGCGCCTCTTCACGCCGGAGGCGTGGCGGACTGTAGCCAGGGGTTGCTGTGTTGCGAACTTCGGGCGGGGAGTTTCTTCCGGCCTGAAAGGCCGGTTCTACCAGCCCAGGCCGTGAGGCCTGGGTTGCGGTGGAAAAAAAGCTCCGGCCCTGAAAGGGCCGTTCACGGCGCGGGGTATGAACGGCCCTTTCAGGGCCGGGGGATTGGGGTGGCTGACGTACCCAGGCTTACGGCCTGGGCTGGTAGAACCGGCCCTTCAGGCCGGAAAACCAAGAACGCAACAAAGCAGCCAGGGGCGAAACCCCTGGTGCCACGTTTCCCCTGGAATTCTTCGCATCCCGGAGGGATGCCGGATGTCCGCCACCCCTCCGGGGTGGGTTCCTTTTTCGTCGCATGACCAGGGGTGTCGCTCGCTCCGCTCGCTCACCCCTGGCTACAGTAGGGTTGTAGTGGGATAGCCGTTCTCGGCCTGGTGCGCTACGTTGGCGATGCCGCTCCGGAGTTCGCCCGTGCTCACCGCCGACGCCCTCGCC
>JAYUFU010000107.1:0-2281 GCA_043738505.1 Fimbriiglobus sp. | reverse complement strand
GAGCGGTTCCGCCTCCGACCGCTCGCAAGCTCGCGGCGACGACACCCCGCGACCCATTCGCTCAAGTCGTTGCCCGGTCCCCGCCGATCCTACGGATTGGGCACCCTGCGCATTCGCCGCCGGGGTCGCCAATCCGCGGGGGTGGGTCATGTTCACTCGGCCGGCCATCCTGGGCATCCTCTGCCTCCTCGCGCTTTCGACCGCGCGCGGGCAGGACACCGACGCCACCGCCAAGCACTGGCCCCTGGCCAAGATCAGCTTCCCCGTGGACATCGAGCGGGTGCTGGCCGCCACCCCCCGGCCGGTCAGCTTGCGGTTCTACGCGCGGACCACCCCGCGCGGCAAGTTCGACCCGGTCGCGGACAAGAAGCTGGACGAACTGGACGAGATCGAGGACTTGAACTCTCGCGTCAAGAAGCGGGGCTTCCACTACACGTCCGGCGCGGACGGACGGGTCGATTTCGCCCTGCAATACGTCTACGCCAACGGCGACACGGCCCCGGCCACGGCCAACCTGACCGCCCAGTACAAGATCGTCTTCGACACCCGCCAGCCGCTCGCCCGCATCGCCACCACCGGCCCGCGGTCGGTCAAGTGGAGCATCGAGGACGAGAACCTCGTCGCCACCGGCGTGCGGCTGGAGGTGCGGTCGGCCGGCGGCACGGCGTGGACGACCGTCACCACCCGCGAGTTCGCGGCCAGCGACTCGTACACCTGGGCACCGTTCGACCGCAACCGGGTGCTGGAAGTCCGCGTCGTCGGCAAGGACCGCGCCGGACACGAAGGCGTGTCGAACATCGTCCGCATCAGCGGCGACGGCGGGGCGGTCGGCCAGCCGGAGCCGCGCGGCCCGATTCCCGGCCCCGGCGGTCGCATCGACACCGGGTTCGGCGGGCCGGACGACTTCCCCAACCGCCCGCAGATCGAGTACGTCAACGACAAGAAGCTGGTCGTCCGCTCGAAGCCGACGAAGGTGACGCGGTCCGGCATCGCCTCGGCGGTGCTGTGGATGAAGGAGCAGACCGGGCAGTGGCAGGCGGTCGAGACGAACAAGGCGGTCAACATCACCCTGGACGACCCAGGCAAGGAGATCGCCATCCCGTACACCGCGAAGGCGGACGGCCTGTACCACTTCGTCATCCAGCCGATCAACGGGGCCGGGCAGAAGCCGGACGACCCCCGCGACGGCGACCCGGCGCACTGGATCGTCGAGGTGGACACCACCCCGCCGAAGGTGACGCTGAAGGGCGTGAAGGCGGTGCCCGGCGGGCTGAACGGCCCCCGCGTCGAGATCGACTACGCGGTCGTCGAGAAGAACCCGATGCCGGAGCCGATCACCATCGAGTACACCACCGGCGACCCGGCGCTGAAGGAGAAGTGGGTGCCCATCGCCAGCAAGGTGCCGAACACCGGCAAGTACATCTGGGAAATCGAGGACCGCACGGTCTGGAAGTTCCACCTGCGGGTGACGGCCGTGGACCGCGCGACGAACACCGGCTTCGACATGACGAAGGAGATGGTGACGGTGGACCTGGAGAAGCCGACGGCGATCATCGAGCGGATCGACAAGGCCGGCGGCGGCGACGTGAAGAAGAACAACTGGCGACCCGGCGAGGAGACCATCCCGCCGCCGCCGGACACGCTGCCCGCCCCGCTGCCGATGCAGCCGATGAAGGTGGACCCGCCGCCGAAGGTGGAAGTGCCGAAGAACTTGCCCCCGCCGCCGGAGCCGAAGCCGGAGCCGAAGAAGAACCCGAAGGTGCCTACGTCCACGACGATTCCGGACCTGCCGACGGTGCTGACAGGCCCGCCCGTCGGCGCGCCGGGACTGCCGGAGATTACCCCTCTGCCCGCGCCGATCCAGACCGACCCGCCGGGGGCGCTGCCGCTGCCGCCGCTGCCGGGCAAGTGACGAGCGACCACCAAACCCCTCGTCGCCGCGAGCCTGCGAGCGGACCATGCAGGTTCGCTCGCAGGCTCGCGGCGACGATTGTGGTGACGCACATCGAAACGGCGGCCGGTCCCTTCCCAGGAACCGGCCGCCGGGGCGTTTTCGCAATCGCCGTTCGCCCGCCGGTCTCCGCTGCGGGTACAATTCGGCATCGCATTCTCGGAGGGACTTCCCATGCCCGCGACGACGACGGAACTGACCGGCGTGTTCGTGAACGGCCGCATCGTGCCCGACGCGCGGCCGCTGCCGGACGGCACCCGCGTGCGGTTCGTGCCATTGGAGTATGCGGAGCGACCGGATGAGCCTATCCTGGTGGCCGCGCCGGGTCGG
>JAYUFU010000106.1:0-7128 GCA_043738505.1 Fimbriiglobus sp. | reverse complement strand
GGAAGACGCCGAATGGACTTCCTGACTCTTGTCCCCTGACCCCTGGTTTTCCGATCCTCTTCATCCCGGCTTTGATCCGTGTCATCCGTGTTCCTCTTTTTGGACGTTGCCTCGGGTATTACTTCTTCTTCGGCTCCGGCGGCAGGGCGACGAACTGGAGGCCGTTCACCTTCACCTCGTGGGTGATCGGGAACTTGTCGTGGACGGTGCCGACGGCCGTCACGCTGACGCCGGTCAGCCCGCCGGCCTTCACGTCCTTCGCCACCTCAAGCGAAATCTTCACCTCGTCCGCGCCGGCGGGAATCACCACGTCCTTCGCGGTCAGCCCCTTGGCGTCCTTCGGCAGCACGAGTTGCACCTTGTACTCGCCCTTGAAGTCGGCCGTCCGCTCGACCTTCACCAGCAGCTCCGCCGTGGTGCCGGCCTTGAGCTGGTTGTTGGCCGGCGGGACGACGGTGAACTTGCCGAGCGCGACGGGCAGCACGGTTACCTCCAGCGGCTGGGTGTAGGCGACCACGACGGCGTTCGTCTTCTGGTCCTTCTTGGCCGGGTCGCGGACGAACGCCACCTGGGTGTTCCCGGCCAGCACGAGTTGGTACGTCCCCGGCAGCGCCGCCGGCCGCACGTCGATCGTCACCACGCCGTCGTTCTTGTCCTTGGCCATCACCATTGCCGGCTGGTTGTTGCCGCCCTGCGCGGTGCCGAGCGGGGCGGTCTGCACGTTCGCCTGCGTCGCCTCGACGGTCACGTTCAGCGGCTGCGCCCGCGGCTCCGCCCCCTGCCACGTCGCCTTCACCGGCAGGGTGATCTTGTCGCCGGGCTTCACGTACAGCGGCGACTCCAGCTTCACGTCCGCGTCCTTGCCTTCCTTGTCCTTGGTCTTCACTTTGGCGTTGGGCAGATCCAGGGCCAGCTTGAAGAACGCCTTCTCCGGCCGCACCGCGAGGACGAGTTGCTCGTCCAGTCGGGCGACGGTCGGGATGTTCTGCATCGGCTGCACGCCCCAGGTGATGGTGGCGGGGCGGGCGTCGCGGGCTACCGCCTTGCCGTCGATGGTGGCCGTGCATTTGACCGTGATGGCACCGGTGAACGCAGCGGCGGCATCGCCCGCACTCAGGATCAGCGTTCCCCACTTCTGGTTGGTGCCGATGAGGGCGGGCTTGGCCGTGACACCGGCCGGCAACCCCTCGGCGGTGGCCGTGACGGGGCCGGTGAAGCCGTCAGCACGGTTCACGAATACGTCCAGGGCGATGTCGCTCCCCTGGCCGGCGACGGCTGCGGCGGGCAAGCTCCGGTCCTTCGCCATGACCACCGCGCGGAAGTCCGGGGCCGGTTTCGCCACCCGCAACCTGTAGATGGCGCGGGGGCCGAAGTTGGTGTTCGCCTCCCGGCTGGCCACGAGGACGAGGTACTTGCCGTCGGCGGGCGCGGTGAACTTGTACGCCGCCGGGTCGCCGTGCCGGTTGAAGAACGACTGCGGGTGCAGCACCTCCGGGTCGTCGTCCTGTTCGCCGGAGATGTCGGCGAACTTGTCCGTGCCGGCCTTCACGCTGAAGTACATGTCCATCGCCGACCCGATGCGGTCGGCGAACAGTTCGACGTACAGCACCTCGCCTTTCTTGGCGGTGAACGAGTACCAGTCCTTGTCGCCGCGCTTCTCGATGCGGCCGGCGACTTCGCCCGGCACGGCGAGGGCCTCGGCCGTCTCCGGCTTGTCGTTGTCCGACCCCTTCTCCAGCGCGACGGGCACGTCGGTCAGGTAAATGGGGACGGCGTTCGACCCCGGCAGGCGGAACTCGAAGCCGTCGTTCAGCGCCTGCGGCGGGGCCACGCTACCGCGCACGGCCAGCTTGCCCCGCTCGGCCGGCGGGTTCACCGTCACCGTTGCGGACTCCACCGGTCGGCCGTCGATCTTCATGCCGTCCACGACTTTGCCGCCGGGCAGGTTCCGCCCGTACAGGGTGACTTGCGTCGGCTTACCCGGTTGAACGGCCGGCGGGAACGCGGCGTCGATCCACGGCCCGGTAGTCACGGTCAGGCGGTAGAAGTGATCGGCGCTACCGCTCTGGTAGGCGAACTCGCACACGCGGACGTAGTAGTCGCCGTCGCTGGGAATCGTCGCGTCGGCGAGGGCGTCGTTCTCGCGGTAGTTGCGGCTGGCGGCCAGCCGCTTGCCGTCCTTGTCGAACAGCTCCACCAGCGGCCGGGCCTTGCTGTCGATGCTGGACGTGACGCACGACATCAACACCCGCTGGCCGGCCTTCCCGGCGAAGACGTAGTAATCCACGTCGGCGGTGTTGGCGATGGTGCCGTTGACGGTCGAGTTCAGCTCGATCTTCTGCGCGTCGGGCACGTCGTTGTGGGGCTTCGCGCTTTCGTCCACTTCCGGCAGGGTGCCGACGACGAACGCGCGCGGGTTGCTGACGCCATACTTACCGACGACGCGCACGTCGTAGGTGCCGGGGGCGACCGACGCGGGCACGGCGATCTTGAACTTGGCCGAAGTCTGCGGGCCGGTGCGGCCGGCCTTCTTCGGCGGCTCCTTCACCTTCGGGTCCGGCTTCGGGTCCGGGGCCACGACCAGTTCGGACTTGATGTCGGCCGACGAGAAGAGCAGGCCGGTCGGGTCGTCGATGTCGGTGCCGGTGACGGCCACCTCGACGGTGGTGCCGGCCTTCGCGCCGACGGGGAAGACGGCGCTGATCCGCGGCTGCGGCATGACGTTCGCCGGCGGCTGGGCGGTGGCGACGGTGACGAGCAGCAGTCCGCACAGGACGGCGCAACGGGCGACGAGGCGTCGCATGGCGGAAGCTCCGGGAGAGTCGGGCGCGAGCGGAAGGCTGTCGGGCGGACGAACGACGGGCGTTCGCGGGGCAGGCAGATGGGTGATTTTAAACCAGCGGGCGACGCGGGTCAAGCGATTGGTTCTCGATGCGCTCAAGTGCTCTGCTCGCTCCGCGAGCGGTCTTCGGGTTGCCGAAGGAAGACCGTTCGCGGAGCGACCGCCGACAAACTGAGACGCGACCGGAATCGGGCAGCCGCCGCCGTGCGGTCGCGGGAACGCCGGCCGATTTCCGCCCGCCGCTCGCCGACCCGCCCGCCGGTTGCGACAATATCCGCCCCCGCCGAGCGAACCCCAGGCAGGGCCGCCCGCCGCCACCGGACCACCGCTCTTATGGCTCTCCACTGCCCCCGTTGCGAGCGGAAGCTGGCCGACACCGCCGACCCGGCGGCGCAGCCCCTGTTCTGCATGTTCTGCGGGCAGAAGCTGCGGAGCGGCGACCTGGACCAGACGCTGCCGCCGGTCGTCATGCCCGACCCGCCGTCGGAGGTGGAGGACGACGCGGTCGTCACCCGCTCGGCGGCGTCCCCGACGTCGACCACCGCCGTCGAGACCGAATCCGCCCCGTCGCGGGTGGCCGGGTTCCGCCTGCTGCGGTTCATCGGGGCCGGCGGCATGGGCACCGTGTACGAGGCCGAGGCGGACGGCACCGGCCAGAAGGTGGCGGTGAAGCTGCTCGCCCGCCGGCTGGCGTCGAACCCGGCGTCGGTCGAGCGGTTCCGCCAGGAAGGGCGGCTGGCCAGCCAGATCAGCCACCCCCGGTGCGTGTTCGTGCTGCGGGCCGACACCGACGCCGGCCGGCCGTTCATCGTCATGGAGCTGATGCCGGGGAAGACGCTCAAGGACGTGATCGACGAGCGCGGGCCGATGCCGGTGGAGGAGGCCGTCGGCCACATCCTGGACGTGATCGACGGCCTCATCGAGGCGCACCGGCTGGGCGTCATCCACCGCGACGTGAAGCCGTCGAACTGCTTCCTGACGGACGACGGGCGGGTGAAGGTGGGCGACTTCGGGCTGTCCAAGTCGCTCGGCCCGGACGCGGCCAACCCGAAGCAACTGACCGGCTCCGGCGCGTTCCTCGGCACGGTGCTGTTCGCCTCGCCGGAGCAGATTCGCGGCGAACCGGTCGGGTACGACTCGGACGTGTACGCCGTCTCCGCCACGCTGTACTACCTGCTGGCCGCCCGTGCCCCGCACCAGCACGACAGCCTGACGGCGGCGCTGGCCAAGGCCATCTCCGAACCGCCGCCGCCGCTCCGGCCCCGGCGGCCGGACGTGTCGGCGGAACTGGAGCGGGCGGTGCTGCGGGGCCTGGACCGCGACCGCAACCGGCGGTTCGCCGTGCTGGAGGAGCTGCGGGACGCGCTGGTGGCGGTGCTGCCCGCCCGCCAGGTGCCGGCCCGCCCCCGCGCCCTGTTCCTGGCGTACCTGATCGACGCGCTGCTGCTGCAACTGGCCGTCATCCCGGCGGAAGTATTGAACCAGGCGTTGTGGCATCCGGACAACGTCCAGGTGTCGCTGTTCAACCTGTCGTGGGTCGGCGTGCTGATCACCGCCGCGTATCACATCGTGCTGGAAGGGTGGTACGGGGCGACGCTGGGCAAGCGGTCGATGCGGCTGCGGGTGGTGAAACTCGGCGAGACCGGCCCGCCGGGGCTGTGGCCGGCGACCGTCCGCACCGGCGTGTACGCCGCCGTCTGGGCGTTCATGACCGCACTGCCGGGCGTCCTCATCGGGCTGGGCGAGGGGTGGTTCGCCGGCGTCTCCGGCCTCGCCTTCTTCGGCGTCGGGCTGGCCGTGCTGTGCCGCCAACTGTGGCGGTCGAAGGCCGGCTACCGGGGCGTCCACGACTTCGCCTCCGGCACCCGCACCGTGCAACTGCCCCGCTCGCCGGTTCGCCTGCGGCTGGTGTCGCACTTCCCCAACCCCCTCGATCAACCGGTGACGGCGGATCGCGCCGCGCCGGAGACGGTCGGCGGGTTCAATGTCGGCGGGCTGATCTGTCGGGTGGGCGACGGCAGCGAACTCTGGATCGGCGAGGACCGCTCGCTCGGCCGGCGGGTGCTGATCCGGGTCGAGCCGGTCGGTGCGGCGGAGTACGAGTTCGAGGACCTGCCGGAGCCCCGCGCGTACCGCCTTCGGGTGGTCGGGTACGGCATGACGGCGTGGGGGCCGGACGCGCGGCCGTGGATCGCTTACGTCGCCCCGGCGGGCGCGCCGCTGCCGGACGTGGTGTCGCCGGCGGCTCCGCTGGGGTGGGCGGAAAGCCGGCCGGTGCTGGAGCAAGTCGTCGCCGAGTTGGTCGCGGCCGAAGCCGAGGGCGACGACGGCCCGCTCAACCCGGAGCAAATCTGGGTGGAGCCGAACGGCCGCGTGCAGGTGATGGACTTCCCCCTGCCGACCGGCCGCGAGCTGTCCGAGGACCGCACCAAGTCCCGCTACCCGGTCGGCGTGGCAGCCCCGTTCGACAGCGTCCGCGCGGTGGCCACCCTGCTGCTGGAAGGGGTGCCGCGCACGACCGGCGGGCGGATCGCCGCCCCGCTGCCGCCGCACGCCTCGGCCATCACCGACCGGCTGATGACGGACGACCGCACCGGCTACTCGTCGCTGGCCCGCCTCGGTCTGGATTTGGCCGACAATCACGCGCACCCGCCGCAGGTGTCGGCCGGCCTCCGCGCCGGCCACCTCACCCTACAGTCCCTGTTCTGCGGCCTCGGCCTGCTGACGATGTTCCTGTTCGCCGGCTTCTACTCCTTCCTCAACGCTTGGGCGGCGGTCCAGCAGTCTCAGGTGCCCAAGCGGGCGCGGGTCGCCGTGGCCGACCCGGTGAAGCGAGGGGCGTTCCTTGCAAGCCTCCGCTCCGACCCCACGACCGACCCGAAGGTGCTGGCGGCCGTCGAGCGGGCGCTCGGCCCCGACCTGCTCGACCGGACGCAACAGCGGCTGGACGACTGGGCGGAGGCGGCCGAGAGACGGCGGGCGACCCGCGACCCGTACCTGAACGATCCGGAGCGGAAGCTGCTGGGGCAGATCGATGGGATGGAGTCCGACGCCGACGAGGTGCCGCACCGCCGCGTGATCGCCTACGCGGTGACCGTCGTCGCGTCGCCGCAACCGCCCGACATCGCCGAGATGTTCGAGCCGCTCGACGTGTGGGTGGTGTTCGGCTTCATCGCCGTCTTCCCGCTGGTGATGTGGCCGCTGTTCGCGGCGGTCTTCCGGGGTGGCCTGTCGATGCTCGTCTCCGGCATCGCCGTGGTGACGCAGAACGGTCGCCCGGCCGCCCGCTGGCGGTGCGCGGCGCGGGAGGCGCTCGGCTGGCTGCCCCTGCTGGCGGTGCTGCTGGCGACGGCGTGGATCCAGTACGCCGTCCCGCAGTTCGTGTTCGCGCGGACGTTCCTCTGGCTGCTGGCGGTGGTGCTGCTGCCGCTGTCGGTGGCCGTCGCCGTCCGCGACCCGGTTCGCGGCCCGCACGACCGCCTCATGGGAACTTTCCTGGTCCCCCGCTGATCGGTCACACTCACGCCAGCAGGTACGCGAACCGCCCCCGCCACCCCTTCGGCACCTCGGCGACGAGGGCGACCGGCTCGTTCTTGGTCGGGTGCAGGAAGCTCAGCGCCTTCGCGTGCAGCCCGATGGCCGGGCCGAACCGGAAGCGGCCGCCGTACTTGGTGTCGGCGTAAATGGGGCAGCCGCGGCTGGCCAGTTGCACGCGGAGCTGGTGCTTGCGGCCGGTCTGCGGGCGGAGTTCCAGCAACATCAACCCGTTGTGCGTGGCCTTCACCTGGAAGTGCGTGCGGGCCGCCTTCGCCGTCGGCGTGTCGGGCGGGACGACGACCACGTTCTTGTTCACCTCGTCGTGGTACAGCCAGTCGTCGAACGTGCCCCACTGCGGCAACTCCTCGCTGGCGGCGCTCAACTCCACGACCGCCCAGTAGGTCTTCTCCACGGCCCCCTCGCGGAACTGCTCGCTGAGCCGCGCGGCGGCCTTGCTGGTGCGGGCGAACACGAGCGCCCCGCTGGTCGGCTTGTCCAACCGCTGGACGACGCCGAGGAACACGTTGCCGGGCTTCTGGTGCTTCTCTTTCAGGTACGCTTTGGCCAGCCGGTCCACAGTTTCCTCGCTGCCGTCGAAGTGCGTCGTCGGCCACCCGGCCGGCTTGTTCAGCGCCAGCAGGTGGTTGTCCTCGTGCAGGATGTCGAGCAGATCTTCGAAGGAACTCATGCCGGGCACCGGAAGCGGGGAATGACACGACTATCCTACACCGCCTACACCGCGCGGCCGG
>JAYUFU010000105.1:0-2283 GCA_043738505.1 Fimbriiglobus sp. | reverse complement strand
TGGAGAAGGCGACCAACCAGAAGCCGGGCGACGTGCGGAGCGACATCTACTTCCTCGGCTCCGTGCTGTACGAGTGCCTGACCGGCGCCGCGCTCATGGCGGTGACCAAGGACCGGCAGGTGCGGATGCAGGCGCGCCGGTACATGGACGTGGAGGACACGCTCCGCAAGAACGGCCCGGCGCTGGGCGTGCCCCCGTCGCTCATGCGCCTGCTGGGCAAGATGGTCGCCTTCGAGCCGGCGCAGCGGTTCCAGACGCCGGCGCAGTTGGTGGACGCGATCCAGGCGTGCCGCGCGGACCTGACCGCCGGGGCCGCGGAGTCGCGCGTGCCGATCGGACCGAAGACGCTGTTCGTGGTGGAATCGAACCCGAAGTTGCAGGACGCGTTCCGCGAGAAGTTCAAGGCGAGCGGGTACCGCGTGCTGCTGTCGATCGACCCCGGTCAGGCGGTGAAGCGGTACCAGCAGCAGGCGTACCACGCGGTCATCATCGACGCGCGCACCGTGGGCCGCGACGGCGTGACCGCGTACAACGACGTGCTCCGCGCCGCGGACGCCGTCGGCCTCGAAGTCGGCGTGATCCTGTTGCTCGGCGCGGATCAGGCGAACTGGAAGGGGCAGGCCCGCGCGCACGCGCGCGGCGCCGTCCTGCTCGAACCCCCCGGCATTTCGATGAAGCAGTTGCTCCGCAAGCTGGACGAACTGGCCCCGTCCGACGACGCGCCCGAGGGCGCGTGACGTTTCTCGTAGCGCACGCGGCCCGCGCGCGGACGAAATGCACGCGGGCCGCGTGCCCCACTCACACAATCTCTCATGCCCAACAACACGTTCACCCTGCGGTCGCCGATGCCGGTGTCGGCCGAAGAGCTGTACGCGTGGCACGCGCGCCCGCTCGCGTTCCAGCGCCTCCAACCGCCGTGGGAGAACACCACCGTCGTGAAGCAGGACGGCGCGTTCGGCACGGACGGGTTCCGGATCACGATGCGGACGGGGCTAATCGGGCCGGTTAAGGGGACGTGGCTCGCGGAAGCGTACGACTTCCAGCCCGGTCGGCAGTTCCAGGACCGCGAACTGAACGGCCCGTTCGCGTTCTGGAACCACACGCACCGCTTCGTCCCCGACGGCGAGCACGCGTCCTTCCTCGAAGAACACATCGAGTACCGCGTGCCGTTCGGGCTGCCGGGGCGGCTCTTCGGCGGCGGTATGGTAGAGCGGCGGCTCGCGGCGATGTTCGCGTACCGGCATGCGCTCACCGCGAGCGACCTGCGCCGGCACGCCACGTTCGCGCATAAGCCGCGGCTCACGGTCGCGGTCACCGGGTCGCGCGGGATGATCGGCTCCGACCTCGTCCCGTTCCTCACCACCGGCGGGCACACTGTGATTCGCCTGCTCACCGGCGACGCGACCCCGCCCTACGACGACGGCACGAAGTGGGTCGCGTGGAAGCCGGACGCGCCACTCGATCCTTCGGCGCTCGACGGCGTAGACGCGGTGATTCACTTGGCGGGCGACAACGTGGCCGAAGGCCGGTGGAGCGCCGCGAAGAAGAAGCGCATCCTCGACAGCCGCACCGGACCGACGCGGAACGTCGCGGCTGCAATCGCGGCGCTTCCGGCGGAGCGGCGGCCGAAGGTGTTCGTGTGCGCGTCGGCGGTCGGCTTCTACGGCACCCGCGGCGACGAGGAGTTGACGGAGGAATCTCCCGCCGGCACCGGGTTCTTCCCGGAGGTGGTAAAGGCGTGGGAGGACGCGTGTACCCCGGCGCGCGACGCGGGCGTGCGCACCGTGAACCTGCGGATCGGTGTCGCCCTCTCGTTGAAGGGCGGGGCGCTGGGGAAGCAACTCTTCGCGTTCAAGATGGGAGCGGGCGCGGTCCTCGGCAGCGGCAAGCAGTGGCAGCCGTGGGTGACGGTGAACGACATCGTCGGCGCGATCCACCACGCACTGATGACGGATGACCTGAGCGGGCCGGTGAACGCGGTCGGGCCGGACCCGGTGACGAACCGCGCGTTCGCCAAGACGCTGGGCCGCGTGCTGCGCCGCCCGGCGTTCGTCTGGCTGCCGCGACTCGCGCTCCGCGCGGCGTTCGGCGAAGTGGCCGACGAGGCGCTCTTGGCGAGCATGAGGGCACGCCCCGCGAAGCTGCTCGCGAGCGGCTTCCGCTTCGAGCACGCGGAGTTGGAACCGGCGCTGCGGTTCTTGCTGGGGCGGTAGAGTTGCGGGAGCGGTATTGGGTGGCCGGGGCAGAGTCTTCGATGCCCCGGTGTGGCGCAAAGACCGGGGC
>JAYUFU010000104.1:0-20150 GCA_043738505.1 Fimbriiglobus sp. | reverse complement strand
TGCTGGAAACCCAAGCCACCCACGGCCCTTGCGGGCCGGGTTCGCTATAGTCCTTCGCGCTCGGTTACGACTGCGAGTTGATGAGCCGGGTCAGTTCGGCGTCGGAGATGGTGCCGACGTGTTCGTACACCGCCGTCTCGCTCCCCTTGAAGATGAGGATGCGCGGGATCGTCTGCACGTCGTACTTGACGGCCAGGTCCGGGTTCTCGTCCACGTTCACCTTGCCGATCTTCACCTTGCCGGCGAACTGGTCGGCCACGCGGTCGATGACCGGCGCGATCTGCCGGCACGGCCCGCACCAGGGTGCCCAGAAGTCGGCGACCACGACGCCGCCGCCGGCGATGGTGCCGGCCCAGTTGTCGGCGGTGAGTTCGAGTACGTTCGGACTGGCCATGACGGAACCTTCCTACGGGGTTGGGTGAGCCGTACTATTGTAGTGGGCGGCGCGGCCCGGAATCGGCGAACCGATGAACTGTTGGAGGGGCATACCGGCCGGCCGGGTTCAGACCCGCACCCCCCGTCCCCTTTCCATGAATGGAGAGGGGGTGTTCAACACGACATCGGATGGTGCTTTTCGCCCAGGCATTTCCACGGCCAACGCGGTGCCACTGAGAGCGATTCCCGCTTGAACACCCCCTGGTCTGATTCTTTCGCCGGCGGTTTTCTCTTCGATTACCCCGGCGTGTGGTATCGCGGTGGGCGAGTTCGAACCCCTCAGGAACCCGATGCCGTGGGTGAGTGGGAACTCTCACCGCCCGCACCGCCGCGACGCCCGAACCGTCACCCGGAGTCACACCCCGCATTGTCAGGCCGGGATCGCAACGGCGATACCTCCCGGAGAGTCGCCACGAACACCGGCTCGTTCGTCGGCATCGACGTGTCCGAGGACCACCTGGACGTGCCTGTGCGGCCGGCAAGGCCGCCATCACGGCCGTCGCGCGGAAGCGGGCGGTGATCGCCAACGCCGTCCTCCGCGACCATCGCCCGTGGCAACCGCAAGTGGCCTGACACCGATCGCGGTCACTCCCCATGACATGGACAGGGGGCCGGGGGGTGAGGGTCTCGCCGGCACCGCCCGACCCCCCCCGCCGCACCCCGCCGCGAAGTCGGGCTTGAAACCGGTTCCGCCCACCGCTTACACTTCACACCCGATGAAGAATCGCCACGGGGCAAGACGCCCCGCTCGACTCGCGTTCACGGAGGAGTTCACCCCATGCCCGCCCGCCCGTCCGCCCCGCCGCCCCGGCCGCTGATCGCCATCAACACCGATCTCGTCACGCCGAGGAACGCCGGCCCGGCCGCTCGGCTGAACGCCAACTACCTCGACGCCGTGCTGGCCGCCGGCGGGCTGCCGCTGCTGCTGCCGCCGCTGTCGCGGGAGTACCACGCGGAGATCGACCGCTACCTGGACCTGGTGTCCGGGGTGGTGATGACCGGCGGGCTGGACCTGGACCCGCGGCGGAACGGCCAGCAGCCGACCAACACCGTCACCCCGATGGCCGCCCGGCGGGAGGAGGCCGACCGCTACCTGCTGACCCGCGTCGCCGAGCGGAAGCTGCCGCTGCTGGCCATCGGCGTCGGCATGCAGCTGCTGAACGTCCACTTCGGCGGCAGCCTGCACCTGCACCTGCCGACCGACAACCCGAAGGCGCTGCCGCACTTCGAGGCGTCCGGCGGCCCGCACCGGCACATGGTGAACGTCGAGCCGAAGAGCACGCTGGAGGACATCTTCGGCGCGCCGGAACTGCGGGTGAACAGCGGCCACCACCAGGGGGTGAACCAGATCGGCAAGCGGCTGCGGGTCGGGGCCCGCGCGCCGGACGGCGTCATCGAGGCCATCGAGACGACCGACGAGTCGTGGTTCTGCGTCGGCGTCCAGTGGCACCCGGAGTGCGAGACGGCGTCGGCCCTCGACCGCCAGCTGTTCGATTGCATGCTAGAGTGGGCGCTGCGGTACGAGCCGGCCGAGGAGCTGGCCGCCGTCGCCTGAGATCGCCGGATGCCGCCCGAACCCCGCCACCCGCGCTACGAATCGCTGGACGTGTGGCGGGGCGTCGCCTGCCTGTCGGTGGTCGTCTTCCACTCGACGTTCGGGTACGTCGTCACGCCGGCCACGAAAGCCGACACGCTGCTGCACGGCGGCTCCGCGCTGGAATGGCTGGCCACCGCCACCGCGTACCTGTGGGTCGGGGTGCCGCTCTTCTTCGTCCTCAGCGGGTACTGCATCGCCGCGTCGGCGGACGCCGCCCGCCGCCGCCCCGCCCCCGTCGGCCGCTTCTTCGTCCGCCGCTTCCGCCGCATCTACCCGCCGCTCTGGGCGTTCCTGGCGTTCGCCGCCCTCGGCGTCTGGCTGGTCCCCGATTACGCCATGCCCGGCCCGCACGACGGCTTCGCCCGGCCGATGCCGTACCCGCACGAACTGAGCTGGGTGAACTGGCTCGGCGCGGGCACGCTGACCGAGGAGTGGCGGCACCACTTCGGCGGCCCGCCCCGCGCCTACATGACCGGCCAACTCTGGACGCTCTGCTACGAGGAGCAGTTCTACCTGATCGCCGGGCTGTTGTTGCTGCTCGTCCCCCGGTGGTTCTTCGCCGGGGTCGCGGCCGTGTCCGCGCTGGTCGCGCTGAACCTGTTCGCCCTGCCGACCGTGGCCGGATTCGACCCGAACCGCCTGCGGCTGCCGTGGGCCGGCTTCTTCTTCGACGGCCTGTGGCTGGCGTTCGCGGCCGGCGTCGCCGTCTACTATCGGGTGAACTACGCCACCGCCACGGGGCGGCTCAGCCTAGACCTGCTGCTCGCCGGCGGGGCGATGTCGGCCCTCGGCGGCATCCCCGTCTGGGTCGAGTTCCCGCAGGGGGTGCCGGCGTACCTGGTGACGGCGTTCGCGTTCGCGCTGCTGCTCGGCGGGCTGCACCGGTTCGACGCGGCCGTCGCCCGGCTTCCCGTCCTCGCCCCGCTGCGATGGTGCGGGGTGCGGTGCTACAGCCTGTACCTGATCCACGGTCCCATCGTGGTGCTGGTGAAGTGGAACCTATACCGGCTCGGCGTCACGTCGAACGCGGGGACGCTGTTCGTGACGGTGCCGGCGTGCCTGACGGCAGCGCTGATCCCGAGCGCCCTGTTCCACCGCTGGGTCGAGGCGCGGTTCGTCAGCCGGCCGCCAACACGGGTTGTGGGCGACCTCGCACGAGTGGTCCCAGCCTAATCCCGCCCGCGTCGCCGGCCGAAGGCTGGTCCACGCCCCGCACAGTCAGAATTGGGTTCCCGATGCACCGCGGAGCCACCGGATATCGCGCGAATGCTGCCGCATGGAATCACGGCGGAACCGGGGCGTTTTCGCTTGCTCACGCACGAACGCGGCGGCGAGAATGCCGGGAAGTTACACGGCCGGTAGGCCGGCGAATTCAGAGATCGGCCGGTGGCCACGACGTGGTCGAGGAGTTTCACGGGACGCCTCAAGGTGAGAATTCACGGCGAATTTTCCCGAAATCCTGACCGATTCGCAAGAAACAACTTGACCGCCGTTTTCGCCCGCCGGTATTCTCCCAGGTAGGGATGGGGGAAAGAGGTTTATCCCAATCCGTGCATTGGGATAAGCACCTGCCCGGAGGCGCGTCACCGCCATGACGATGGAAACCAAGATCGGAAAGACGACACTGCGTCTCGTCACGGGCGACATCGCAGACCAGGACACCGACGCTGTCGTGACGGCCGCGCACTGGCGGCTCAACAAGGGCACGGGTACTGATGGCACCATTCACACGAAGGGTGGCCCGCGCATCCACGAGGAGTGTCAGCGCATCGGAGGCTGCCCTATCGGCGATGCGGTCATCACCACCGGAGGCGATCTCAGGGCGCGACACGTCATCCACGCGGTTGGCCCAGTCTGGCGCGGCGGCGACGAGCAGGAATCGAAGTTGCTGGCGAGCGCCTACCGTCGCAGCTTGCAGGTCGCCGTTCAGCATGGCTTGCGGAGCATTTCGTTCCCGTCCATTTCCACCGGGGCTTTCGTTTATCCGATTCGGTTAGCCGCGCCGGTTGCACTCGGGACGATTATCGAGTTTGTGGAGCGGGAGCGGCACAGCCTCGACGAGGTGCGAATGGTTCTCTACACACGCGAGTACGACAAGGCGTACTCGGTGTTTGCAGTGGCACTTGAGCAGATTCTATCGGAGAGAGTCACAGACGGAGCCGCCGAACCCGGCACTGGAGCAGGCGGCGGGGGATGATTCGTTGCCGCGACCAGTGACGGCGGGTTGTCACTGACCGGGATCGCAGAGGACGCCGTCCCTGGAACTTACCCATCCGCTCCCCTCGGCTGACGCGGTTCCCCCTTCCGCTTTCCCAACACGCTCTGTCCCTCAACGTCGCCTCGCCGGATTCCGCCCGTCGCCGCCCGCAAGAGTCGTAAAACGACGCGACGGTTTTGGGGCAGTTCGCGGAACCGCCCCGGCCACCGCAGGTTCGCCCGGCTCGTCGCCCGGCCGCCGGCGGCGGTTGCCCACCTTGCCACCCATGAGCGCTCCCACCGGCCCCGCCCACGGCGGCGGCCCCAAGCACTCCCAGTCGTTCTGGCTGGGGGTCATGTGCCTGACCGGCGTCGACTACTTCAGCACCCTCGGCTACCAGCCGTCCATCGCGTTCGACAACGCCGGCCGGCTGGCCCCGCTGGCCACCGTCCTGCTCGTCCTCGTCACCCTGTTCGGCGCGTACCCGGTGTACGCCTTCGTGGCGAAATGCTCGCACGAGGGGCAAGGCTCGATCGGCATGCTGGCGAAGCTGGTGTCCGGCTGGGGCGGGAAAATCCTGGTGCTGACGCTGCTCGGCTTCGCCGCCACCGACTTCGTCATCACCAAGACCATGTCCGCCGCCGACGCGGCCAAGCACCTGATCGAGAACCCACAGTGGCCGTGGCACTCCGAAGACGGGGCCGACGCGAGCGGCAGCAGTCGCCAGCAGTTGATCGTCACGTCGTTCCTGCTGGTGATGCTCGGCGCGATGTTCATGCGCGGGTTCAAGGAGGTCATCGGCACCGCCGTCGTCATCGTCGCCGTCTACCTGGTGCTGAACGTCATCGTGCTGGGGGCCGGCGTCGCCTTCCTGGTCGAGAACCCGCAGCACTTCCACGACTGGTGGGCGAACGTGTCGGCCGGCGAGTGGATGCTGCACAAGCCGCCGTTCGGCCTGGGGGCCGGGGCCGGGCTGGTGTCGCTGGTGCTGGTGGCCGCGCTGCTGTTCCCGACGCTCGCCCTCGGCCTCAGCGGGTTCGAGACCGGCGTGGCCGTCATGCCGCTCATCAGGGGCGACCCGACCGACACCGCCAAGAACCCGGCCGGACGGGTGCGGAACACGAAGAAACTGCTCCTCGTCGCCGCCCTCGTCATGTCCGCCGGGCTGCTCAGTTCGTCGCTCGTGGTCAGCACGCTCATCCCGCCCAAGGACCTGCTGTACATCGACGCCAAGGGGCAGCCGGTGAAGGCCGAGGACTGGCCCAAGGACGTGCCGCCGCCGCACAAGATTCCGGCCCACGAGCGGGCGCTGGCGTACCTGGCGCACGGCGAGAACCCGCGGATCGACGCCGCGGGGAACGCCGTCCTCGACGCCGACGGCAAGCCGCTGCCGGCCAAGCTGCTGCCGTTCTTCGGCGACACGTTCGGCACCGTCTACGACCTCAGCACGGTCGTCATCCTGTGGTTCGCCGGCGCGAGCGCCATGGCCGGCCTGCTGAACCTGGTGCCGAAGTACCTGCCCAAGTACGGCATGGCCCCGGAGTGGGCGCGGGCCATCCGCCCGCTGGTGCTGCTCCTCACCGGCATCAACCTGCTGGTGACGCTCGTCTTCAACGCGGACGTCAGCGCGCAGGGGGACGCCTACGCCACCGGCGTGCTGGTGCTGATCACCAGCGCGTGCGTGGCCACCGTCATCGAGAAGTGGCGGACGAAGGCGGGCACCTTCGGCGGCCGGCTGTCCATCCCGTTCGTCCTCATCATGCTGGTGTTCGTGTACACGACGATGGACATCATCCTGGAGAAGACGATCGGGCTGTACATCTCCCTGGTGTTCATCGCCACCATCATGGTCACGTCGTTCTGGTCGCGGATCGCGCGGAGCCGGGAGCTGCGGTTCGCCGGGTTTAAGGTGGCCGACCCGGAATCGCGGCTGCTGTGGGACACCATCCGCGACTTCGAGCTGAGCGTGCTGGTGCCGCACCGCCCCGGCCGGCGGACGCTGGCCGAGAAGGAGCAGGTCATCCGCCGCGAGCACCGCATCCCCCGCGACCTGATGATCGTGTTCGTCGAGGTGGACCTGTCGGACGCCTCGGACTTCGTGCCGGAGTCGGTCATCCGCGTGCGGCAGGAGCAGGGGCGGTACATCCTGAGCATCACCGAGGCGGCCAGCATCTCGCACACGCTGGCGGCGCTGGCCCTGGAGATGGCGAAGGTCGGCCGCCCGCCGGAGATCCACTTCGGCTGGACGGACGAGACGCCGTGGTCGGGCACGCTCGGCTTCCTGCTGTTCGGCGAGGGGAACGTGCCGTGGATGGTGCGGGAGTTGATCCGCCGCGCCGAACCCGACCCGGCCCGCCGCCCGCTCATCATCCTGGCCGGCGCGTGACCCGAACCGAGTCGTCGCCGCGACCGCGGAGAGCGGATGAAATTCGCACGGAGGGTTTCATGAAGTCCGACCGCCTTTACCCCCATGACGACTTCGAGGCGGTCATTCGCGTCTTCAGTACGCAGGACGGCGGAAGGCGGACACCGGCCCTCAACGGCATCCGGTGGGACTTCGCCTATGCTGAGGACGGCCTCAACCCGCCGTCCCTCTACATGATCTGGCCGGACTTCGTCGGAGCTGACGGGCGGTCACTCCTGACAGATAAGCCACTTCCCGTCGGTCCGGAGCTACCCGCGCGGATGTTCGTCCTGATGGACGAGATGCGGGCGAAAGTCCATCGGTCGCGCATCGCACCAGGGGTGCGGTTCTTCTGCCACGAAGGGGGCCGTCGGGTCGCCGAAGGCGTCGTCACCCAGATCACGGGCCTCTTTCAGCCGCGAGAGTGAATTCTGGAGACCACCTGCCATGACCTCGGACCTCCAGCGACAGGCGCTCGCGCTGCTCGCCGACATCTGGGCCAAGTCGCCGGACGTGCGCCTCGGCCAACTCTTCGCCCACCTCGGGTTCCTGGGCGAGGCCCTCCGCGACCGTCGCCTCGGCGTCATCGACGACGACGAGTTGATGAGCGTCATGCAGCACCACCTCGGCGAGTTGACCGCCCGCGAACAACCCGACCGGAACCCGCTCGCTCTCGACCACCGCGCCCGCGTCTCCGCCTGACGCTGACCGGTCGCGCCAGAGGGTGACACCTTGCACCCGGCCTTCCTCAACCTGATTGAGAAGTTCCGCGCGGCGCAGGACCGGGCGGTCGCGTTCATCGCCGGAACCCTCCGCGAGGCCCTCGGCGTTCGACTGCCGACCTCGCAGGGGGATTGGGTTGTTATCTGCGGCGAGACTGGATTGCACGGCGTCCGCCGGGTGAACGGCGTGGAGGTGTACTGCCACGGCTACGGCATCGAGCTGACCTTCCCGGACCTCGCCATCGACTTCGACTGGGGCGACAGAGGCGACGCGGACGGGTTCGACTGGTGGCGATTGCACTTCTTCACCCGATACAACCCGACGTTGGTGCCGTTCGCCGCGTATGCCGAACTGGAGCGGTGGATCGCGGACGCGCTCGCGGCCGGCGAGTTGACGCGGGACCGGTCGCTCTACTACTCGCCCGCGCACCGGGCGCGTTCGGCCCTTGCTCGCGCGGCGGGCTAACAAGAACACCGCCATACCTGCCCGAAGTCCTCCCTGGCGATCGGCGCTCGTCCCTCACCCCAGCAGCTCGTCCCGCACCTGGCCGCCCATGACGAGCGGCTGGGGACGGCCGACGCGGTCGGCGATGAGCGTTTCCGGCGAGTACCCCAGCAGGTGGTAGGCCGTCGCCAGCACGTCCTTCGGTGACACCGGCGTGTCAGTCACCGTGCCGCCGATCTTGTCCGTCTTGCCGACCACCTTGCCCCGCGCGACCCCGCCGCCGGCGAACAGCGTCGTGTACGCCTGTGCCCAGTGGTCGCGGCCGCCGCCTTTGTTGCTGTCCAACTTCGGCGTGCGGCCGTGTTCGCTCAGCACCATCACGAGGGTGTCGTCGAGCATCCCGCGCGCGTCCAGGTCGGCGATCAGCCCGGCGAACCCCTTGTCGAAGCCGGGCATCAGCTCGTTCTTCATGCGCGGGTAGTGTTCCCAGTGCGTGTCCCACCCGGACCCGGCCAGGCCGAACTCGTCCCAGAACACGGTCACGAACTTCGACCCGGCCTCCACCAGCCGGCGGGCGGTCAGGCAACTCTGGCCGAACAGGGTGTGGCCGTACTGGTCGCGGACGCGCGGCGATTCCTTGCGAACGTCCAGCGCCGTGCGGATGGTCTCGTTGCCGATCATGGAGTACGCGGCGGCGCGGAACGGGTCGGCGTCGGCGAAGCGCTCGCGCTTGCGGCGGGCGTCCTCGAACTGCTGAAGCAAGGACTTCCGCCCGTCGAGCCGGTCCACGGTCAGTTCGCCGGGCAGCTGCGTGGCGTCGCCGAGGGTGAACCGGCAGTCGGCGTCGATCCCCACATACGGCTCGTCGAACTCGATGGTGTCGGTCGTCAGCGTCTTGGTGATCTTGCGGTTCGCCGTGCCGACGAACTGCGTGAAGTGCGGGTTGTACGCCGAGCCGAGGTACGCCGCATACGGGCCGGCGCGGGGCACCTCGCCCTTCCGCTTGCTGCTGAACGGGAACGGCAGGCCGATGTTGTTCGGCACCGGGCCGCCCTTCGCCCGCTGCTTCTCCAGGTACGCCACCACCGAACCGATGAACGGCCAGTGCTTGGCGTCGTGCGGGCTGAGTTCCATCGCCACGTCGATTTCCGGCACGCCGGTGGTGGCATACGCCACGCCGTGGATCGGGTACTTGTGCGTCATCGACCGCACCACCGTCACCCGGTCCATGACTTTGGCCGTGTTCGGCAGCAGTTCGCACACGTCGCAACCGGGCAGGGTGGACTTGATGCCCTTCAGTTCACCGCGAATTTCGACCGGCGCGTCCGGCTTCATGTCGGCCAGTTCGAGCTGGCTCGGCGACCCGTACAGGTACAGCAGGATGCAGGCCTTGGCCTTGCCGAAGTGCGCGCCGGCGCTCGTCGGGACGGGCGTGGGCGTGGGGGCGGCGCGGAGGTAGTCGCCGAGCGTCAGGCCGAACAGCGACAGCCCGCCGGCGACCAGCGACTCCCGCCGGGTGACGCCGTTGCACAGCCGCTTCTGGGAACCGAGTACGCGGAGCATTTGCCACCCGTGTTAGAAGACAAGAACTGTGGAAGAGCAGACTAACCACAGAGACACAGAGGCACAGAGAAGATAAAGAGAGAGTTGAGTTCGGAATACAAATCTCTCCTCCTCCTCTTCTCTGTGCCTCTGTGTCTCTGTGGTTAGTCTTTACCGACCTCGCTCACTCGTCTGGCAGCTCGCCGAACACGTCCTCGTTCACGTAGATCGGCACCCGCGCGGTGACGGCCACGGCGATGGCGTCGCTCGGCCGGCAGTCCACGGAGATCAGTTCGCCCTCGTGACGCACCCGGATCTTGGCGTAGTAGGTGTGTTCCTTCAACTCCGTGATCAGGATGTCCTGGATGTCGCCGCCCATCAGTTCGACTGTCTCGACGATCAGGTCGTGCGTCAGCGGGCGGGGCGACGGCAGCCCCTTCACCCGGCGGTCGATGCTGCTCGCCTCGAACAGGCCGATGACGATGGGCAGCGCCCGCTCGCCTTCCACCTCGGCGAGGACCACCACCTGGTCCTCCTCGACCTCGTTGATGATGATGCGGCGGAGTTCCAGGGGGATCGGCACGGGCGGCAACCTCGGGACGCGGGCGGTGTCAACGGGTTGACGATAAACCCCGCGGCGGCGGCGGTCAAGCGAATGCCCGCGCGGATGGCCGACTCCGGCGAAATGTCCGCCGCCGATTCCGCCCGACGCCGACGCACGCGACCCGGTGGGCAAACCCTCCGGGTCGCGTCGTTTCCCCGGTCAGTCGTCGGGGTCGATGGGCATCACCGGCGGGCGGTTCTTCCCCTTGCCCTTCGGCGGCGGCGCGGGGACCGGGTCGTCGTCCGGATCGTTGCCGTTCGGGTCCACCCACCCCGGCGGGTCGGACGGGGTCGGTCGGTCGCGCGACCCGCCCTTATTCGCTTCTTTGTGGACGATCATCATCACGAGTATGAAGATCGCGCTCTTCAGCAGGAACGCCAGCAGGTTCAACCCGACCATCGTCGCCATCGCCTCGTCCACGTCCAGCCCGAACAGCGACATCAGCAGGCCCAGGCCGAGGATCAGCATGATCGGCTGGTAGACGAACCACGGCAGGTGCATCCACTCGAACACGTCGAGCAGGCCGCCCATGAACAGGCCCATCGCCGCCAGGTTGCGGATCGTACTGGTGAGGGTGCCGTACTCGATGCCCATCACCGTGCCGATGCCGATCAGGGCGACGATGGTGACGGGGATGGCGATCACCTGGCCGAGCAGCCGGACGGCGACGGCCGCCCCGGCGCTCAGCCCGTACTCCGGGTCGCCGCGGGCGATGCCGATGGTGCCGACGAGCGTCATCACCAGGCCAATCCCCATCAGCACCAGCGGGATGATCCACTCGTTCGCCCCCGGCTCGTCGACCGGCTCCTCGGCGACGCGCTTCTTCTTTTTCTTCTTTCGCGGCACCCGCACCGGTTCGTCGTCGTCGTCCGGCACGGCCACCACCCGCGCGAGCAGCGGCTCGTCGTCGTCCTCGTCGATCTCGACGGGGCGGAGTTTCCGCTTCCTGGGCGGCGGATCGTCCACGACCTCGAAGTCGTCGTCCTCGTCGGGGTCCGGTCGGCGGCGTAGCTTGCTCATGGAACACCTCGTGGGGAAGTGGCACAAGCATGGTGCGGCGCGGCGGCGAAAAGGGCAATGTCGGTAGGCGATCGTTACAGACGGGATTCAACGCGGGAAACGGACGACCAGCTCCGTCGTCGCCTCGCCGCGGCGGACGACCGCCGTGCAATCGCCCATGACGTACCCGGTGCGGACCAGCCGCCGGAGTTGGGCGACATCCGGGACCGGCTTGCCATCGACGGCGACGAACACGTCCCCGGCCTGCACCCCGGCTTTCCCGAATGGCGACCGGGCGTCGATCTTCTCCGCGACCACTTCCCGCTTGACATCCTTGGCGTGCAGCCCGACCTCGGCGAGGGCGAAGAACTTGAACGGAGCCAGCGGCTCGGAGGCGTTCTCGACGGGTGCCGGCTTGCCGCTGATGCTCCCCCGCTGGTCGATCCACTTCACCTTTCCGCCAGCGATGATTCGACAGCGGCTCAGTCGTAGAAAAGCCGACTCAAGAATCACATCTCCTTTCACCACGAACATGCAATTGTACGCAGAGGACAGCTCATTCGCGCGGACTCTATTGGGTTTATAACGTAAGTCGCCATTCACGACTACCACGGACGCGGTCACGTCGCCTCCCACGTCGTTCAGATCTTTGTTGTACTCCTCGAATACTACGTCGCCGTCCACGACCAGAACGGAGGCGGAATCGCGGTACAGACGGCCGACGGCAGGCCCGTTCGAGAACAGCGTCGTTTCGCGGCCGTCGAGAAGCGTGTCGAGCCGATCCCTCGCAGCGCTCAGGAAAAGCGGTTGGGACGCGACGACGGATTGGCCGAACGACGTGAGGAGAGGGGTTCTCGGTGCGAGGCTTTTCGGGTCGCCGTCGATGTCCAGGAGGCGGTCTCGCCGCGTCCCAAGTTCGATTTGCTTCTTCCGGCCCCGATGCAGGTCGAACAATTGCTCCTTGTTGCCGAGTGTGGCGTAGACGCGATTCCCGGCGTCGTACAGCGTCTCGCAACGTTCCTTCGAGCGGAATTCGGAGCGGGAACAGACTTCCGTCACCAAGTCGAGTCGTCCCGCCTTGCTCCACTCGGTTGCTCTGCGAAGTAGCTCTGCTTCCCGTTTGGGAAGCGTCACCGCCAAGATTGCCAGTTCGATCTTCCGCGCGCGGGTGCGCTGCTCCGGTGTGCCGGACCACATGATCCGGCGCACCTGGGGCAGGGCGAACGGCGACTTCGACAGGTGCTTCGTCGCCGCCTCCCGCACGGCGTACTCCGGCGACGCCAACTCACCGACGAGTCGGCCGATGTTGGCGAACTGGACACCGATGTAGAGTTGGAGACCGGCCGCAATGGCTGCAATCATGGCTCCCTCCGCACTGGGCCGCGTTAACCGGCCGTGATCGGGTCGTGAACCGCAGGCATGTTATTCGCCTCGATGAACGCTCCCTTCGTCCGGAACCCGCCGCCGGCCGTCGTCGCCGGGTTCGCGACGTTCCCGGAGAACGAGAACGGGCTGTCGAGGACGACGGTGCCGAAATTCGCGTAGATGCCACCGCCTTCGGCCAAGTCAGTCGCCGTACCCGCTTGGTTATTCTCCATGCGAAGACCGAAGAGGTACGCGAAGCCGTCCGTGCTCGAGTAGAAGAGCCCACCGCCGTTATTCTTCGATTCGTTGTTGCTCACGCTTCCGCCCGTCACGAACAAGAATGCCCCACTGGCGATTCCACCGCCACTACTCGCGGAGTAGTTGTCCGTGACATCCGTCTGAGCGAGGTCCAGTGCCGTGAGCGGGACGACCTGGTTGGGTTGGAGTACGTCCGAGCCGAAGTGGATGGCTCCGCCGTCTTTGGCGACCGTGTTGAAGGTGAAGCTCGATCCCGCGATGGTCTGCGGGGCGAGGCCTGGAGTGGCTGCGTAGTTAAGCGCGCCCCCCTGCAAGAACGACGTGTTGCCCGAAAAGGCGCTGTCGGACACCGCCAACTTGCCGATCGCGCGCACCGCTCCGCCGTAGCTTTCACTGCTGTTTCCGTAGAAACTCGACCCCTCGATGGTCAAGTCGTTCGGGCTGTGGATCGCGCCGCCAGACCCCGACTCGACGTTGGCACCGACCGCGTAGCCATACCGGAAGTCGAGCCGTCGGACGGTGAGCGAGTTCTGCGCCCCCACCGCGCCCTTCTCCACGGTCATCAGCCGGAAGGCGTTATCGACCTGGAGCCAAGGCGCAACCGTAAGATCGATGACCCGGCGAATCGAAACGCCGTGCGGCACCAGCGCACCGATTTCGATCCCGCCGCCCCCACCTTCCCTCTCAGGGGGCGGATGATGACCGATCAGGTCGTCCCCGATGATCCCGAAGTTGCCGGTGCCGTCGATCGTGTACGATTTCGAGAGAACCAACCCCGACCCGAGCCAGATGACGTTTTCGCCAACGGGCAGATTGAACGTGATCGTGTGCGGCCCGGCGGCCTTGTTCCCCTCGTCGATGGCGGCACGGAGGCTGGTGTTGCCCTTGGCGTCGGCGGCCACGCCGTTGCCGGGGTTCGCGTCCGGCGTGTCCATCACCGTGTTCACCACGAACAGCGCCGGGGTGCAGCGGTCTTCCAGCCCCTCGATCCGTAGCAGGGTGCGGTGGCTCGCCGGCTTGGCCCCGGCTTGTTCGTCGCCGCCGCGCAGACCGCCGAGGAGGAACTGGAACATGGGGCACCTTAGGATGAGGGGTGAACTGCCGATCCGACCCAACCCGCAAAACAGGATACCCCCCCCGTGCCCTCAAAATCAATACCCTCGTCAACGGATTTCCCGAAATCGTTTTGTCCGGTCGTTTGTCGCACCATCTGCGATTGGCCGCCCTCACTCCTCCAACTCGGCCGGATCGAGGAGGCTCTCGGCGGCGTCGGCCATCTTTTCCAGGGCGGCGTGCACGACCGCCATCGACTCCGGCCGGCCCATCGCCTTGTACGCCAGGCAGTGGTGGATCAGGTCGGCCAGCTCCGCCGGGCAGCCGGGGTTCAGCGTCGGCACCGGCCGGAACGCCGACTGGTACGTCTTCGCCGACATCTTCACCCCCTCCATCGGCGACAGCACCGACGGCGGCAGTTGCAGCGTCACGAGGCGATACATGGTCGCGCCGAAGTTGAAGATGTCCGTCCGCTCGCTCACCATCTTGTGCTCGGCCGTCTCCGGGGCCATGTATTCCACCGTCCCCTGCACGCGGTCCTTCGGCTCGCCCTTGATCCACGCCAGGCCGTAGTCCAGCACCTTCACCGCCATGCCGCGGCCGAGCATGACGTTGTTCGGCTTCAGGTCAGCGTGGTACACCCCGCGCAGGTGCATGTGGACGAGGGCCGCCGCCACCTTCTCGAACACCCGCATGAGCTTGGCCGGCTTCAGGAGCTTCACCTTGTCCAGAGTGGTGCCCTTGGCGAACTCGAGCAGCAGTTTCGCCTTCTTCACCGCGCCGAAGCCGAACAGGCCCTTTTCCAGTTCCAGGGCGTGGACGCGGATCAGGTTCGGGTGACTCAGCATCTGCCCGACGCGGTACTCGTGCTTGGCCTGCTCCAGGAACTTCTTGTCGTCGGCCGACTCGATGGCCACCACCTTCAGCGCGTACTCGCGGCCGTCCTCCTCGCGGCGGATGTGGAGGATGCTGCTGTTCGCGCCGGCTCCGAGGGTGGCGAGGACGGTGAACGCCCCGATCTTGTCGATGGCCATGACGACTCCGGGAGGGGACCGACTAAGATGGATCGAATAACGATCCCGGAATCTTACCCCCGCCCGACGGCCGGCACCAACGGCTTCGCCCGGAATCTCCCATGTCCGCCCTCGAACCGCGCGTGCAAGCCTACGGCCGCGAAATCTTCGGCCGCCTCGACCGCCAGGGGCCGGTGCTGTTCACCCGCAACTGGTGGGACGCCAAGCTGATGGGCGTGTCGATGAGCAACGACGCGCTGAAGGTGCAGCTCTTCCGCTTCGTGGACACGCTGCCGTACCTGACCGACCCGAGGGAGGTCGGCCGGCACCTGCGCGAGTACCTGAACGAGGCCCGCGACCAACTGCCGTGGTGGGCGCGGTGGGGCATCGGCTGGATTCCGGAGACGGGGTTCGCCGGGCGGATGCTGGCGAAGGCCGCCAAGAGCAACGCCGAGACGATGGCGCGCAAGTTCATCGCCGGGTCGAACGTGCCGGAGGCGGTGGCGGCCGTGCAGGGGATGCGAGCCAAGGGACTGGCGTTCACCATCGATTTGCTGGGCGAGGCGACCGTCACCGAAGCGGAAGCGGACCACGTCCAGAAGCAGTACCTGGACCTGCTGACCGGCCTGCCGCCGGTCATCAACGCCGCGCCGGAGGTGCCGGTCATCGACCGCGACGACCGCGGGCCGATCCCCCGCGTGAACGTGTCGGTCAAGCTGTCGGCGCTGTTCAGCCAGTTCGACCCGATCGACCCGGAGGGCACCGCGAAGGCCGTGTGCGCCCGGTTGCGGCCGATCCTGACATTGGCGAAGAAGAACGGCGCGTTCGTCAACTTCGACATGGAGCAGTACAGCTTCAAGGACGTGACACTGACGATCTTCATGGACCTGCTTGCGGAGAAGGAGTTCCGCGACTGGCCGCACGTCGGCATTGCGATTCAAGCGTACTTGACGGACACGGAACGCGACCTGGAACGATTGCGGGACTGGGCGCGGGACGTGCGCAAGTGCCCCGTCTGGATACGACTGGTGAAAGGCGCGTACTGGGACTACGAAACGGTCGTGGCGGCGCAGCAGGGCTGGCCGGTGCCCGTGTATACGCAGAAGTGGCAGTCCGACGCCTGCTTCGAGCGCTGCACCCTGTTCCTGATGCGGAACATCGACTGGCTGGTCCCGGCGTTCGGCAGCCACAACATCCGCAGCATCTCGAACGCGATCGCCGTCGCCGAGCAGTTGAAGGTGCCGACGCGGCGGTTCGAGTTCCAGATGCTGTTCGGCATGGCCGACCCAATCAAGGACGTGTTGAAATCGCTCGGCTGCCGCCTGCGTGTGTATACACCTTACGGGCAGTTGTTGCCCGGCATGGCGTACCTCGTCCGCCGGCTGCTGGAGAACACGTCGAACGACTCGTTCCTGCGGCAGGGCTTCGCCGAAGGGCTGTCCGAAGACCTCCTCCTCGCCGACCCGGCCGACCGTCCGTCCATCTCACCCCCACCCGAACCCACGATGACCCCGACCGCCCCCGTACCGGCCGCACCGACCCCGGCGTTCCAGAACGAGCCACTCGCCGACTTCAGCCGGGAGGAAACCCGCGCGGCGATGCGGGCGGCGCTCGCGGCGGTCGGCGGGCAGCTCGGCCGCCACTACCCGCTCGTCATCGACGGCGCTCCAGTCGAGTCGCCGGGCCGCATCACGTCGGTCAACCCGTCGCGGTTCGCGGAGGTCGTCGGCACCACCGCCAGCGCGACGGTTGCCCAGGCGAATCAAGCGGTTTCCGCCGCACTCGCGGCGTTTGAAAGCTGGCGCGACACGACCGTTCAGGAGCGCGCCGCCCTGCTCCGCCGCACCGCCGATGTCATGCGGAAGCGAAAGTTCGAGCTGTCCGCGTGGATCGTGCTGGAGACCGGCAAGCCGTGGCGGGAGTCGGACGCCGATGTCGCCGAGGCCATCGACTTTTGCGACTACTACGCGGTCGAGGCGGAGAAGTTGTGGCACCCGCAGCGGGTGCATGTGCCGGGCGAGGAGAACGCCTACTTCTACGAGCCGCGCGGCGTGTCGGTGGTCATCGCGCCGTGGAACTTCCCGCTGGCCATCCTGTGCGGCATGACGGCGGCAGCCGTCGTCACCGGCAACACGGCCATCATGAAGCCGGCCGAGCAATCCGGCGTCATCGCGGCGAAGCTGATGGAGTGCTTCCTCCAGGCCGGCGCGCCGAAGGGCGTCGTGAACTTTCTGCCCGGTATCGGCGAGGAGATCGGGCCGGTGCTGGTGAACCACCCGGATGTTGCGCTCATCGCCTTCACGGGGTCGTTGAAGGTGGCATTGATGATTAATCAGCAGGCCAGCCAGACGCACGGCGGGCAGAACTTCGTCAAGAAGGTGATCGCCGAGATGGGTGGCAAGAACGCCATGATCATCGATGCCGACGCGGACCTCGATGAGGCCGTGAAGGGCGTCGTCGATGCGGCCTTCGGCTACGGCGGGCAGAAGTGTTCGGCCGGTAGTCGGGCCATCGTCCTCGCCGGCATCTACGACCAGTTCGTGGCCCGCTTGGTGGAAGCGACGAAGTCCGTCACCGTCTCCGCCGCCGACGAACCGGGCTGCTCGCTCGGGCCGGTCATCGACGCCGAGTCGCGCGACCGCATCCACAAGTTCATCGAAACGGGCAGCAAGGAGGCACGATTGGCCTTCCGGTACGACGTGTCGAAACTCGCCGGCACCGGCTACTTCGTCGGCCCGACGGTGTTCGCCGACGTGCCCGAAACCGCCACCATCGCGCAGGAAGAAATCTTCGGCCCGGTGCTGAGCGTGATGAAGGCGAAAGACCTCGACGACGCGCTGCGCATCGCCAACGGCACCAAGTACGCGCTGACCGGCGGGGTGTTCAGCCGCAGCCCGGAGAACATCGAGACGGTGAAGCGGCGGTTCCGCGTGGGGAACCTGTACGTGAACCGCAAATGCACGGGGGCGCTGGTGCATCGCCAGCCGTTCGGCGGGTTCAAGTTGAGCGGCATCGGGTCGAAGGCCGGCGGCCCGGACTACCTGTTGCAGTTCGTCGTCCCGCGCGTCGTCACCGAGAACACCATGCGCCGCGGCTTCGCCCCGGAGGTGAGCGGCGAGTGAGGGTCAGATGCCGTAGCGAGACAATTGGATTTTGATCGTCGCCCACCGGAGTTCAGATAGCCGCCCTTGCTGGACGAGCGCCGGTCCGATCTGCCGGAGGAGTTGGAGGAGTTCACTGTGTTCCGCTTGAGTCGCCCGTTGCCAGCCGTGTCGCCGCCCGAGAAAGAAGCAGACGGAACTCGTGGCGGTTACGGTTACAAGCTGTGCCACAAATCGCGTCGTCGACTCGGTGGGCCAAACGATTGCCGAAGTAGCGTAGAGGATCCCGCCACACAGGATGACAAGGGTAGCCACGGCGAAGGGGCGAAGAGCGGAACCGCTGTGGAAACGCTCCAGCCGTTCGACGAGCCGAACCAACTCCTCAACATCCTGCGCGGTCACTTCGGAATCGCCGAGATTGGAGGGCGGCTCACTCTGGATCACACTGGCGGCCATGATTACTCACTCTCGTAGTGGCAGAAGCCCTCAATCGGTTTACCCAACTCCTCGATCAGCGCATCACGCTGTTGCGGGGTCAGCCGGGATTTCACGTCCGCCTTGGCAACGGATTGATCGGCGAGAACCCCGCACGCCGTGGTCGCCTGCCAGCGGAAGTTGTCCGACCCGACGCGGCGGGTGAGATCGTCCAGCAGCTTCACCACGTCGCCGCGCCCGCCGGGAAAGTAGTGGTCGCGGAGATCGGCCGTCGCCTCCGGGAACAGGTCGTACTTCGTTACCGTCAGGATCAGCCACGCCGGTCGGCGGCGCTTTTGTTGCGCTTGTCGAATCCACCCGCACACCTGCTCCAACTCCTCGATTTCCCGCTTCCGCTGGTACTTCTGCCAGTCCTGCACGGTTTTCAGTTTCGCCGTCTTCTGAAGTACTTCACTCGCTTCGTGACCGCGCACGGACGCGAACCCGTTGGCGACGACGTGGACGATACCGGCAGGCGGACGCTTGCCGAGCAGAGTCGTTTCCACCGCTTCCATTCGAGGGCGGGAGAACTGTCCCGGCACCACGACCAACCCGACCGGCCACGTCGCGGAGGTCGTCCCTCGCTCGACCCGCTTCGACGTGCCCGGCGGTTTGTACCCGCGCTCGTAGGCCTTGCCCGTCAGGTAGTCGAGCAGAACCGTCTAGCCCACGCCTTCCATCCCAGAGAACAGGGCATACGTCCGCTTCCGCCGGAAATAGTCGCTGACGCGCTTCCAGAGGCCGGCGATTCGCTCGCCGGTCTTCAGTGCGGTGTCGATGTCGTCCGGCGTTGGAATCAGGCCCACGCGGGGCACCTCCAACAGGGGCCAAAGGGGCAAATTGGGATTGTACGGTTGCCCGGCTCACTCCACCAGCACCACCCGCACGTCGGTGACGTTGGTGCCCGTCAGGCCGGTGCGGATCAGCCCGCCGGTGGCGTCGAAGAACGGGTAGGCGTCGTGGCGACTCAAGTAATCGCCGATGTCGCTCCGCCAGGTGGTCGCGTCGGCGACCGCGCCGGCGGCGTCGGTCGGGCCGTCCTCGCCGTCGGTGCCGCCGCTCAGCACGACCACGTTCCGCATCCCGTCCGGGCCGAGCTTCGCCAGCATCGCAAGTACGAACTCCTGGTTCCGCCCGCCTTTGCCCGTTGAATTGCCGAGCGACACCGTCGTCTCGCCGCCGATGAGGATGCACGCCGGCGGCTGAAGCGGTAGCCCGCGCTCGCGGATGTTCCGGACGATTCCCGCAACGGCGGTCGCCACCTCGCGGGTTTCGCCTTCGACAAACGGGCCGAGGTCCAGCACGCGATAACCCAGCGATTCGGCCTGCGCGCGTGCCGCATCCAGGGCCAGCGCGTTGCTGCCGATGACGACGTTGCGGACGTGATCGGGAAGGGACTTCGGCGTGTCGGGAATACGCCCGGCGCAACCGGCGGTGATGTGTGCGGCCACACTCGACGGCAACTTCGCCCACAGACCGAAGCGGTCCAGAATCGCCTTCGCGTCGGCGAACGTCGTCGGGTCGGGGGCGGTCGGGCCGGACGCGATCACGTCGAGCGGGTCGCCGACGACATCCGAGATGATGAAACTGATCAGCCGCCGGCCGGTGAACGCCTCGGCCAGTCGCCCGCCCTTCACCCGCGACAGGTGCTTGCGGACGCAGTTCATCTCCCGAATGCTCGCCCCGCTGCCGGTCAGCAGCTTCGTGACGGCCAGCTTCTCGGCGAGCGTGACGCCGGCGACCGGCGCGGGCAAGATCGCCGACCCGCCGCCGGAGATCAGGCATATGGCGGTGTCGTCGGGACCGGCGGACGCGAGCAGCGAAAGCATTTCCTCCGCGCCCGCGACGCCGGCCTCGGTGGGGAAGTTCGACCCGGCCGGCCGCGCGGGGTGGAGGCGAATTGCTTGACGAGCCGCGACCGCAAGGGAGCGTCCGGCTTCC
>JAYUFU010000103.1:0-20203 GCA_043738505.1 Fimbriiglobus sp. | reverse complement strand
CCTGGACGAGTGCGACCCGGCGGCCGCCTTCAAACCGCTCCGCGCCGCCCTCGGCGGGAAGGACCGGGCGACCCGCTCGGCGGCCGCCCTGGGCGTCGTCCTGTGCCACATCTTGCAAGGCAACGACGCCGCCGCGCACGAGGCCCTGGAGCGGAACGTGTTGGCCGCCGCCGACCCGCACGCCCGCCTCGGCCGGCTGTTCGGCGACCACCTGCGGCACGCCACCGCGCCGACCCGCGTGCGGGCCGAGTCGCTGCTCGCGGCGGTCGGGGCGGCGGACGGCGGGCGGCGGCTCGGCCCGGCCGGGACGTACCTCGTCGGCCGCGTCTACCGCGACCTCGGGCTGCACGGGCGGACGGTCGCCCTGTACGAGACGGCCGTCGCCGCCGGCGGGCCGTGGTCGCCGCGGATGACCCTGGCCGTCGGCGAAATCCTGGACGACGGGGAGCGGCCGGACGAGGCCCGCACGCGGCTGCTGGCGGTGGCGGCGGTGGACGCCGGCGCGCTCGGCCGGAGTGCGGAGATGCGGCTGGCCGACCTCGACCTCCGCGCCGGTCGTCCCGACGACGCCCTGACCCGTTGCCGCCGACTGATCGCCCGCCCGGACGCCGACGAGTCGGCCGTCCTGTACCTGATGGGCCGCGCCCACGAGGCGACCGGCGACCCGCTCCGCGCGGCCGACTGCTTCGCCGGCCGCAAACCCGCCGACTGACCTGCCGACCCGTTTCCGCCCGCCGCACTGCCGACATCCCACGACCAGGACCGCACCGATGACCGACCTGGCCCTGACCCGCGACCGCGACCCGCGACTGACCGCCGAATTCGACCTGGCCGGGTCGATGGAGGTGGACTCGTCGGTCGCCCGCCTGCTCAGCTGGCTGCTCGACAGCTGCCTCGTCCTGACCGAGGAGTGGGAGGACGTGCCGGCCATCACCAAGGCGTTCGTCGGCGACGCCGCCTCGACCGACGACCTGCTCGACCGGCTGGCCGAACACGACCTGCTGACCGAGTACCAGTCGGACCTGGTCCGCGCCGGCCGCGGGGAGGAGGCGATGGTCGGCTCGTACCGGCTGCTGCGGCCGATCGGCCGCGGCGGCATGGGGGTGGTGTACCTGGCCGAACACGTCCACCTGCGGCGGCGGGTGGCCATCAAGATGACCACCAACATGGTCGAGAAGCACCCGCGGCTGGCCCACCGGTTCTACGCCGAGGCGCGGTCGGTCGCCCGCCTCCAGCACCCGAACATCGTCTCCTGCCTGGACGCCGGCCGGCACCAGTCGAACCAGCCCGGCCGCGCCGCCACCGACTACTTCGTCATGGAGTACGTGCCGGGCAAGGACCTGGACGCGCTCATCCGCGACGGCGGCCCGCTGTCGGTCCACCGCGCCGCCGCCGTGTTCAAGCAGGTGGCCGACGCCCTGGCCGAGGCGCACAAGCACGGCCTCGTCCACCGCGACCTGAAGCCGTCGAACATCATCGTCACCCCGGACTGGCAGGCCAAGCTGCTCGACTTCGGCCTGGCCCTGCACCCGCGGAACGCCATGACCGAACCGGGCACGCTGCTGGGCACGGTCGGGTACATGGCCCCGGAGCAGGCCCGCGACCCGCACGCGGTGGACGGCCGGGCCGACCTGTTCAGCCTCGGCGCGACGCTGTTCTGGGCGCTCACCGGCAAGGAGCCGTACCCGGAGACGGGCAACCCCATCAACGACCTGACCCGCCGCCTGTCGTGCGGCCCGCCCGACATCCGCACCGTCCGCCCGGAACTGCCGGCCGACGTGGCCGAGCTGATCGACCAGCTGATGGCCGTCGATCCCGACCGCCGCTACCCGTCGGCCGCCGCCGTGTCCACCGCCCTCCAGCCGTTCACCCGGTTCGCCGCCGCCGCCGACGCGCGGGACGCCGACCCGGACGGGGTGCGGAAGACGAAGGCGCTGGTGGTGGACGTGGACGACATGTCGCGGGCGTTCATCGCGTCCCTGCTGGACGGCGAGTACACCGTCCGCGAGGCCCGCACCGGCCCGGAGGCGCTGGCCGAGCTGGACCGCACGGTGTACGACCTGGTCGTCCTGGACGCCACGCCGACCGGCTGCTCGGCGCAGGAACTGATCGCCGCCGCCCGCCGCGCCTTCACCGAAACGCCGACGATGATCCTGGTCATGTCCGGCACCCTGCCGGTGGCCGTGCTGAGCGGGCTGGTGTCGGTCGGGGCGGACGACTTCGTGACCAAGCCGTTCACCCCGACCGAGATGCGGTCGCGGGTGCGGGCACTGCTCGGCCGGCGGGACACGGCGGTGAACCTGTCGGTCGGCACCGAGACGCTGCGGATGACCCTGCACGGGATGATCCGCACGCCGGCCCCGGTCGCCGCCGTGCAGTCGGCCAACCCGTGGGACGTGATGACCGTCACCATCGCCAAACTGCTGGTCGAGTCCGGCTTCCTGGCCCCCGGCTACCGGTCGCGGGTGGCCCGGTACGTCCGCGCCCTGTCGCAGACGGTGCCGGCCAGCGGTGAGTACGCGCGGCTGAAAGACCCCACCTACGTCAACCTGCTGGCCGCGTCGTCGGCCCTGTTCGACATCGGCATGCTGGTGATTCCCGGCGGCCTGCCGCTGAAGCCCGGCCGCCTGGACAGCGACGAGAAGCAGGTGATCCAGACGCACCCGACGGCCGGCGCGGAGGTGCTGGCGGCGCTGGCCGAGAAGTTCCCCAGCGAGACGGCGTGCGTGTCGCTGGCGGCCGAGCTGATCCGCGCCCACCACGAGCGGTGGGACGGCACCGGCTACCCGGAGCGGACCGAGGGGACGGGCATCCCGCTGGCCGGCCGGGTGGTGTCCCTGGCGTCCATCTACGACAGCCTGCGGTCCCGCCGCCCGTACCGCCCGGCCGTCACCCACGCCCGCGCCGTCCGCGTCATCACCTGCGAGAGTCCGGGGCGGTTCGACCCGACTCTGATCACCGCCTTCGCCGCCGCCGGCCCGCGGTTCGAGCAGATCCACAGCGAGTACCCGGTGTGAGCCGGGGACGGAGCAGGCTACTTCGGGTCGAGTTTCCAGACGAGGGCGGTCGTGTCGGTGCCGCCGGACACGAACCCCTTGCCGTCCGGGAAGACGGCGAGGGCGCGCGGGAAGTGCCGCCCGCTGTCGAACGTCCTCGTCACCTTCTGGGACTCCACGTCCACCTGCCAAATGCGGCCCTTCACCTCGTCCCCCACGAGCACCGACTTGCCGTCCGGCGTGTGCGCGATGGCCAGCAGCTGAGTCTCGGCCGCCACCTCCGCCCGCCCGACCTCCAGCCCCGTCTCCAGATCCCAGAACCCGACGCACGCCAGTACCTTCGTCAGTTTCTTCGGCGAGGTCGGACCCGGCTTCCTCGACGACACGGAGAACGGCACGGCCACCGTCTTTCCGTCCGGCGACACGGCGAACCCGGTCGCCGTGCGGGGGGGCACCGGCAGCGTGGACATGCGGATCTCCCGGCCGGGCGAGGCGGTGGCGATGACCCGCTTCTTCTCCATGTCCCAGGCGCGGACGCTCCGCTGGTAGTTCGACGCGATCAGCCGCCCGTCGGCCAGGAACTGCACGCACCTGGCCCAGTTGTCGTACGCCATCGGCCCGTTCGGGTCCGACGGCAACGCCAGCAGGTCGCCGACCGCGAAGTCGCCCGCCGACAGCAGCCGGACGCCGGCCATGTACCCGACGGCCAGCGTCTTGCCGTCCGGCGACACGGCCAGGGCCTCGACCCCCGAGGAGAACTCCGGGGTCTGCTCGAACTGTTTCACCCTCCGTTCCTTGCCGTCCGCCACGGTCCACGCGCGGACGGAGCGGTCCATACTCGAGCTGTACAGCGTCTTGCCGTCCGGCGAGAGGGCCAACCCCGTGACCGCGCGGCGGTGGCCGGCGAACCGCCGGACCTCCCGGCCGGCCTCGTCCCACAGCACGATCCGCCCGTCGTTACCACCGGTCAACACACGGTGGTCCTTCAGCGCCAACACCACCTGGACCGCGCCCAGGTGCCCGATGTCGGCGTCCACGGGCTTCCCGGTCGTCACGTCCCAGCGGTGGATCACGCAGTGGTCGCCGAACGCGAACAGCCGCGACCCGTCCGGCGCGAACGCCAGCCGTTGGAGGTGTTCGTCCCCCTCAGTCGGGAAGGTGTACAGCTTCTTGCCGGTGGTCGCGTCGTACACGCAGACGACATCCCGCAAGCCAACCTTGCTATCGAGAGGGTCGCTCCCAACCTCGCGGATCGCCAGGCGCGTTCCGTCCCGGTTCAGCGCGAGAACGTTCTCGGCGGACGCGACATGCCACTGCTGTACCCGCTTCCCCTCTGGAAGGCTCCACAACCCGAGGTTAAATTGCTCGCCGTCCTTTTTGCGGAAGTTGGCCACGAGCCATTTCCCGTCCGCCGAAATGCTCAACCCGCTGATTTGTCCGGACACCTCGATGGCCGCCAACGCTTTGCGTGCGCTCGACGACCATAACCGAATGTGCCCGTCGCGCCCGCCGGTCGCCACGACGCCCGTTCCGACCGCGAGGCACAACGGCATGAGGCTCGGCTGATCGACGGCCGGAATGTCGATCTTCTCCCAATCCTGGCTCTTGGGTCGGAACTCGTGCAGTGTGCCGCTATTCGCCAGGGCGAACAGGGTGTCGTCCGGTTGGGCGAACGCGGCGAACGAAACACCCGTGTCGTCGTCGATCAGCGGCAGCCGCGTCGGCTCCCCCTTGGCCGGGAGCGGGTATCGGAAGAGCAGCCCGCGCCACGGGACGATCAGGGACTGACCGTCCGGCGACCAGACCGCCCGACGGTTCGTGTGGTTCGTGTACTTGGGGCTGAGTCGCTTCAGCGCCTCGTCCGAAAGCCCCGTGTTCGTCGGCAGGGCCATCGCCTCGCGCACCCGTCCGGTGGACAGGTCCCACAGTTGGACCGCCGTGTCGTTGACGGTGGCGGCCAGTTTGCCGTCCGGGAACAGGGCGAAGCCGCCACCCTCGTGCCCGCCCAGCCCCCCCGCACGCAGGTCGGTAGTGCCGAGTCGAAGGCTCGCGCCGAGGGGGAGCGGCGCGGCCGGCCGAGGTTCGGCGGCCACGACCTCTCCGGCGAGGATCGCGGCGAGGCCGAGCAGTGTGAAGCGGTCCCATCGCATCGGTGTGTCCCCGCGTGAGGAGGTGCGTGCGCGATTGCGTTTCCGTGCCAACGGTTACAGCAGGAGGAAGTTGACGGCGTAACTCTGGCCGCGCACCTCGACCGTGGGTGTCGTGCCCTCGTGGGCGAGTCGCATCGCTTCGTCTTCCGTGATACGGTGAGTCGGGGCGTTCGGGGTCATGAGGGTCACGGGGGTTGGGTGGGTCAACTGGGCATTGTCCCACGCCCGCCGGCGGAAGGCAAGACTCCCGCTTCCTGTCGGACAACGGGCGGGCGGATGATGGCGGGGCGAGGACACCGCCCCATGCTCACGCTCCGCTTCGGCAACGACTCGCACCTGTTCGGCCAGAACGCCATGAACCTCATCCGCGTCCGCGGTGTGGGACTGCCGACCGACGGCGGGACGACTTCCGGACCCGCACCCATTCCCGTGTTTGAGAATTCTTCCACTTTGATTTGACAAACCCAAAAACGGAACGCATATGAACATGCATCCACATCGGGGTTCACCGCGTCGGTCCGCCCGAAGGTCGCCGCGCGGGGGGCGACGAAGCGTCCTGGCAGGCCGGCTTCACCCAGAATCTGCCGCCGCGTCCGGCCGCGTTTGACAGCGCCACCGCCGGCGGGGTATACTCCTGAGGCTTCACGCCCTCACCGGCGTGGCCGAATCGAAGCACGCCGCCGGGGTGCGCCAGGAATGCCCGCGCCGACCGACCCGCCGAACTCGTCGCTCGTCCCGCTGAAAGCGGCGGACGGGGACGGCGTCCCCACGGTCATCGGCCAGTCCGCCCGGCACCCGGTCGCCGAAGCCCTCGCCCTCGCCGCCGGCAGCACCCTCGCGCACTTCGAGGTCATCGCCCCGCTGGGGGCCGGCGGCATGGCGACCGTGCTGAAGGCCCGCGACACCCACCTCGGCCGGTTCGTCGCGCTGAAGATCCTGCCGCCGGAGGCCGCCCGCGACGGCGACGGGGTGGCCCGGTTCAAGCAGGAGGCCCGCGCCGCCGCCAAGCTGGACCACGAGAACGTGGCGCGGGTGTTCTTCTCCGGCGAGGACCGCGGGCTGCACTTCATCGCCTTCGAGTTCGTCGAGGGCGAGACGCTGCGGGCGCGGATCGAGCGACTCGGTCGCCTGACCCCCGCCGAGAGCGTGCGGTTCCTGCTGCACTGCGCCGCCGGCCTGGGGCACCTGAGCGAGCGGGGCGTCGTCCACCGCGACATCAAGCCGAGCAACGTCGTCGTCACCCCGGACGGGCGGGCCAAGCTGATCGACCTCGGCCTCGCCCGGCACACGGAATCCGTCTCGGTGAACGGCGGGGTGACGCAGTCCGGCGTCACGCTCGGCACGTTCGACTACATCTCGCCAGAGCAGGCCCGCGACCCCCGCACGGCCGACGTGCGGTCCGACATCTACTCCCTCGGCTGCACCTTCTACCACGCCCTCACCGGCCGCCCGCCGGTGCCGGAGGGGACGGCGGCGGTGAAGTTGTCCGCGCAGCAGTTGTCCGCCCCGACCGACCCCCGCGAGCTGAACCCGGACGTGCCCGACAGCCTGGCGATGGTGCTGAACCGGATGCTCGGCAAAGACCCCGCCCGGCGGTATCAGACGCCCGCCGAGTTGATCGCGGAGTTGTCCGACGTGGCCCGGCAACTCGGCGTCGCCGTGGACCGCACCGACCACCCCGCGACCGCCAGCTCCGCCACGCACCCCCGCTTGATGGCCGAACCGCCGCGCGTGCCGGTCAGTTGGATCGTCGCCGGCGTCGTCGTCCTCGCCGCCGGCCTCGTCGTCGCCTCGCTGACCGGCGGTCGCGGGCCGGCCGGGTACGCGGTGCCGTGGGACGAGCCGCCGGTGTCCAAACCCGTCTCCCCGTTCGAGGGTGTGGCGAAGGAAGACCTGCCGCGAAAGGTGGTGCCGCCGACCGGCCCGCACCTGGTGGCGACGGCCGAGGAGTTGGTCGCCGCCGCCCGCGCCGAGGTCGCCCTGATCACCCTGAAATCGGGTGTGGTGTACGACCTGTCGGACACGGCCGGCGTGTTCTTCGTCGGCCGCAAGCTGTCGGTGGAATGCCTCGACCCGCGAAACCCCGCGATTGTCCGCGTGGCGGTGTCGGCGCGGGTCGATCCGCCGGCGGCGCGGGAGGGCGGGTTCACCGTGGGCCGCGCCGAGTCGGTCGCACTGCGCGGCATCCGCTTCGAGTTCACCGAGAAGGCCACCGCCGGCGACGACGACGGCCTGGAACCGGTCGGCGTCGTTGTCGTCGAGGCGGGCAAACTGGACATCCAGGAGTGCGTCTGGGACGAACCGGACGGGACGGTGAAATCCGCGCACGTCACGGCGCTGTACGTCGGCCGCTCCGGCAAGGCGAAGCCGACGGAGTTCGCGGCGAAACACGCCTACTTCGGCACCCGCCGGTGGACCGGCATCGAGTTCAACGGGCCGGTGTCGGGCACCGTCACCGAGTGCGGCTTCGCCACCGGGAAGACGGCCGTCCGCCTGTCCGCCGACGCGGCCGCCGGCGAGCCGGCCTCGACGCTCGACTTCCGGCACTGCACGTTCCTCCTCGACCACCGCGCCGCCGCCATCCTCGCCGACTCGGTGACGGCCGCCGTGACGGTCGGCTTCTGCGTGTTCGCCGCCCCCGCCCCGCCCGACCCGGCGGCGATGATGATGACCGAAACCGACCGCAAACCGGCCGCCCTCCGCGTCCTCGGCGACTCGCCCGCCGTCGCGTACTCGGCCGTGCCGAACGAGCCGAGCGCGTACTTCCGCACCGAGATTCCGGGCGGGGCGGCCGGCGCGGATTCGACCGACCTCGCCGCCGCGCCGTGGAAAACCGTTCCGCCGCCGGCGGACAGGGCCGAGCCGTGGAAGGTGCTGGAACTGAACCCGGCGGTGCGGGCGGTGCGGGTGAGCAAACCGGCCGGCGTCCACATCCTCGGGGCCACGCGGCTGCCGACCGCCGGCGGCCGCCTGTACGCCGACTGGCCGCCCGGCAGCGCGTCGGCCCACTCGCCGAAGCCGGGCGTGAAGGTGTGGTACCCGAACCCGCCGGCGGCCGAGAAGGGGCAACTCCCGAAGGGCGTGTTCGACGACCTCCAGAAGGCCATCGACGCGCTCGGCGCGAACGACGTGCTGCACGTCCGCGCGACCGGCCCCGTCCGGGTGCCGACGGCGGTCCTGGCGAAGGCCGGGGCGCGCGTCACCATCCAGCCCGAAGACGGCTTCACCCCGGTGCTGGTGCCGGCGGCGGACGGCCCGCTGTTCCGCGTGGAGGAGGGCGAACTCCGGCTGGAACGCCTCCACGTCCGGCTGACGCGGGCCGCGGAATCGGCGATCAACCCCGCGTCGGCCGTCGTGCTGGCGGGCGGCAAGCGGTGCGTCTGGACCGACTGTTCCGTCACCGCCGACGACACGGCGGGCGACTTGTCCGCCGTCGTCCTGGTCGCCGCGCCGGCCGGCCGCGCGGCGACGGACTCGCGGCCGGAGGTGCGGTTCGAGAAGTGCCTGATCCGCGGCACCGGGCGGCTGGTGCGGATGCCCGCCGCCGCGCCCGCGACGGTCGCCGTCGCCAATTCCGTTCTCGCCCTGAGCGGCCCGGTGATCGACCTCGGCCCGCCCGACGCCAAGCCGGCGGACGGGGCCGCCGTGCGGGTGCAACTCTCCCACGTCACCGCGCTGCTGTCCGGCCCGCTGGTGGAAACCGCCCTCACCGACATCCCCGACCCGCCGTTCGTGGCCGTGCAGGTCGAGGCCGACGCCTCGCTGTTCGCACCGCTGGACAAGTTCGCCGGCCCGCTCCTCCGCGCGACGGGCGGCGACCCGCTTACGACGGCGAAGGGCTTCCAGTGGGTGGCCGTCGCCCCCAACCGGTTCGCCAACTTCGCCCGCCGCGCGACGTTCCTCGAAGTCCCGCCGAAGCGGCTGGAGTCCGCCGACTGGCTGGTGTTCGCCAAGGAGAAGAAGGCCGCGCTCGACGGCATCACGTTCGCGTCCCCGCCTGCCGGCGTCCGCAGCCTCGCCGCCGTCACCGCCGCCGACCTGGCCGCGACCGACGGCGACGCGGCCGACGAGTTCGGCGCGCGGGTGGGGCAACTGCCGACCCCACCCGACCCGCCGGAGAAGTGACCCGCAACCGTCATGTCCGCCCCGCCGGTTCGCCGATACAGTGTGCGCTTGCGTTTCGCTGACCGGACCGGGGCCGCCGAATGACGCCGATGATGCAGCAGTTCCGGGCCGCCAAGGACGCCCACCCCGGCATGATGGTGTTCTTCCAGAACGGCGAGTTCTACGAACTGTTCGACGAGGACGCCGAAGTCGGGCACAAGCTGCTCGGCCTGACGCTGACGAAGCGGGAAGACCACCCGATGGCCGGGTTCCCGCTCGCCAAGCTCGACCACTACCTGCGGCTGCTGCTGGGGGCCGGGCAGCGGGTGGCGGTGGTGGAACAACTGGAACCGCCCAACGACGGCAAGAAGATCATCCCGCGCGGCGTGACGCGGGTGGTGACGCAGGGCACCATCACCGAAGACGAACTGCTCGACCCGCAGCGGCCGAACCACATCGTCGCCGTGGTACGCACGAAGGCCGGGGTGTGCGGCCTCGCCTGGGCCGACTTGACCGCCGGCCTGTTCCGCGCCACCGACTGCACCGACGCCCAACTGGCGGACGAACTCGCTCGCCTCGCCGCCGCCGAGTGCGTCATTCCCGACGACGGCACCGTGACGATGGAACTCGCCGCGCGCGCCTCCTATCCCCGCCCGGCGTGGACGTTCGACCCGACGACGGCACTGGACACGCTGAAAGCGCAGTTCCACGTCAGCACGATGTCCGGGTTCGGCTTCCACGACGACCAGCCGTGCCTCCGCGCCGCCGGCGGACTGCTGAAGTACCTGCAAGACACGCTGAAGGTGCCGGTCGCCCACTTCCGCCAGCTCGCCCGCCACCGGGCCGACGACTACCTGATCCTCGACGAAGTCACCCGCCGGAGCCTGGAACTCACCCGCACCCTGCGGGACAACCTGCGGGACGGTTCGCTGCTGTCGGTCATCGACCGCACGGTCACGCCGATGGGCGCGCGGTTCCTGCACGACGCGCTGCTGGCCCCGCCGAACGACCGCGTTCGCATCGAGGAGCGGCTGGACGCCGTGGGCGAGCTGCTCCGCGAACACGCCCTCCGCGGCGACCTACGGGAGTTGCTCGACGCCACCGCCGACCTGCACCGGCTGACCACGCGGGTGGCCACCGCCCGCGCCAATCCGAAGGACTTGGCCGCCATCGCCCGCACGCTCCGGCTGCTGCCGAGGTTGAAGGCGAAGCTGACCGGCCGCACGGCCGCGCTGCTGAACCAACTGGAAGGCAGCCTCGAACTGGTGCCGGACGTGCGCGCCGCCCTCGACGCGGCGCTGATCGACGACCCGCCGTACTCGCCGAAGGAAGGCGGCGTCATCCGCGACGGGTACTCGCCGGAACTGGACGAACTCCGCCGCCTGTCCCGCGACGGCAAGGCGTGGATCGCCAAGTTCCAGGCCGACGAGATCACCCGCACCGGCATCCACAGCCTGAAGGTCGGGTTCACGGACGTGATGGGCTACTACATTGAGATCACCAACGCGAACGAGACGCGAGTTCCCGAAAACTACATGCACGAACGGACACTCAAAAACGCCAAGCGGTACATCACGCCGCAGTTGAAGGAGTACGAGGAGAAGGTGCTGACGGCGCAGGAGAAGAGCCAGGCGCTGGAGTTCGAGCTGTTCCTGAAGCTGCGCGACGAGTGCGCCGCCCGCACCGAGCGGCTGCTGCAAACCGCCGACGTGCTGGCGCAGACCGACTTCCTGGCGGCGCTGGCGGAACTGGCGGCCGCGAGGAACTACGTCCGCCCGGTCATCACCGACGCCCCCACGCTGCACATCCGGGACGGCCGCCACCCGGTCCTCGATCAGACGCTCCCGGCCGGCACGTTCGTCCCGAACGACACGCACCTCGACACCGCTGACGGCCTGTTTTGGCTCGTCACCGGGCCGAACATGGCCGGGAAAAGCACGTTCCTCCGCCAGACGGCGCTGGTCACGCTGCTCGCGCACGTCGGCAGCTTCGTGCCCGCCTCCGCTGCCACCGTGGGCCTGACGGATCGCATCTTCACCCGCGTCGGGGCGAGCGACGAACTGACGCGCGGGCAAAGCACGTTCATGGTGGAGATGACCGAAGCGGCGAACATCCTGAACGGCGCGACGGCGCGGAGTCTGGTCATCCTCGACGAGATCGGCCGCGGCACGGCCACCTACGACGGCGTGTCGCTGGCGTGGGCCATCACGGAATACCTGCACGACGTGACCGGCTGCCGGGCGCTGTTCGCCACGCACTACCACGAACTCGCGCAACTGGAAACCACGTTGCCGAACCTGCGCTGCTATACGGTGCAGGTGCAAGAGATGGACAAGGAGATCATCTTCCTGCACAAGATCGCGGCCGGCAGCGCGGGGAAGAGCTACGGCATCCATGTGGCGAAGTTGGCCGGCGTGCCGGAGGCGGTGCTGCGGCGGGCGGAGGTGGTCCTCGCCACGCTGGAAGCGCCGAAGCCGGTGGAGAAGAAGGCGGTGCCGAAGAGGGCCCCGCCGCCGGCCGAACTCCTCGACCCGCCGGAGCGGGCCAAGCGGAAGGCGAAGCCGGCCGTGGCCGGGCCGAATCTGTTCGGGGAACCGGGCGAGTGACGGCCGTCACGCCCCATCTTCGGGGGAACAAAGTCGCTGTGGGCGAACCAATCGCGCCCCAGCGGGAAGAGGTGGGAAGGTTGTCCAGGCGTTTCGTCACCGTCAAGTTGTGGCCGCACTGGCCGCACCCTCTCGAAGACGATGCGACAGGTGTTGCTTCACTTCGCCCGTTCGTCCTCGAACCGCCGGCACGCCAGCGCCCACGCCAGCCAGCCCATCGCCCCGTAGACCACCAGGCCGACGCACCACCCCCTGATCACCGCCCAAGGCTGGGCCGTTCGGGACTTCGGCGGCCCCCGCATCTGCTGCTCCTCCACCAGCATGGCGAACCCCGCCGGGGGGAAGACGCCCGCCGTCGTATACCCGGGATTGCCCCTATGCTGGCCATTCGCCACGACGCTCGCCGCGAACGTCAGCGCGACGAGGAACAGCACCAGCCGGAACACCGCTTGCGCGGGCGTCTTCGAGATGACGCTGAAGTACAGGCCGAACGCGGAAAGGACGGAAATCCCCGCCGCCAGCCCGACGACGAACAGCACCGCCACCGACACGGGCACATGCCCGAACAGCACCGCCGGCGCGAACCAGACCAGCAAAATCGCCAGCCCCGGCCAGTCGGACAGGCAGACGCCGAGCCACTTCTGGAACAGGATTTCCCGCCGCGACAGGGGCAGCGTGAGCAGGCCGTCGATGGTGTCGGCTTCCCGCTCGCGGGCCACGCACCGGGCGGCGCGGAACGGTGCGGGGACGAGGAAGAACAGGCCGACGAGGTACACCGGAAGTATGGCGATCTCGATCAGGTTGTTCTTCCGACTCGTCGAGGGCCACGCCCACTCGAACACCGCCATGCCGAGGAAGAAGGCGGACGAGATCGCCGCGAGGAGCGCCAGTCGCCAGGTGAAGACCCCATCGACGAAGCTCATCTGCCCCTTGTTCAGCCAGCCGTACCGCTCCCACCACATCAGAGGCCAGTCGCCGACGGGCGGGCGGTTCACCGGCTCCTTCTCCGGCTTCAGCACCGGCGGCGGGTCGGTCGGCTTGCGGTCGGCCTGCGTCGCCTGCTTCGCCGCGACCTTCACCCGTTGCGTGCCGGTGAGGGTGTCGGCCGTCTTCCCCCACACCACCGCGCGGGGTAGCCGGCGGACGGCCGTCAGCGCGAACAGGAAGAAGACCCCGAACTGGAACAGGGCGAAGTGCCAGGCCAACTGCGGCGCGGCGGTCTCGATGTCCACCCCGCCCCGCGCGAGCACCATCAGCCCGGCGACCGGGTTGCCGACGACGAACGGGTACGCCAGGTCGCCGACGGTGACGGGGCACGCCGGCCACACCGTCTGCGGGAAGTCGGCAACGGCCCGCTGTTCGTACACGAATGCCAGCCCAGCCGAAGTGATGACGTACATCGTGGCGAGGATGAACGTCGAGGCGATGGCCGACGCGCGACTGGCGGCGAACACCGAGAAGAACAGGGTCATCCCGCCGAGGCCGAACATGACCGCCACGCACGCCAACACGGTCGTCCCGGCCAGCCACGGCGGCACCCCGCCGAACAGCGGTAGGGCGGCCAGGATCGGCAGCGCCGCCAGCAGCGGGTCGAGGACCACCGGCAGCCGGCCGAACAGCTTGCCGAGCAGGATTTCCCGCCCGCGCAGGTCAGTCGTCAGCAGCGCGTCCCACCGCTTCTTTTCCCGCTCCTCGGCGACCGCCCCGGCCATCACCTGCACCGTCAGCACGCCGACGTACACGAACAGCGCGCCGGCAAACCAGTACGAAATCGACGTGTTCACCGTTTCCAGCAGCTTGCGGTCGATGCGGGGTGTGCCAAACAGTTGGTCGCCCGGCACCGCCGAGGCGAAGTTGAAGAAGACGATCAGCCCGGCGGCGACGGCGTACACCGACCGCCACAGCCACGGCCGGCCGAGCCGCGCGGCGCGGGTGAGTTCCGCCGACGCGATGGGGCCGCACAGCAGGAAGCCGTCCCGCCGCGACACGCACGCCAGGAGCAGCAGGACCACGCCGGCCAGCGCCACCGGCACGCCGAGCCAGCCGCCGACCGCCGCGCCCGACAGCGCGAGGACGGCCCCCCACGGGGCCAACCGGCGGGCGCGCGTCTCCGGGTCGAACGGCGGGCGTGGTGTCATGCCGACATTATGCGACAACCGGACGCAAGGCATTGGCGGGATGGAAAACTCCCGCCGGTGGAACGCGCTACCGGGTGGGCCTCTGGTGAACCTCTCCCCCATTTCGTGGGGCGAGAGGTGGGGAACTTGGTTTCCCGGCACACCTTTTCCCCGCCGCACCCAAAAGGCGCAGGGCTTACTCAGAGATTGAAGGTGGGGCGTTGAGCATGTCCAGGGCGCGGTCGGGGAAGGCGGCCCTTCTCGATCCCCCAGTGGTCCCGCGTCTGCCCCAGCAACCGGGCGGCGTCCGCCGACGCCTGCGGGGCGTACACGGCGAGCCGGTACACCCCCGGCGTGTCGCCGTCCCGACTACTGCGGAGAGTCTTGCCGTCGAGGGCGATGTGGTCCCAGCCGTCGGCGTGGCGGTCGGCCAACCAGTCACCGATCAACCGGTCCAGGCCGTCGGCGTCGAGTTCGGCGAACGGGTTGCTGAGGGTGTTGGCGCACGGCCTCTTGCCGTGCGGAAAGCCGAGGGCGTGGCCGAGGCGGTGCCGGCGGAGGCGACCGAACGGGGCGACGGGGGTGCTGCCGGCCAGGATGGCCACCAGACCCAACGCCAGCAGCGGCACGAGGGGATACTGCCGCCCCTTGCGATCTCGCGGGTCGGTCCGTTCGGCCAGGCGGTCGAGCAGCGACGGGGCGGGCAGGGACAGCCTCCGGGTGCGGAGACAACCAGATACCTCAGTCGCCCAACTTCGCCAACCTCAACCGCTGAGTAGCCCTGCCGACGGCCGGGTTCGCCTTGACGCCGGGCGCGGGCGCGGTATACGGCCGCACTCGTTCCCGGTTTTTCCGCTGTCTTTCCGGCCCGTCGGAGCCGCCCCGCCATGCGTCGCCCCACACTCGCGTCGGCACTCTTGATCCTCGCCGCCGCGCCCGCATTGGCCCAGCCGGTGCAGTCGCTGGCCCGCGTGAAGGTCGGTTCGGCCAGCCTGTTCAGCGGGCCGGGCGAAGCGATGCCGAAGTGCGGCAGCGTCGAACAGGGGTACGTCGTGGTGGTGGATCACACCGAGGGGAACGACTGGCTGGCGGTGCAACCGCCGCTCGGCTCGCTCAGTTGGATCAGCCACCTGCACGTCGAGTTGCAAGCCCCGCCCGACGGGCGACCGGTGACGTTCCCCGCGAACGCGCTGGTCCGTTCCGAGGGCGAGGTGAAACTGGCCGTCGGGCAGATGGGCGACGCCAAGCCGTTCAGCGTGCGGCGGACGAAGCTGCCGGACGGGAGCGTGGTGAAAGTGGTCGGGCCGAAGGTGCGGGCCACGGCCGACGGCGACCCCGGCGAGAGCGGCTGGTATCCGATCATCCCGCCGCGCGACGACTTCCGGTACGTCCGCCGGGCCGACGTGGAGATGATCGGCGGGGCCGAGAAGCCGGGGTTCGTGGTGAAGGCCGTCGCGCACGCCGAGACGCCGACGGAGCTGCCGCCGGCCTCCATCCCCGGCACGTTCAAGCCCGCCGCGCCGTCCGGGAGCGGCGAGGGGTCGAGCAACCCGCTCTGGCTGGACGCCGAGAAGGCGCGGCAGGACGCCAACTTCCCGCACGCCGAGCGGCTGTACAAGCAGGTCGCCGAGGACGCCGCGAAGGGCGGGGACGCGGCGCTGGCCAACCTCTGCTTCAACCGCATCCACTCCATCCGCGAGCTGCAACGCCAGAAGGATCGCGGCGACCCGGTGCTGAAGCCCTTGAATCTCGACACGCCGGCCGTGGCGCAGAAGCCGGGCGCGGCGGCCACCGTCGGCGGCAGCGGCGAGCTGCGGGTGGTGAACTTCAAGTACGAGAACAAGCCGGTGTACGCCCTGACCGACAAGCGCGGCGTCAGCCTGTATCTGCTCGCGGACGACACCGACTTGAGCCGGTACAACCGCCGGTATGTGGAGCTGAGCGGCACCGTGACGTACCCGAAGGAGTTCGCCGGCACCGGCCTCATGCGGGTCGTGTCGGTGGACAAGGTCGAGGGGAAGTGACTCTTGACTCGCTCCTTTCCGTCGCGGCGAAGACAAGAACATGTTCTTCGCCGCGACGGAAAGGACCGTGCGAACAAACTCACTTCGCCCACGCCCCGCCCAGTTCCCCGCGCGGGACGCCGCCGTTGAAGCGGAACAGGCTGGCGAACACGACCAGCACGAACGCCAGCGAGCCGAAACTCAGGACGTACCGCGTCGCCTCGCCGATGACCGGTTCGAGATACAACCGCCAGGCCGCCACGCCGACCAGCAACACGCACGCGATCGGCAGGAAGTACTTCAGGCAGACCATCATCACCTGGTCGATCCGCAGCCGCGGCAGGCTCCAGCGGACCCACATCATCACCAGCACCAGCGTCGAGGCTTTGCCGACGAACGCGGCCAAGTTGAGCGCGTTGCCGGCCCACCGGCCGAACTGCTGCGTCGGCTCGAACGGCAGGAACCCGGTGTGCCACCCGCCCAGGTACAGGTACGCCGCCAGCCCGCTGACCGCGAACATGCTGCCGTACTCGGCCAGGAAGAAGAACGACCACCGCATCCCGCTGTACTCGGTGTGGAACCCGGCCACCAGCTCGCTCTCGGCCTCGGCCAGGTCGAACGGTGCCCGCTTGCAACTGGCCGTGGCGGTGATGAAGAACAGGAAGAAGGCGACGAAGCAAAAGGGGTCGTGGAAGACCGTCCAGTTCCAGAAGTAGCCGGCTTGCAGCTCGCTCATCGTCGTCAGGTTCAGCGTGCCCAGCACGCACACCGGCACCACCACGCACAGGCTGCGCGGCACCTCGTAGCTGACCACCTGGGCCGCCTCGCGGACGCCGCCGAACAGCGCCCACTTGCTGCCCGACGAGTACCCGGCGAGCATGATGCCGAACACCTCACTGCTCAGGACCGCCAGCATGAAGAACGCGGCGACGCTCAGGTTCTGCGTCACCAGGCCGTTGGCGAACGGCAGCGCCAGGAAGCCGACGAACGACGCGCAGAAGGCGAGGTACGGCGCGACGCGGAAGAGGAACTTGTCGGCCGAGTCCGGCGCGACATCCTCCTTCGTGATGAGTTTGATGCCGTCGGCGAGCGATTGCAGCAGGCCGAACGGCCCGGTGCGGGTCGGGCCGAGGCGGTCCTGGATGCGGGCCGACACCTTCCGCTCGGCCCAGATGAACAGGAACGCCGCCACCCCGATGAACGACACGACGGCCCCCGCCGCCACGCCCAGCGCGACGAGCAGGGCGAGCCAGTCGGGAAGGTACTCGGCGAGCCAGGCTTGCATGAGGGAATCCAGAAAGCCGTTCGATGCGCAAAGAACCATTCAAAAAGAGGAACACGGATGACACGGATCAAAGCCGGGATGAAGAGGATCAGAATGAAATCAATCTTTCTCGGATCCCGGCTTTGATCCTGCCTTCCATCCGCGTCATCCGTGTTCCTCTTGTTGAACGTTGTTCCCAATCACAGCATCACCACTGCGACGATGTGATTCAACAGGTATTCGCACCGGACGGCCACCGGTCGGCCCGCACTGTGGAACAATTCGGTCAGCGTGTCGGCGGTGTACAGGCGGAGGTGTTCCGGGTTGTCGTCCGCCTTCGACGGCACCGACGCGACCACGAACCGCCGCGCCACACGGAGCAGTTCGGCCACCGCTCGTTCGGGTTTCGGCAGGTGTTCCAGCACTTCCAGAACCGTCACGCCGTCGAATGCGGCATCGGGGAACGGCAGGGCGGTCACGTCTCCGACCAGCGGCGTGAGGTGCCCGATGCCGCCGTCGCACACCCGTTGAAGGAGTTCGACGCGGTGTTCCAGCGGATCGACGCAGGTGACGGGCAGCAGTGGGAAGCGGTCCATCAGCGGCCACAGGAACGCGCCGCGGCCGGTGCCGATGTCGAGCAGGTCCGACGGCGCGAGGCCGGCCAGCGCGCCCAGCACCCGCCGCACGCGGGGCAGCTCGCCGACGCGCTTGAACCGGTGCGGCTTCAGCCCCCGTTCTTTCGCCAATGCGATCCCATCCGCGTCCGCCGGCAACCCGTGGGTGCGCAGGTACGCCGTCAGCGGCGCGAGGTAGTAGTCGTCGTGGAGAGGCATGGAAAAAGACCTCACCCCGCTCGCGGTCCGGCCCACCGCAGCACCGCCAGCACCGCCGCCGCCACGCCGATCATCAGCACCGACACCGCCAGCGCCGCCTGGAGGTTGCCGACGTTCAGTTCCAGGAAGACCGTCGTCGTCATCACCTCGGTGCGGCCCCGCGTGACGCCGGCGAACACCAGCACCGGACCGAACTCGCCCAGCGCCCGCGCCCACGCCAGCGCCGCCGCCGCCCACACGCCCGGCATCGCCTCCGGCAGGCTCACCCGCCAGAAGGCTTGGCCCCGCGTGCAGCCGAGCGTCCGCGCCACCTGCTCCGTGCGCGGCGACTGCTGCTCGAAGGTGACTCGCATGGTGCGGGTGGCGAACGCGGCCGACACGGCGAACTGCGCGAGGATCACCGCCGGCACCGCGTAGGTGACGGCCACCAGCTCCTGCACCGCCCGCCCGGCCCCGCTCTGGAACAGAATCAGCAGGCTCAGGCCGATCACCAGCGGCGGCAGCACCACCGGCACATCGACGAGGAACTCGACCGCCGGCCGGCCCCAGAACCGCGTCCGCGCCAGCAGGTAGCCGAGCGGCACCGCCACCCACACGCTGAGGATCGCCGCGATTCCGCTGCTCAGCAAGCTGAGCCAGACGGCCGAGCGGATGTCCGGCGACCGCAGCGCGGCGAGGACGTGGTCCGGCGAGGTGGAGGCGAAGTCGGCGACCAGCAGCGCGGCGACGAGCAGCAGGTACACGCCGCCGAGCAGCGCGAGGGCGACGACGAACGGCCACTCGCGGCGGGGCATGGCGGGCAGTGTCCGGAGGGGAACGGCGGCGCGGACTTCGGACAGGTGTCGCGGTGTTTTGTTCGCCCGCCGCGCGAGCGAGGCAACACACCGCGCGCACCTCCCACGCTTAGCCGCCCGCCGTCGGCTCCGGGGCCACCGGCGCGGGCGTCGTCCGGCCGCGGACCACCAGCCAGTGGACGGCCATCGGCGCGACGGACAGCAGGATGATGACCACCGCCAGGATGTCGATGTTCTTTTCCAGCTTGAACTGCTCGCCGAAGATGCCCTTCAGCAGCGGGTCGAGCCAGAGGCTGGCGGTGTAGCCGAACAGAAGCATCGACACGATCCAAGCGACGCCGCCGATCACGTTGTACGTCAGGAACCACGAGTAGGTCATCCGCGCCGCCCCCGCCACCACCGGCACGAAGGTGCGGGCGAACGGCATGAACCGGGCGATGATCAGCGTCTTGCCGCCGTGCCGGTCGAAGAAGGCCTTCGCGGTGACCAGGTGGTCGTGCTTGAACCAGCGCGACTCCGGCCGCTTGAAGATGGCCGGCCCGCCCTTCGCCCCGACCCAGTAGCCGACGCTGTCGCCGAGGACGGCCGCGACGCTGAGGACGGCCAGCAGCGGGACGATGTCCCACCCGACGACCCAGGCGACGATGCCGACGGTGACGAGCAAGGAGTCTCCGGGGAGGAAGAAGCCGACGAGCAGGCCGGTCTCGGCGAAGATGATGAGGGCCAGCACGGCCACCGCCGGCCAGTACACCTCCGGCCGCTCGAAGGTGGCTTTCCAGGCGTCCGGGTTGCCGAGGTTGGCCACGATGTTGCCGAGGGTGCGGCCGGCGCGGACGACGAAGTGGGAGCCGGTCTTCGTCAGGACGAGCCGCCGCACGCCGTCGCCGGTCGCGGTGATCTCCGTCGGCCGCTCGGCGGTGTTGGACAGGACAATCGTGAGTTCGCCGCGGACGAACCGGGCGATGCCGGGGAAGAACTTGCCGGCGTCGGGACCGGCGGTGCCTTTGATGTCGATGAGTTCGGTGGACCGCGCGGCAGTCAGCAGCACGTTCCCGGCGTAGGTCGTGTCGCCGACCGTGACGGTCAGCGTGCCGCCGGTGATGTCGGCCATGCCGGTGCCGGCGACGGTGTAGGTGCCGGGCAGTTCGTCGAGGCCGGTGTGCGCGGCGTACACCAGCCCCGCGCCGGCGGCCAGGAACGCGACCATCACGAGCAGCAGCCATTTCACGAGGGGAATCTCCGGGAAAGAACCTCACCGCCGCGACGGCGTGCCTTGCGAGCCGCGACCGCCAGGGAGTGGCATCTTCGATTTCCGATGCCACTCCCTGGCGGTCGC
>JAYUFU010000102.1:0-7165 GCA_043738505.1 Fimbriiglobus sp. | reverse complement strand
CCGCGACCGAAGGCAGCGGGCAGCTTCTCACATCCCCAAGTCCCTCTTCATCGTCGAGTACCAGTCGCTGAACCAGCCGGTCTTCACCTTGGTGTTGCCGGTGTCCTCCATCACCTGGACGATCATCTTCTTGATCTGGTTGTCGTTCTTCTTGCCCTGCATGGCCTTCTTCGCCTGGGCGAGGATCATCTCGAACTCCTTCTGGTCGATCTTGCCGTCGTCGCCGGCGGCCGCCTCGACGTTGTCCCGGATGGCCTTCAGGACGCCGCTCTCCAGCACGTACCCGGCCTCGTCGCACACCTGCGCCAGGGCGGTGCGGGCGGAGTCGATGCTGACGCCGAGCTGGATGGCGACCTGGAGGATCTCCCGCTCCTCGTTGCGGTCCACGTACTTGTCGTCGTAGGCCCGCAGCTTGATTTCGTTGACGAACCGCTTCTTCACTTCTTCGACGGACATGGCGCGACTCCGGGAGGGGTGGCAGGGGACCGACGCGGCCGCGCGCGGCCGCGTCACTGGAGTGTGTTCGGCCCGCGCGGCCGGACATTTCGCACGGCTGTCGGGAATTGTACCACTTTCCGCCGGTCGGATTTTCTCCCGCGCGTCCGACCAGACCGGGATGTACGAAGTCCGTTCGAAGAAGGGACGACGCATCCACACGTTCGAGTACGACGTGGTGTCGGTGTGGCAGGAGTCGGTCGAGTCGTTCCTGGCGGTGCCGGGCCTGTCCCCACTGGCGCTGCTGACGGACGAGGCGGCGGACGACCTGCCGGCCGCGTTCGACCGGTTCCGGCAGCGGTTGCGGGAACCGGCGATCCCCGATACCGTGATACCGACGCTGCTGACGACTTCGTTCTCGCTGTGCGGCCTGCGACACGACGCCACCCAAATCCGGGAGCTGTTCATGAGCCTCGCCCAAGTCCTCGAAGACTCGACGACATACCAGTGGATCATCAGCCAGGGGTTCGCCCGAGGGGAAGCGACGGAAGCCCGTAAGATCCTCCTCCGCATCGGGCGGAAGCGGTTCGGCGAGCCGGCCGAGTCCCACCGCGCCGCGCTCGACGGCATCGTTTCCCTGGATCGGCTGGAACACCTGGCCGACCGCGTCATCGACGCGACCTCGTGGGACGATCTGCTGTCCACCCCGTGACCCGGAGACCGTGCGACTGGCTCCGCGCCGTCGTCGAACGGGATCGACAATCGACCGTCAATCGGTCGGCGGAAGAGGTCGCAATCGGACCTTCCCCGGTTCCACGACGGCGAAGTGACCCGCCCAATCCCGTCGTTGAGCGATGGCCGCGGCGATTTGTCGGGCGAGTTCCGCCGACGTTCCCGCCCGCAACCTGAACAGGATGATGCCGGAGCCGGTCGGCAACCCGGATTGGAAGGCGAGGTCGCCGAAGTCCTTGTCGAACGTGACGAGAACGCGCCCCTCCGCGACGGCCCGCGCGAGAACCGCCGGATCGGCCACGCCGGGCGAGTCGTCCCGAATCCAGGCCACGTCGTGGCCGGCGGCGCGGAGGGCTTCGACGGCGTCGAGCGGAAAGTTCTCGTTCGCCAGGAACCTCATGCGGCACCCGCGAGGGGAAAGACCCGCTCTTCGCTGACCCGCTCGTAGGCGTAGGCCAGGCAGGCCAGCACGTCTTCGCGGGTGAGGCCGGGGTAGTTGCGGAGGATTTCCGACTCCGGCCAGCCGTCGGCCATCAGGCCGAGCAGGAACGCGACACTCAGCCGCGTGCCCCGCACGACGGGTTTGCCGACGAGGATGTTCGGGTCCACAATGATGCGGTCGGTCACAGGGCGACTCCTTTTGTCTGTCTGATTGTACCCGCGAACGACGGCCGGAGGTGCGGCGGTTCGGCAACCGGCTTTGGATCAACGGCCAGCCGGCCTGACCCATTCATCCGCTCCCTGCGGTCGCGGCGACGACAAGGCCCGTGTCGTCGCCGCGATGACGGTGCGGGTCTTCGGTTGCCATCCACTCCCCACCGCACACAATACCCCCATCTCTGGTCGTTCCCCCCTCCGAGCCTCCCCGTCATGTCGAACAGCTTCAACGCCCGCGGCACCATCAGCGTCGGCGGCAAGGCGCACGCCATCTACCGCCTGGCCACCGTCGAGGCCGCCATCCCGCAGGCCAAGAAACTGCCGTTCTGTCTGAAAATCCTGCTCGAAAACCTCATCCGCAACGAGAACGGGCTGAGCGTGCGGAAGGCCGACATCGAGGCGCTGGCGCTGTGGAACCCCACGTCGGAACCGGACACCGAGATCGCCTACACGCCGGCCCGCGTGCTGCTCCAGGACTTCACCGGCGTGCCGTGCGTGGTGGACTTGGCCGCCATGCGCGACGCCATGAAGGCCCTCGGCGGCGACCCGGCCAAGATCAACCCGCTGGTGCCGTGCGAGCTGGTCATCGACCACTCGGTGCAGGTGGACAACTTCGGCAGTAGCACCGCGTTCGCCGACAACACCCGCCTGGAGTACGAGCGGAACCAGGAGCGGTACACGTTCCTGCGCTGGGGGCAAAACGCCTTCCGCAACTTCCGCGTGGTGCCGCCGGAGACGGGCATCGTCCACCAGGTGAACATCGAGTTCCTGGCCCGCGTGGTGTTCGTCAACGAGCACGGCGACGCCTACCCGGACACGCTCGTCGGCACCGACAGCCACACGACGATGGTGAACGGCCTCGGCGTGCTGGGCTGGGGCGTCGGCGGCATCGAGGCGGAAGCGGCGATGCTGGGGCAGCCGGTGTCCATGCTCATCCCGCAGGTGGTGGGCTTCAAACTGAGCGGCAAACTGAAGGAAGGCGCGACCGCGACGGACCTCGTGCTGACCGTCACGCAGATGCTCCGCAAGAAGGGGGTGGTCGGCAAGTTCGTCGAGTTCTTCGGGCCGGGGCTGGCGGAGTTGCCGCTCGCCGACCGTGCTACCATCGCCAACATGGCCCCCGAATACGGCGCGACGTGCGGCATCTTCCCGGTGGACGCCGAGACGCTGACGTACCTCCGCGTCACCGGCCGCAGCGAGGAGCAGATCGCGCTGGTGGAGGTGTACATGAAGGAGCAGGGGCTGTTCCACGACGCGAACACGCCGGAGGCGGCGTACTCGGACGTGCTGGCCCTGGACCTGGCCACGGTGGTGCCGAGCTTGGCCGGGCCGAGCCGCCCGCAAGACCGCGTGGCACTGACGGACATGAAGGCGTCGTTCCAGGCCGTGCTGCCGAAGCTGAAGGAAGCGGCGATGGCGGCGAAGAAGAAGGCCCCCGCGCTGGCGATGGCCGCCGACGCAACGGCCGGCCCCGAACCGATTTCCGCCGGCCAACTGACCGACGGGTCGGTGGTCATCGCCGCCATCACCAGCTGCACGAACACCAGCAACCCGTATGTGATGGTGGCCGCCGGACTCGTGGCGAAGAAGGCCGCCGCCAAGGGGCTGACAAGCAAGCCGTGGGTGAAGACCAGCCTCGCCCCCGGCTCGAAGGTCGTCACCGACTACCTGACCGACTCGGGCCTGCTGCCGGAGTTGGAGAAGCTGCACTTCCACGTCGTCGGTTATGGTTGTACGACCTGCATCGGCAACTCCGGCCCGCTGCCCGAGGCCATCGGCAAGGAGATCGCCGACAAGGCGCTGGTCGTGAGTGCGGTGCTGAGCGGCAACCGCAACTTCGAGGGGCGGGTGCACGGCGACGTGCGGGCGAACTACCTGGCCAGCCCGCCGCTGGTCGTCGCCTACGCGCTGGCCGGGCGGGTGGACATCGACTGGGACGCGGAACCGGTCGGGCAGGACACCCACGGCGACCCGGTGTTCCTGAAGGACATCTGGCCGACCATCGGCGAGGTGAAGGAGGTGGTGGACAAGTCCATCACCCGCGAGAGCTACCAGCGGATCTACGCCGGCGTGTTCGACGGCGACGACAACTGGAAGGCGCTGCCGGTGCCCCGTGGCGACCTGTTCGCGTGGGACGCGGTGTCCACCTACATCGCCAACCCGCCGTACTTCGCCGGCATGGAGAAGACGCCGCCGCCGGTCCACGAGATCGGCGGTGCCCGCGTGCTGGCGCTGCTCGGCGACAGCATCACCACCGACCACATCAGCCCGGCCGGGAACATCAAGAAGGACAGCCCGGCCGGCGCGTACCTGCTCGGCCACGGGGTGACGGTGGCCGAGTTCAACCAGTACGGCGCGCGGCGGGGCCACCACGAGGTGATGATGCGGGGGACGTTCGCCAACGTGCGGCTGAAGAACCTGCTGGTGCCGGGCGTCGAGGGCGGGGTGACGCGGTACCTGCCGACCGGCGAGACGATGAGCATCTTCGACGCGGCCGCGCGGTACCGGGCGGACGGCACCCCGCTGGTGGTCCTGGGCGGCAAGGAGTACGGCAGCGGCAGCAGCCGCGACTGGGCCGCGAAGGGCACCAGCCTGCTCGGCGTGAAGGCCGTCATCGCCGAGAGCTACGAGCGGATTCACCGCAGCAACCTGGTCGGCATGGGCATCGTCCCGCTCCAGTTCGTGGTGCCGCCGGACCTGCTGGTGGCGCGGGCGAAGGCGCAGAAGGAGCGGGACGCCGGCCGGTTCGCGGCCGACCCGAGCGTGCCCGACCACCTGGGACTGACGGGCGAGGAACTGTTCGCCCTCGACGGGCTGGTGACCGGGCTGACGACGAACTTCGCCGGCGGCAAGGAGCTGACCGTGCGGGCGACGAAGGCCGACGGGAGCGAGGTGGCGTTCCAGGCGATCTGCCGCATCGACACCCCACAGGAGGTGCTGTACTACCAGCACGGCGGCATCCTGCCCTACGTGCTGCGGCAGCTCCTGGCGAAGTGAAATGGAAACCGCCGGGAGTGTTCTGCACGCTCCGCGTGCGGTCTTGGTTCTGACCGGGACCGCACGCGGAGCGTGCAGAACACTTCCAGCGAACTCGGCCTTCCCCGTCACCCCGCCGGCTCCAGCGTCGCGTCGAGGCCCCGCGCGGCGAACTGCTCGACGTACAGTTCCGCCCGCTCCAGGTGCGTGGCCAGCACCACCGCGCGGCCGGCGTGGTGGGCGTCCCACATGCGGGCCATCGCCTCCGCCTCGGCGAAGTGGGTCAGCTCCCGCACCGCGCGGACGACGGCCAGCAGCGGCTTGCCGGCGGCCCGGAGCAGGATCACGTGGTACTGGCGGAGGAGCGGGCCGACGGTCGCCGACTCGTCGTCGAACCGAGGGGACACGGGCTGTTCGAACATGGCGGCAGACCCTCCACAACCGGGTGAACGGAGAGGGGGAGCAGGGACCGGCCGGGGGTGCGGCCGATGCCCTCGCCGAGCGTAGCGCATTCCGCGCGCGGAGCCAAGCGCGAAGTCGGCGCTTTTCGTCGCGGCGGGATCGGCCCTGTCGAATTGTACCGCCGGGGTCGGCGTCAGCGCGCGGCCGGACGACCGAGCAGTTCGCGGAGGGCCGGTTCCAGGGTGTCGAACCGGAAGTGGAACCCGGCGGCGGCGGCCGTCGCCGGCACTGCCCGCTGCCCGCCCGCCACCACCTGGGCCACCTTGCCGAGCAGGACGCGGAGCGCGAACTTCGGCACCGGCAGCCAGCACGGCCGCTTCAGCACACGGCCCAGCGTTTTCGAGAACTCGGCGTTCGTCACCGGCAGCGGCGCGACGGCGTTGAACGGGCCGGTCAGCGTCGGCGTGTCCAGCGCGAAGCGGAGCAACTCGGTCATGTCGTCGCGGTGAATCCAGCTCACGAACTGCCGGCCGGAGCCGATCCGCCCGCCGACGAAGAAGCGGAACGGCGTCACCATCCGCGGCAGCGCGCCGCCGTCCGGGTCGAGGACGATGCCGGTGCGGGGGTGGCAGACCCGCACGCCGGCGGTGGCGGCGGGAATCGCGGCCTCCTCCCACGCCCGGCTGATGGCGGCCATCGGGTCGGGGCCGGCCGGCGCGTCCTCGGTTTGCACCGCGTCGCCGGTGTCCGCGCCGTAGTAGCCGACGGCCGAGCCGGACACGAACACCTTGGGCGAACCGTCGGCCCGGCGCGGGTTCGCGGCCAGCGCGGCGGCGAGGACGGACGTGGCTTTCACCCGCGACTCGCGGACCACCGCCAGGAACCGGTCGGACCAGCGGCGGGCCAGGATCGGCTCCCCGGCCAGGTTCACGACCGCGTCGCTGGTGGCGACGGCGTCGAGCCACGGGCCGGGCGTCGTCGGGTCGCCGGCCACGGCGCGAAAGTCGCCCTCGCCGAACACGCCCGGCGAGACGGGCTTGCGGGACAGGACGGTGACGGCGCGGCCGTCGGCCAGCAGCCGGCGGACGAGGCGGCGACCGATCAGGCCGGTACCGCCGGTGACGAACACGGAGCGCGGTGCGGTGGACATGTCCGCATTCATAGTCGGCGACGGACGGCGCGGCGAAAATCCGGCGGACAGTCGGCGGGCGAATCGGTACGATTGTCCACATCCGCGCACGCCGCCCACCGAGTGCCATGGACGACTTCACCGAACGCGACTGGCTGACCGCCACCGACGCCTACGCCCTGCTCGGATACCTGTTCCCCGCGACCGGGCTGCACAGCACCCCGGAGCAGCCGCGGAAGCTCCGCCTGTACTACGTCGCCCTGGCCCGCCGCCGCGCCGCCGAACTGCCGGCGGTGGCCGAGGGGCTGCTGCGAATCGCCGAGCAGATCGCCGACGGGTCGGCGCTTTCCGACGAGGCGTTCCACGCGGTGAACGAGGTGCTGGAGCGCCTCGCGGCGAGCGGCGGGGCGGGGTGCCAGACGCGGGTGACCGAGTGCGAGCGCGAGCTGACCGAACTCGGGTACTCGTGGCCGACCGACCGGCCGGCCGTCCCCGCCTGCTGGGCGAACCCGGAGTGGCAGACCGAGGACGGGTGGGGTCTCCTCCTGCCGTTCCAGCGCCAGGTGCCGGCCGCCAGCCAGCTCCGCCGCGCCCGGCACGACGCCGACCTTCTCCGCGACATCTTCGGCAACCCGTTCGACGCGCCGACGGTGCCCGGCGGGTGGCGGACGGAACGGGTGGTCGGCCTGCAACGATCGCAACGCTACTTAGTTTCTTACTCACACCTATATTTAATCGGTTTTTAGCGGCCCGAAACTATGGTCAGATTATCCGAGACGATGGCCCGACATCTCACCATGTCAAGCGTGGCACTCCAACAATGGGTGGGGTCGT
>JAYUFU010000101.1:0-7167 GCA_043738505.1 Fimbriiglobus sp. | reverse complement strand
TCGGCACGGTGCGGTCGAACTTCTACGAGGTCTTCGCCCTCCAGCGGCGGGCGGCCATCCTGGCGGAGGTCGTCGAACTCGCCGGGCAGGCGGCCGCGCAGGGGCAGAAGAGCTTCGAGGCGAAGCAGGTCGCGCGGCTCGACGTGATCACCCTGGAACTCGAACTGGAGCGGTTCCGCGCCGAGGCCGAGTCGGTCGCGCTGGAACTCCCGGCCGCGTACCGGCGGCTCGCGGCGGCGGCCGGCGACCCGCGGCTGGCCGTCCACCCGCTCGCCGCGTCGCTCGACGCCCCGCTGCCCGAGTACGACGCGGACCGGACCCGCGAGACCGTGCTCGCCGTCCACCCCGAGGTGCGGGCGGCCAAGGTCGGCGTCGAGCGCGCCCAGGCGGTCGCCCGCCGCGCCGAGGTCGAGGCCGTGCCGAACGTGACGGTCACCACCGGCTACGTCCGCCAGTTCGAGAACCGCTCCAACGACCTGCGCGTCGGCGTGAGCCTGCCGCTACCGACGTTCAACCGCAACCAGGGGAACATCCGGGCGGCGCGGGCCGACGTGGGCGTGGCGTACCAGGACGTGGCCCGCGCGGAGAACGACCTGGCCGAACGGCTGGCAGTGACCTTCCGCACCTACGAGTCGTCGCGGCGGCGGGCCGAGCGCTACCGCACGTCGATCCTGCCCCGCGCCGAGGAGACGTACCGGCTCGCGCTCGAGGGGTTCAAGGGCGGCCAGTTCGAGTACCTGCGCGTCCTCCAGGCCCAGAGGGCGGTCGCCGAGGCGCGGCTGGAGTCGAACCGGGCGCTCGGCGAGGCGTGGCGGGCGGCGGGGGAGATCTCCGGCTTCCTGCTCGAAGAGGTCTGGCCCCCGGTGGCCCCTACCGCCGCAGCGGTGCCGGCCGCTCCGCAGCCCGCGCGACCCGGCCCATGAACGGCGTGATAGCTAAGGCCGCGCTTCGCGTCTGATTCGGCCACGGTCGTAGCCCGGCAGTGCCGTCAGCCTCGGAGTCCTGCGAGCGGGTGTCGGGGTGGCGTCCGGACTATTGTTTTCACGGAACGACACTGTTCCATAAAGGTGATGAACGACGAGGGATTGTGCCGATTGCAACGGTGGGGGAGGCGTCACCGATGCTGCGTTTTGAAGTTGTCGCGATGCGGACAGTCACGCCGCGGTCGCTCGTGTGGATCGCCATACTCGTGATCTCCGCGGGGTGCGCGGCACCGCCTCGCTCGGATTCCTCGGTCGCCTTGACCGCTCCTCACCTACGGCCCGTCGAGGAAATCGATCGACACGGCAGTCCTCCCGTGGTGCAAACCTCCCAATCGACGCCTGTCCTGCAGATCGGGCGAGACCTCACGGCGACGACGTTGACCGCCGACAACCTCGTTGTCCTCGTGCTCGAACGCAACCCGACGCTCGAACAGATGACTGCGGCGGCGGCGGCGGCGGCGGCGCGGTACCCGCAAGTCGTCTCGCTCGACGACCCGGTGGTCGCCTTCCAGACGTCCCCCCTCTCGGCCGGGTCGCCGAACGCCGACTACGCGGCCCGCGTGGAGCTGTCGCAGAAAATCCCGCTGTACGGGAAGCGGAAATTGAGGGGGCGGGCGGCCCTCGCGGAGGCGCGGGCGGTCGCCCAAGACATCGACGACGCGCGACTTCAACTCGTCGAGGCGGCGAACGCGGCGCTGGCCGACTACGCCCTGGCCGAGCAGTCGCTGGGCGTGGCCGCCGAGAGTACCCGACTGCTCCGCGACTTCCGCCAGAACGCGGAGACTCGCTACAGGAACGGGCTGGCCCCGCAGCAGGACATCCTCCAACTGGACGTCGAGGCGGTCCGGCTCGAAGAGCGGACGGTGTCTCTCAGGCGGGCACGGCAAGTGGCCCGCGCGCGGATCAACGCGCTCGCCCACCTGCCGGCCGACGGCCCGCTCCCGCCGCCGGCCGATCTCCGGCCCGCGGTCCCGCTCCCGGACGCGGCCGAACTGCGGCGGCGGGCCGTGGCGAGCCGCCCCGACATGCTCGCGCTCGCCGACCGCCTGGCGGCCGAGCTGGCGGCCCTCGGCCTCGCCCACCGCGAGTACAAGCCGGACGTCGAGTTGTTGACCGCCTACGACGGCTACTGGCAGGGAGCGGGCGGGCGGCCTCTCCAGTGGCAGGTCGGGGCGCGGGTCAACCTGCCGTTCCGCACCGGGCGGCGCGACGCGGCAGTATCGGAGGCGCAAGCCAAGATCGCCGCGCGGCGGGCCGAGTTGGCCCGACTGACCGACCGGGTGGGCTTCCAGGTCCAGGAGGCGTACGAGCAGGCGCGTGAGAGCGGGCAGGTCGTGAAACTCTACGAGGCGAAGGGGGTGCCCGCGGCGGAGGCGAACGTCAAGGAGGCCCAGGCGGCGTACGTGAACGGCAAGGTGCCGCTGCTGTCGCTCGTCGAGGCCCAGCGCAACCTCATCGCCGTCCGCGACCGGCTGAACGAGGCGCGGGCGGAGGCGTTCCGCCGCCGGGCGACCCTCGACCGCGTGGTCGGGGTGCCGGCGGCGGCGGCGGCTAGCGGACCCGGACGCTAGCGCGGGCTCACTGCTTCTCGTCCACCTTCGTCGCCTTCACCCAGCGCTTGCCGTCCTTCTCCGACACGACGCCCGTCACCTTCGCCCCGGCCTTGGTGCCGCCGCCGCACAGGCCCTCGTGGTAGGCCTCGCCGCTCCCCTTGTCGTCCAGGTAGTAGGTGACGGTCGCGTCCCCCTGCTTCACCTGGAGGGCGTTGGTGCACTTCTTCACGCCGGCCTCCTTGAGGCCGCACTTCGCGCACACCAGCGTGCCGGTGAGGGTGACTTCCTTGTCGGCCTTCGCCGCCGGCTTGCCGCCACCGCCGGTCTTGTCGTCGGGGGCGCTGGACGCCTCGGACTTCGTCGGGGCGAAGGCCACGAGCGGAGGGGCCGCCACGCCGGCGGCGACGTGGTGCTGCGCGGTCGCGGGGGCGGCGGCGGCCGGCGTCGCGACCCTCCCGGCGACGGGGGTCGCGCGGGCGCACTTAGCACATTGGGCCTGGGCCGAAGGAGCGCCGACTCCGACCAGGACGGCCGCGGTCGCGGCGAACAGGGAACGCATCATCGTGAAACTCCTACCGACGGAACTCACCGGGGACTACGGCCGCACACTGCGGCCGTCATGTTCCCCGGTGTGGGTCAGTTCCCCCTACCGCGTCCGTTTCTGCCGAAACGTGGGAGAGGGAGATCAGTGTCTCATCGGGCGGCGCGACGGCCACCGCCCGCTGGTGGTTGAGTAAACCGGCCTGTTCGAGCTTGAGCCACCGGGCCCGGCGGACCCAGAAGAAGCGGACCGGCAAGAAGATGTCCACGACCTCGTCCGAGATGAGCAGGCCACCGAGGACCGGCAGCGCCATCGGGGCGAGCACCTCGCCGCCGACGCCGGCCGCGAACACCATCGGGAAGATGGCGACGATGGCCACCCCCTCGGTGAGGAGCTTCGGGCGCAGGCGGTGGACGGCCCCGTCGATGACCGCCGCACGCAGCTCGTCGAGTGACTTGATGTTCTCCAGGCCGCCGCGCTGGGCGATGGCCTCGCGGAGGTAGACGAGCATGATGATGCCGGTCTCGGTCGCCATGCCGAAGCAGGCGATGAACCCGACCCAGACGGCGACGCTGAACTCGGTCGGCGGGGCGTCCCAGCCGTTGAGGAGCTTCGGGAACAGGAAGAGGAAGAACGCCCCGCCCGCGAGTGCCTCGGGCACGGCCAGCATCATCAGCCCGGCGTCCGCGAGGTCGTGGAAGGTCAGGTACAGGACCACGAAGATAACGAGGATGACTGCCGGGAACACCCAGCGGAGCGTCCGGGCGGCCCGCTCCTGGTGCTCGAACTCGCCGGCCCACTCGACGTGGACCCCCTCGGGCAGTTTCACCCGCTGCTCGACGACCCGCTTGGCTTCTTCGACGAACCCGACCGCGTCGCGGCCGCGGACGTTGAGGGTGACGTAGTTGAGCAACCGGCCGTTCTCGCTCTTCACCACCGCCGGGCCTTCGACGATTTGCACGTCGGCGACCGCGGTGAGGGGGACGAACCGCCGACCCTTGGCCGCGTGGTTCGGCACCCCGCTGTGCGGGTCCGTGCGGAAGTTCGTCTCGCCGGTCGCGGCCGGCATCTCGGCCCCCTTCGGGCCGCTCGTGCCTGCGGGGATGAGCAGGCGCTTCACCGCGTCGTCGTCGTCACGATTCCCGCGGGAGTAGCGGACCCGAACCGGGAAGCGGTCCCGCTTCTCGACGGTGTACGTCACCACTTTCCCCGCCAAGGCCGTCTCGATTTCGGCCTGCACGTCTTCGACCGACACCCCGTAGCGGGCCGCCTTGACGCGGTCGATGGTGATGTCCAGATACCCCTTGCCCATGATCGGGGCGGCCACCACGTCCCGCGCGCCGGGGACCGGCTTCACCGCCGCCTCGATCTGCTGGCAGACGCGGTTCACCGCGTCGAGGTCCGGGCCGAACACTTTCACGCCGATGTCGGTCCGCACCCCGGTCGAGAGCATCTCGATGCGGTTGATGATCGGCTGGGTGAAGATGTTGGACCAGCCGGGAACTTGGAGGACGCGGCCCATCTCGTCGTCCACCAGGTCGCCCTTCGGCCCGCCGGTCCGGGCGTGAAAGAACTCGCGGTCGCGGAATGGCGTCTCCAACTCCGCCCGGAGTTCGCCGAAGGGGGCGAGTGCCGCCGAGTCCGCAGGGCGGCCGAGTTGGGCTTGGACCGCTTCGCCGACGAACCGTTCGGTCTCGGCCCCGCGGGGCGCTGACGCGAGGGAACTGAGGGTCTTCGCGGCCTTCGCGAGTTCTTCCAACGCGAGCCAGGTGAACGCCTCGGTGCCGCGGTCGAACAGTTCCCAATTCACCCGCTTCACCCGCTCGCGCCAGAGCCGCTCGCGTTCGGTCTCGACGGCCGCGAACACGACCCCGGCGAGCGATTCCGGCGAGCCCCCGAACACCCCGCGGACCCCGGACCATGCCCGCACGGCCGGTGACTCGATGAGCCGGAGGGCGTCGGCCGGGTCGTCCAGGTGCCCCGCCTCGGCCAACCGCGTCGCGGTCGCCTGTTGCATACGAGCGATGACTTCTTCGGCCGGGCTGGTGACGAGCCGTCGCCCGTCGTCGCCGAGCGAACGAACGAGTTGGTCGGTAAAGGCGGTCTCGGCTTCGCCGCCCAGTTCCTTGGCGTGCCCGCTGGCCCGAATGCGGCGAACGGTCTCGGCGACGACGAATCGGGCGAGCGTCGGACCGAGTTCCCCCTCGAACTCCCGATAGCGCCGGAGGGCGAGTTCCCGCATCACCTCGTCGAATCGCTCCAACGCTTTCTGGGCCGCGTCGTTGACGAGCGAATCGCGGTCGGCGGGTTTCGCCCCGGTCACGAACCCGCGTGCCTCTAAGGAAGCGAGTGCGGCCCGAGTCTGGGATGCGGCGTCCGGGTAGCGGATCACCCGCTTCGGCCAGTACGCGCGGGGGCGAAAGTTGACGAACGTCTCCACCATGTCGAGCGGGGCCGGGTCGGTGGCCGTGTCCGCCCGGCCGGCCTTGCCGACGACTCCCTCCACCTCGGGGAACCCGCGAAGGAGCGCGTTCCGGGCCTTCAAGTCGTCGGCCACCTGGGTGACGCTCGCCCGCGGCACCGTCACCGGCATGTCGAGCGTGGTCCCTTCGTCGAGCATCGGCATGAACGACACGCCGATCTTCGGGAAGTGCCACGCCCAAAGGCCGAGGATGACGAGCGTGCCGAGGGTGACGAACTGTGACATGGTCCCTCGCGTGAACAGGACGGTGAACGCGGTAACGACGGCAAAGGTGACGAGGAATGCCGCCCGCCACGCCTGTTCCGCCGCACCCATGCCGATGAGCGCTTGGAGCGGGAACACCCCGGCCGCCAGGATGAGCAGCGCCGCGAACCCCCACATGACCAGATTCCAACGGTTCAGTGCCCAGGTGAGGAGCGGGCGATAGATGCGGATAAAACTCCGCACGATCCAGTTCTCCTCTTCGCTCCGGAGCCGACCCTTGATGAACGTCGGGATGAGAGCCGGTACCACCGTGACCGAGATGAGGGCCACCCCAATTAGGGCGAAGCTCTTAGTGAGGGCCAGCGGGTGGAACAGTTTCCCCTCCCGTCCGGAGAGCATGAACACTGGAATAAACGACAGGAGCATGATGAGGACGGAGAAGAAGATGGGCCGGCCGACCGTGCGGAGGGCCGGGATGACCAACTCGCGGGTGTCGCCCGACACCTTCGCATCGCCGAACTTTTCCTTCAGGTGGTGGGTGGCGTTCTCGACCATCACGATGGACTGGTCCACCAGAATGCCGATCGAGATGGTGATCCCGGCGAGGGACATGATGTTCGCCTGCACGTCCACGACGCCGGCCCGGCGGAGGAGCCACATCATTCCGAAGGAGAACAGCACCGCGAGGGGCAAGGTGATGCAGATGACGAACGCGCTGCGGGCGTGCGAGAGGATGAGAAGGATGGCCACGACAGCGATCAGCATCTCGTGCCACACCACCTCGGTCATGGTCTGGACGGCCCCGCGGATGAGGCGGGTGCGGTCGTAGGCCGGGACGATCTGGACGCCGGGGGGCAGCCCCGGCTGGACTTCCTTGATCTTCTCCTTCACCCGCTCCGTCACGCGGAGCGGGTTCTCCCCGTGCCGCATCAGCACGACGCCGCCGACCACCTCGTTGCCGTTCTTCTCGAACACGCTCCGGCGGTACTGCGTGCCGAGTTGCACCGTGGCCACCGTCTTGACGTAGATCGGGGTGCCGTTCACCTCTTTGACGACGGTGTTCTCGATGTCCGCCTTGTCCCGAATCCAGCCGACCCCGCGGACGATGTACTCGGCGTTGTTCTTCTGGACGACCCCGCCCCCCGCCGGCAGGTTGCTCTTCCCGACGGCGGCGAACAATTCGCCGAGCGTGATGCCGTAGGTGCGGAGGGACTCCGGCTCGGCGTCCACTTGGTATTCGAGGGGCATCCCGCCGACCGGCGCGACCTCGGCGACGCCGCTCGCCGCGTTCAGTTGCGGTGCGATGTAGAATTTGTTCAGCGCCCACAGTTTCGGCGGGTCGATGGGGTGGTCCTTCGACGGCTCGACGGTGTACCAGAAAATCTGCCCGAGGGCGGTCGCATC
>JAYUFU010000100.1:0-7169 GCA_043738505.1 Fimbriiglobus sp. | reverse complement strand
TTGGGAAGAACCGGCGGACTCACGTCGCGCCGTTCGCCAGGATCGGCGGACTCACGTCGCGCCGTTCGCCGCTCACTTCACCACCATCTTCTTCGCCGCCTCGACCGCCTGCTCGATGCTGCCGACGTACATGAACGCCCCCTCCGGCAGGGCGTCGTGCTTGCCGTCGCACAGTTCCTCGAAGCTGCGGATGGTGTCCTCGATCTTCGTGAACTCGCCGCTCTTGCCGGTGAACGCCTCGGCGACGAAGAACGGCTGCGACAGGAAGCGTTCGATCCGCCGGGCGCGGGCCACCACCTGCTTGTCCTCTTCGCTCAGTTCGTCCACGCCGAGGATGGCGATGATGTCTTGCAGTTCGCGGTACCGTTGCAGGATCCGCTTCACCCGGTCGGCAACGTTGAAGTGCCGCTCGCCGACGAGTTGCGGGTCGAGCAGACGGCTGTTCGACGCCAGCGGGTCGATGGCCGGGTAGATGCCCTTCTCGGAGATGCTCCGTTCCAGGTAGAGGAAGGCGTCGAGGTGCTGGAACGTGTTGGCCGGGGCCGGGTCGGTCGGGTCGTCGGCCGGCACGTACACCGCCTGCACGGAGGTGATGGCCCCCTTGCTGGTGCTGGTGATCCGCTCTTGCAGTTCGCCCATCTCGGTGGCCAGCGTCGGCTGGTAACCCACGGCCGAGGGCATCCGCCCCAGGAGCGCCGACACTTCCGAACCGGCCTGGCTGAAGCGGAAGATGTTGTCCACGAAGAACAGCGTCTCGGTGCCGGTGCTGTCGCGGAACCACTCGGCCATCGTCAGGGCCGACAGGGCGACCCGCATCCGGGCACCCGGCGGCTCGTTCATCTGGCCGAACACCATCGCCGTGTTCTCGATGACGCTCTTGGCGTCGGCGTCGGCCCCGGTCTTCGTCTCCTGCATTTCCAGCCAGAGGTCGTTCCCCTCGCGGGTCCGCTCGCCCACGCCGGCGAACACCGAGTACCCCTTATACTCCTTGGCGATCCGGGTGATGAGTTCTTGCAGGATCACGGTCTTGCCGAGACCGGCCCCGCCGAACAGCCCGGCCTTGCCCCCCCGCGGCAGCGGGATGAGCAGGTCGATCACCTTGATGCCCGTGACCAGCACTTCGGACTTCGGCGACAGCTCGTCGAAGCGGGGCGGCTCGCGGTGGATGCTGCGCGTTTCGGTGGCGGTCACGGGGCCGCGGCCGTCGATCGGGTCGCCGAGCAGGTTGAACACCCGCGACAGGGTGCCGAGGCCGACGGGCACGCTCACCGGCCCGCCGGTGTCGGACACTTCCAGCCCGCGGACGAGGCCGTCGGTGTTGCCGAGGGCGACGCACCGCACGCGGCTGCCGCCGAGGTGCTGCTGCACCTCGCCGGTCAGCTTGATCTTCAGCCCGCCCTTGACGGTGGCGTCGATCTTCAGGGCGTTGTAAATCTCCGGCAGTTGCCCCTCCTCGAACTCCACGTCGAACGTGGAGCCGATGATCTGGACGATCTTGCCCGGCTTCTTCGCGGTGGCGACCATTGTCAAAACACTCCGTCGGGGTTAAGCGGCACCGGCGGCGGCCGGGTGGTGGTTCAGTTGCTCGTGCCGTCCTTCGAGTTCGTTCACGCGGCGCTGGAGCTGCTCGGCCAGCGCGGCCAGTATCCGCACGTCGTCGTACAGGGACAAATGGGTCATTTCCGTTCGCAGGATCTTTTCCCGGTCGCACTCGGATAGGCCAGCCCACCCTTCCGGGGAGATGCCGTGCGAGGTTTCCGCCAACTCCCGGAGTCGTTCGCGGGAGGCTTTTTCAACCCCGTCGAACCAGCGTGGCGCGTCGTCCGGTTCGTCCCACTTGTCGCGGTTCGCTAGCATCGCGGGCAGGAATGCCCAGGTCAGCATCGAATCCGGAACCCGACCGGTGCCGAAGCTCTCGGTCGCCGGGATCACCGTCCAGCCGCCGAGCGGCAGACCGAAAGCGGACCTCACGGCCTCAATCCAGTCGCGCTGCGGTGCTTCTTCGCCCAGGTAGGTTCGCGCGTGCCGGAGCAGTTCGGCGACCGTACCGCCCCGTTGCATGAACTCGACCAACTCCGCTTTCAAGTTCGCGTCCTGGGTCATCGGGTCCTCCTCCCGTCAGCGAGTGAAGCGGGCTTCTACCCACCCGAAATACCCGGTCGAGCCGATGGCCACCTCGCACACGGCGACGGTGAACCCGTGGTCGTTCGCCCGCTCCCCAGTCCACGTCCCACCGGCCGCGTCGTGTTGGGACCAGCCGAGCGCGGTGAGTCGGTTGAACGCCACCAAGTTCGGGCCGTCGGTCCAAAACCCACGAATGGCGATCAGCGCGGCACCGAAATGCCGCACCAAGAACCCGAACAACACTTTGCCGGAAACCCCGCCGCGCGTTCCGTCTTCGTGTTCCGCTCGGATATCGAAGAGGACCGCGCCCGTTGCATCAATGCCCCCGTCGATGAACAGTTTCGGGTCATTCGCGTCCTCGATCCGCACGCGATCCGGCGTGGAGATCACCAGCACATATCCCATCGGCATGTCGGCGGGCGTCAGCATCGCTCACCCGCCCGTAGCGTTTCGGCGTCCCGACGGGGTTAGCACTTGGATCCCTGGAACAGAGCCGGATACTGGTCCGGCTTCAGGTGTTCTTGGCACGCCTCGCGAAACCACTCGGCCGGGCCAAAGAACTGCGGTCCCGGCACCCCGAGCGGCGTCCCCGTCCGGGTCCTCACGGCATAATCCCCGCGGCTCCGGAGCCGCGGATCAATCCGCTCGACATCCCCCCAAGGCACGAACCGCGGCGGATACCACCAGTGGAACTTGGCGATGCCGTCCGGGGACAGCACCACCTTTGTCCGGAACCCTTCGAGCATCGCGTAACCGCCCATCAGCCCGAACCCGACGATCAGCCCACCCCAGGACCACCACTCGTCGGCATTCCGTGGCGGCGACATCCACCCAATGGCGACCACGATCAGCGGCACCAGCACCCCGGCGAGTACGGCCAAACCCCGCAGATCGCGGCCGTATCCGAGTACCCGTACCCCGTCAGCCAACCGCTGCGTCCCGCCCCCACGACCAACCAGCCATCCAATCGTGGCGATCAGGCCGAACCGATCAGCTTCCAGACGAGTGGCAGCATGGCTCACTTCAGCGCCTCGGAGCCGGCGATCAACTCGCTGATCTCCCTCGTGATGTTCGCCTGCCGGGTGCGGTTGTACAGCCGCGACACTTCCTTGATGAGGTCGCCGGCGTTCTCGGTGGCGGCCTTCATCGCCACCCGGCGGGCGATCTGCTCGCCGACGGCGGCGTCCAGGAAGCACTTGAACAGCCGCACCTTGAACGCCACCGGCACCAGCTCGTTCAGGATGCCGGCGGCGTCCGGGAAGAAGTCGTAGTCCGACTTCGGGCCGACGATGGCGTCCGGCTGCGGGCCGCTCGGCTTCTTGGTCGTCTCCAGGCTCACCGACGACAGCGGCAGCAGCACCTCGGTCACCGGGAACTGGCGGGAGATGCTCTGGAACTTCTGGTAGACGACGATCAGCTTGTCCACCTGCCCGGAGACGTACAGGTCGATGAACTTCGACGCCAGCGCGTCCACCTCCTCGAACTTCGGCTTCTCCTCGAAGTGCGTGTAGAAGGCGGCGGCGGGCACCTGCTGGAACTTGAAGTACTGCATCCCCCGCTTGCCGGACACTTCCAGGTCGAACGGCGTGCCGTCCGCGCGGAGCGTTCGCAGTTGGGAGGCGGCCTCGCGGAGGATGCCGCCGTTGTACCCGCCGCACAGGCCCCGGTTGGCGGTCAGCACCAGTACCAGCGCCTTCTTGGTGGTCGGCCGCGTGGCCAGCAGCGGGTGCGACACGTCCCCGGCGCTGCCGCTCAGGTCGGCCGCCAGCTCGGCGATCTTCTTGGTGTAGGCGTCGGCCTCGACGGCGCGGTCGAGCGCCTTCTTGAACCGCGCGGTGGCGATCAGTTCCATCGTCTTGGTGATCTTCCGGATGTTCCGGATCGCCTTGCGGCGCTTCACTAGGGATCGCAGGTTGGGCATTTCAGAGTTCCAGGTTCCAAGTTCCAGGTTCCAAGTTCAGACCCAAGACCCAGAATCGCGGTTGCCAATACCGCCGGCCTCGGCCGTTCGGAAACTTGGAACTTGGAACCTGGAACTTGGAACTCCTGCTACGCCTTGAACTGCGGCTGGAAGGCGGCGATGGCGGCGGTCAGCTGCTTGGCCACCTCGTCGGTGATCTTCTTCTCTTTGGCCAGCAGCGCCCGCACTTCCGGCATCTGCTCCTTCATGAACTTGAAGAACTGCCCCTCCCACGACCGCACCTTCTTGCGGTCCACGGCGTCCAGGCCGCCGCTGTTGCCGGCGAAGATGATCATGATCTGGTCGATCACGTTCAGCGGCTCGTACTGGCCCTGCTTCAGGATTTCGACCATCCGGTAGCCGCGGTCGAGCTGCTGCTGGGTGGCCTTGTCCAGGTCGGTGCCGAGTTGGGCGAACGCTTCCAGTTCGCGGAACTGCGCCAGGGTCAGCTTCAGACCGCCGGCCACCCGCTTGTCCTTCATCGCGCCGATCTGGGCGTTGCCACCCACGCGCGAAACCGAGATGCCCACGTCCACGGCCGGCAGCACGCCGGCGTTCTTCAGGTCGGGTTGCAGGTAAATCTGGCCGTCGGTGATGGAGATCACGTTCGTCGGGATGTACGCCGATACCTCGCCCTCGAGCGTCTCGATGATCGGCAGCGCGGTCAGCGAGCCGCCGGAGCCGACGACCTTCGCCACCTTGTGGCCGGGGAACTTGGCGAGGTCGTGGTCGGCCTGCTCCTTGCCGCCGTACCCGCCCGGCCCGAGGTACACCTTGCCGGCCGCGCCGTTCGACCGCTTCTGGTCCGGGTGGCTGGCCGAGTTCACGCCCCAGTCGGCCCCGACCTTGGCGGCGTCGGCGTCGCCCGCCACGATGACGTACTTCTCGGCCAGCTTCGCGGAGCGCTCCAGCAACCGGCTGTGGCAGTAGAACACGTCGCCGGGGTAGGCCTCGCGGCCGGGGGGCCGGCGGACCAGCAGCGACAGTTGGCGGTACGCGGCGGCCTGCTTGGACAAGTCGTCGTACACGACGAGGGTGTCCTTGCCTTCCTCGTACATGAAGTATTCGGCGATGGCGGTGCCGGCGTAGGGGGCGATGTACTGGAGCGGGGCCGAGTCGGCGGCCGACGCGACGACGACAATCGTGTAGTCCATCGCGCCCATCGCCTTCAACTTCTCGACGACGGCCGCCACCTTCGCCTCCATCTGCCCGCACGCCACGTACACGCAGATGACCTTCTCTTCCTTCTGGTTCAGGATGGTGTCGATGGCGATCTGCGTCTTGCCCGTCTTGCGGTCGCCGATGATCAGTTCCCGCTGGCCGCGGCCGATCGGGGTCATGGCGTCGATGGCCTTGATGCCCGTCTGGAGCGGCTGCTTGACCGGCTGCCGCTCGGCCACGCCGGGGGCCATGCTCTCGACGAACCGGTTCCGCTTGGCCAGGATGGGCGGGCCGCCGTCGATCGGGTTGCCCAGGGGATCGACGACGCGGCCGATCATCTCCGGGCCGACCGGGATGCTCAGCAGTTGGCCGGTGGTGCGGACCTCCATCCCCTCGCGGACCTTCAGGTAGTCGCCGAGGATGATGACCGACACCGAGTTCTCTTCCAGGTTGAAGGCCAGGCCCTTCACGTCGGCACCGGGGAAGTCCACCAACTCGCCGGCCATCACCTCGGACAGGCCGTACACGCGGGCGATACCGTCGCCGACCTCCAGCACGCGGCCGGTCTCCCGGACATCGGTCTGCTGGCCGAAGTCGCGGATCTGCTCGGTGAGGACGGAGGCGATCTCACTGACGTTGGGCTTGAACGACATGGGGTGCGCTCGTCATCAGGTGGGTGCGGAGGGTTTCGAGCCGGGACCGGACCGACGTGTCGTACACCCGGTCGCCGACCTGCACGATCAGGCCGCCGAGCAACTCGGGATCGACCGTCACCCGCAGGATCGGGGTTTGGTTCAGGGACTCGGCCAGGTTCTTCGTCAGGGCGTCCGTCTGCTCGGCGGTCAGTTCGGCGGCCGCGCGAACGGACACCCGGACGCGGCGGGCGGCTTTGTCTTGCAGCGTCTGGTACGCGACGGCGATGTCGCGGAGCAGGCCGAGGCGGCCGTTGGCGTGCAGCACGCCGAGGAACTTGCGGAACAGGACCGACGTGCCGCTCTCGCGGCGGTCGAAGGCGGCGCGGAGGGCGTCGAACTTGGCCTGCCGGTTGACGGCCGGGTTAGCCAGGTAGCGGGCGATGACGGGGTTCTTCCCCAGCACGTCGTCGGCCACGGCCGTCAGTTGCTCGCCGACGGCGTCGGCCTCGTTCGCTTGGGTGGCGGCGGCGAGCAGCGCCTCGGCGTACACGCGGGCCAGCCGGCCCCGCGCGCCGGTAGCTTCGAGAACGGTTTCGTGGGCGACGGACATGGCGTCTTCCAGGTTGACAGGCGAGTGGTCGGAACCGGCGGACTCACGTCACGCCGTTCGCCAAGAACCGGCGGGCTGACGCCGCGCCGTTCGCCGGGTGTCATGCTTTCACGGTCTGCTTCAGTTCGGCCAGCGACTCTTCCAGCAGCGCCTTCTGGTCGCCCAGGCCGATGTTCCGGCGGACGGCTTTGGTCGCCATCAGCCCGGCCAGGCTGATGGCCTGCAGCCGCAGGGCTTCCATCGCCCCTTCGGTCTCGGCGGCGATCTGCCGGCGGGCGCGGTCCAGTTCGGTGGCGGCTTCCTTCTTGCCGTCCTCGCGGGCGGTCGCCTTGGACGCCTCGGCGTCCTTGCGGGCCTCGTCCATCATCGCGCGGATGCGGTCGTTGGCGGCGGCGAACTCGGCCTGGAGTTTGGTCCGCAGCTCCTCGGCCTCGTGCTTCACCTTCACGGCTTCGTCGCGGGCGGCGAAGATGCCCTCCTCCCGCTTCTTCAGGCCGGCCAGGATCGGCCCCCAGGCGAAGGCGTACAGGATGGCCAAGAGTGCGAGGAACACCACCAGGGTGACGCCCATCGTCACGTAGTCCGGGTCGAGCGGGCCTTTGGCGGAGTCGGCGGCGAACAGAGCGAGCATCGGAATTCCCCCTGTGCAAGGCGAACGGCGCGACGTGAGTCCGCCGGT
>JAYUFU010000099.1:0-7172 GCA_043738505.1 Fimbriiglobus sp. | reverse complement strand
CTCCCGAACGGAACGGCGAGCCCTCCGCTCGCCACACCCCCAGTGGAGCCGATCCGCTCGGCAAAGAAAAGATCAACCACCGCCGCGTGGGGTATAGTATCCCCAATGGCACTCTGTCAGTCAATCGTCTGATCGGAAATACGTCTCCAACTGACCGCAATTCGGAGTTCGTGGGATAAATCGCCCCGTCTGTTCCTGGTGCCGGAGGACGATCATGAACCGTGTCCTGTTGCTCGCGATTCTCGCGTCCCCCCTCTCCATTGCGACGGGTGGGGAACTTGTGACAACAAAAGGCGGCATGGTGGTGAGCGTGTCGCCGCCGGCGACGGACGTGGGGGTGGCGATCCTGAAAGCCGGTGGGAACGCGGTCGATGCGGCCGTCGCGGTCGGGTTCGCCGAGGCGGTGACGTGGCCCGAAGCCGGCAACATCGGCGGCGGCGGGTTCATGCTGGTGTGGCCGGGCGACGGCAAGGAACCGGTCGTCATCGACTACCGCGAGACCGCGCCGGCGAAGGCCACGGCCGAGATGTTCGCCAAAGGCGTGAGTTACCAGTCCATCCTCACGGCCGGCGTGCCGGGCACCGTGCGCGGGTTTGAACTGGCGCACAAGACGTTCGGCAAGTTGACGTGGAAGGAACTGGTCACGCCGGCGGCCAAGCTGGCGGCCGACGGGTTCCCCGTCACCGCCCCACTGGCGAAGCGGCTGAACGAAATCCTCGCGGACAAGAAGACGACGAACGCCGAGTTCCGCCGGGTGTTCGGCAAGGACGGGACGTGGAAGGCCGGCGACATGTTGAAGCAACCCGATTTGGCGAACACGCTGACCGCCATCGCGGAGGGCGGCGCGGCGGCCTTCTACACCGGCAAGCTCGCCGAGCTGCTGGTCGCGGAGATGTCGGCGAGCGAGGGGCTGATCACCGCCGACGACTTGAAGGGTTATGCGGCGAAGGCGCGCAAACCCGTCCACGGCACTTACCGCGGGCATGACGTTTACGGCCCGCCGCCGCCGAGTTCGGGCGGCATCGCGGTCGTGGAAATGCTCAACATGCTGGAACTGCACGACGTGAAGAAGCACGCGTGGGCGTCGGCCGAAACCGCGCACCTGCTGGGCGAGGTGATGCGGCGGGCGTTCGCGGATCGGGCCGTGTATCTCGGTGATGCCGACTTCGTCAAGGTGCCGGCACACCTCACATCGAAAGAACACGCCAAGAAGCTGATGGCCACGTTCGACCCGGAAATGGCCACCCGCAGCGATTCGCTCGCCCCGCAGATCGACGTGAAAGGCGGCACCAACACCACGCACTACAGCATCGTGGACAAGTCCGGTATGGCGGTGTCGAACACGTATACATTGGAGAACGCCTTCGGCTGCCGGGTGGTGGTGCGGGGCGCGGGGTACATCCTGAATAACGAGATGACCGACTTCAATACCAAGCCGGGCGTGACGACGAAGGCCGGCGGCATTGGCACCGCGCCGAACCGCATCGCGCCCGGCAAGCGGATGCTCAGCAGCATGACGCCGGTCGTCGTGGCGAAGGACGGCAAGCTGCTTCTCGTCACCGGCTCGCCAGGTGGACGAACGATTATCAACACGGTGCTGGGCGTGGTGGTGAACGTCATCGACTACGGGGCCGACGTGCAGGCCGCCGTGGACGCGCCGCGGCTGCACCACCAGTGGTTCCCGGAGCGCATCAGCGCCGAGGACCGACCCGGCTTCGCCGACTTCGAGACGGCGCTGAAGGCGAAGGGGCACGCGGTGTCGAAGCACCAGCAGGGCGACGCGCACAGCATCCACATCGACCCGAAGACCGGCGTCCGCACTGCCGGCGTGGACCGCCGGCTCGACGGCAAAGGGGCGGGGACAGAATAGAGACAGGAAGAGAAGAGCTTTGAACCGCCAAGACGCCAAGGCCGCCAAGAAGACAGGAGAGGGCCGAAGACAGAGAACAGAGATCAGAAGCCGATTCAACCCTTCCTGTCTTCTGTCCTCTGCTGAACTCTCTCTTCTTGGCGGCCTTGGCGTCTTGGCGGTTCGAAATCGGACTTTCATTTCCTCCCGGTGTGTCCATTCCGCGCGTCGCCGTTCGTCGTGTCGGTGACGCGGCCGGCAATCTCGCCGTCCGCGATCCTCACTCGGAGGCACCCGTCATGCCGAAGTTCCTAATGCTCTTTCGCCGTGCGCCGGAGAACACGCCCACCAAGCCGCCGTCGCCGGAAGCGATGCAGCAGATGATGGCGACCTGGAACGCCTGGCTGGACAAGTTCAAGAAATCGGGGAACCTGCTCGATCCGGGGGACGCCCTCAAGCCCACCGGCAAGGTCGTCAAGTCGGGCGGAGTCGTCACCGACGGCCCGTTCGCCGAGAGCAAGGAAGTGATCGGCGGATTCAGCATCATCCAGGCCGACACCTACGACGAGGCGGTGGCCATCGCGCTGGAAAGTCCCGGTGGGCAGGCTCCCGGTGCGCTGATCGAGGTCCGCGAGTTCGCCGGCTGGGTGTGAGCCGGGGTTCCCCAGGAGGGACCGTTGACGGAAACCCTCGTCGAACACTTCTTCCGCCGCGAGTACGGCCGGCTGGTCGCCCTGTTGACCCGCCGGCTCGGCGTCGCGCGCCTGGAACTGGTCGAGGACGCCGTGCAGTCGGCGCTCGTCCACGCGATGCAGGCGTGGCCCCGCGCCGGCACGCCCGCCGACCCGGCCGGCTGGCTGTACCGCGCCGCCAAGAACGCCGCCACCGACACCCTCCGCCGGGACGCCGCGTTCGCCGACAAGCGGCCGGAGTTCGCCGCGCCGACCGCGACCGCCGACGAACGGCCGGACGACCACCTCATCGGCGACGAACAGTTGCGGATGCTGTTCACCTGCTGTCACCCGGAGTTGCCGGACGAATCCCGCCTCGCGCTCGCGCTGAAGGTGGTGTGCGGGTTCGGCGTCGATGAGATTGCCCGCGCGCTGCTGACCGCGACGGCCAACGTGCAAAAGCGGCTGACGCGGGCGAAGGACAAGTTGGCCGAGATGGGCTTCAATGCCGACGAGGTGCCGGACGCGGATCTGCCGGCCCGCCGCGAGTCGGTCCATTCGGTGCTGTACCTGCTGTTCAACGAGGGCTACCACTCGTCCGCCGAGGCCGACCTGATCCGCCGCGACCTGTGCGCGGAGGCGATCCGCCTCGCCGAGTTGCTCGCCACCCACCCGACGCTCGGGTCGCCCGCGTCGGAGGCACTGCTCGCCCTCATGCGGATGCACGCCGCCCGGTTCGACGCGCGGCAGTCGGCGGCCGGCGAGCTGCTGGTGCTGGCCGAGCAGGATCGGTTCAGATGGGACCGGGAGATGATCCGCACGGCGTTCTTCTGGCTGGAGCGGTCGGCGCGGGGCGACGAGTTGAGCCGGTACCACTTGGAAGCGGCGATCCTGGCCGAACACTGTCGAGCGGAGACGTTCGCCGAAACGGACTGGGACCGGATCATTTCGCTCTACAACCTGCTCTGCGAGCGGGAACCGCACTGGCTGCACGCGCTGAACCGGGCGGTCGCGGTCGCCGAACGGCACGGCCCCGCCGCCGGACTCGCCGCGCTGGACGCGATCGCGCCCGGCGGCGACATCCGCTACAGCCACTGGCACGCCGCGCGGGGCGAACTGCTGCTGCGATCCGGCGTGTCATCCGCCGCGCGAATCGCCTTCACCGCCGCCCGCGACCTGGCGGCCACGGCTGCGGAGCGTGCCTTCCTGAACGGCCGGATGGCCCGCTGCGAGGTGGTATAATCCCTCACTGTCCACCCGGAGGCTTCCCATGTCCGCCGCGATCCTCGAACCGACCGCTCCCCCCGTCGATACCCGCCCGCCGGAGGCGCGGGACCGGGACGAAATCTGGAACGGAGTACGCCGCATGGCCGCCATGGCGAACCGCTGGCACCAAAACCTCGCCCGCGATCTCGTGAACTACCTGCTCGCCTACTGGGCCGAGGACATCGGCGGGGATGTCAACCAGGAAGTGAACCTGACCACGCCGGAAGACGAGGACAACTGGACGAGCAACTACCGCATTCCCGACCTCGTGCTGCTCGACCCGGCGCGGTTTCCCATCGACAAGAACGAGTACATGGTGGGTGCCCCGTTGGTCGTCGTGGAGATTCGCTCGCCCGGCGACGACAGCTACGCGAAGTTGCCGTTCTACGCCGACTTGGGCGTACCGGAAGTCTGGATCATCCACCGGGACACGAAGGTACCGGAGATTCGCATTCTGAACGAGGACGGCGAGTACGAACTGCTGTTGCCCGACGCCGCCGGCTGGCACGTCAGCCCGCACACCGGGGTGCAGTTCCAGCCGGTCGGCGGCAAGCTCCGTGCCCGCGTCGGCACCGACGACGCCACCGCCGCCGATCTGCCCAAACGGTGAACCCGGCGGCCGATACAATCGTCCGTTCGTCACCGTTCCCGCGCCCCGATTCGAGGACTCCCCGACATGGCCGAGAAGATCACGCCGCGCGCGAAAGACTACCCGCAGTGGTATCTGGATGTCGTCAAGCAGGCCGGCCTCGCCGACAATTCGGACGTGCGCGGGTGCATGGTCATCAAGCCGACCGGGTACGCCATCTGGGAGAAGATGCAGCGCGGCCTCGACCGCATGTTCAAGGACACCGGCCACGTCAACGCCTACTTCCCGCTGTTCATCCCGATGAGCTACCTGGCCAAGGAAGAGGAGATGGCGGAGGGGTTCGCCAAGGAGTGCGCGGTCGTCACGCACTACCGGCTGAAGGCCGAGAAGGGCCAGCCGCTGAAGGTGGACCCGACGGCCGAACTGGAAGAGCCGCTCATCGTCCGGCCCACGTCCGAGACCATCATCTGGCGGACTTACAAGGAGTGGATCCAGAGTTACCGCGACCTGCCGCTGCTCATCAACCAGTGGTGCAACGTCGTCCGCTGGGAAATGCGGACGCGGCTGTTCCTGCGGACGACCGAGTTCCTGTGGCAGGAGGGGCACACCGCCCACGCCACCGCGAAGGAGGCGGAAGAGGAGACGTTGCAGATGGTGAGGGTGTATCAGAAGTTCGCCGAGGAGTACATGGCCATGCCGGTGCTGGTCGGGCCGAAGACCGACGGCCAGAAGTTTCCCGGTGCCGTGTATACACTCTGTATTGAAGCGATGATGCAGGACGGCAAGGCGCTACAGGCCGGCACCTCGCACTTCCTCGGCCAGAACTTCGCCAGGGCGTTCGACGTGCAGTTCACCACCGTGGACAACAAGAAGGAGTTCGCCTGGGCCACCAGTTGGGGCGCGAGCACGCGGCTCATCGGCGGGTTGATCATGACGCACTCGGACGACGCCGGGTTGGTCGTCCCGCCCCGGCTGGCGGCCACGCACGTCGTCATTTGCCCGCTGGGGCGGAACGAGGCCGAGCGCGCCCCGTGCCTCGCCGCCGCCGAGAAAATCGCCGCCGAGCTGCGGGCGCTGCCCCGCGACGAGTTCTTCGACTACGAGCCGATTAGCGTGAAGATCGACAACGACATGAAGAATGCGCCCGGCTACCGGTTCGCCGAGTACGAGCTGAAGGGCGTGCCGGTGCGGATCGAGGTCGGGCCGAAGGACATCGAGAAGCAGGCGTGCGTGGTCGCCCGACGGGACGTGCCCGGCAAGGACGGCAAGCAGATGGGCGTCCCACTGACCGGGGTCGCGCAACACGTCGCGCAACTGTTGCGCGACATCCAGAAGGCGCTGTTCGACCGGGCGAAGGCGTACCGCGATGCCGGCATGAAGACGGCCAACAGTTACGACGAGTTCAAGGCGATGATCGAGCAGGGCGGGTTCGTCTGGGCGCACTGGGACGGCACCGGCGAGACCGAGCGCAAGGTGCAAGAAGAAACGCAGGCGACCATCCGCTGCCTGCCGTTCGACGGCCCCGTCGAACCGGGCACCTGCATGGTCACGGGCAACCCGAGCGCCAAGCGGGTCGTCTTCGCGCGGGCGTACTGAAGAGGTGCCACCGGCCGTCACGTCACGGCCGCCCGGCGGTCGGCCCGACAGCGGTCGATGATGCCCCGCGCCTTCGCGCGATCCACGAACGCATCGACCCACTTCGCCCCTTTGCCGAGGCCGTACCGCCACGTCTTGGCGACCGCCTTCAGGTACTTGGCCCAGGCCCACCGCGGCGCGCCGAGCAGCGTCCTCGGCGTGCCCACCACGTCCGACGGCCCGGTCAGCCGCAGGCAGCGGATGACCTCGTAGGCGTAGGCGGCGGTCAGCCGCTCGGCCGGCAGGTAGTGGTTCACCGGCGCGGTGCCGACCCACACCCCGCCGTGCCCGTCCCGCCGCACCCGGCCGACCACGTCGCTGTCGTCGCCGCTGGTCAGCTGGTCCCCGACGCGGCCGAACTTCGGGTCGAACGGGTACTGCCGCAGCACGTCCGTCCGGAACGCCATGTTCGCCCCGTGGCAGTACTCGCCGGCGAGCAGCGGCCGCACGTCCGACCCGTGATCCACCAGCGCCCAGCAGGTGCCCAGCCGCGCCACGTTGTCGGCGATCCAGCGGGGGGGGGTGACGGCGAACCACGGCCGCACCGGGCCGCCGAACACGGCCGCGTCCGGATGCCGCGCCTCGGCATCCAGGTAGTGCGTCAGCCAGTCCGGCGGAACCAGCACGTCGTCGTCGGTCCAGAGGAGGAAGTCGCCGCGCGCCGCGGCGACGGCGGCGTTGCGGGCGTGGCAGTGGCCCTGCTTTTCCTCGAACACCCGCACGATCGGCAGCGGCCCGGTGTGGGCGGCGATGACCCGATCCGTGTCGTCGGGGCTGTTGTTGTTCACCACCACCAGCTCCCAGTCCAGGCCGGGCGGCAGGGCCAGCTTGTGGAACTCGGCGAGCGTGCGGTCGAGCAGCGCGGCCCGGTTCCAGGTGCAGATGGCGACGGTCAGGCGCATGGACGAAGCCCTTCAGCGGAACGACGGATCGGCAAGTAGTCTAGGACGCGATACCGATTCGGACATTCCGCGCGGACTTCGTTTGACGCCGGCAGTCCGTCGTGAGAAATTGGATTCGTTGTGACACCGCCGCTCCGCGAGTGGTCATGCGATGCCCCGCCGCCTGCCGATGCTCCTGGTTGCCGTCCCGCTCGCCGTGCTGGCGGGCGTCGTCATCGGCCGCGCGGTGGCTCCGGCGAAGATGTCAGCCGACCCAACCG
>JAYUFU010000098.1:0-7178 GCA_043738505.1 Fimbriiglobus sp. | reverse complement strand
CGCGAGCTAGGCTTCCCCCGTTCCGACGGCGTGACCCTCCCCGCGCCGGGGCTGACCCGCGGGTGACCCCGATGAATATCTGCCCGATCTGCCTGTTCGTGAATTCCCCGTCGGCGGCCGCGTGCGCGCGGTGCGGCAAGCACCGGTTCTCGGAGCGAACGGCCGGCGTGTCCACGATGACCGCCGACGACTCCGACGACTCCGTCGCCGCCGACCCGCTGCCGCCGCTGTCCGACCCGTGTACCGCCACCACCGCCGACGCGGTCGTGCAGGCCGGCCACGTCACCCGCCGGTCCAGCCGGCTGGCGGTGGCCGCCGTCACACGGGAAGTCGCCGCCCCGCCGCCGACCGTCCTCGTCTGCCAAGACCCGGCCGAGGCGATGACGAACGCCGCACCCGGAGCCATCGAGGAGTCGCGGCCGCCCAGCTCGCGGCTGGCCATCCGCATCGGACTGGAGGTGGTCCGGGGCGAAAAGCTCGGCAAGTACCTGCCGATCCTGGAAGGGCGGAACGTGGTCGGCCGGGCGGTGGCGGAGCCGGTGGACATCGACCTGACCGGGCAGGAGCCGATCGAGCGGGTGTGGGTGTCGCGGAAGCACGCCGTCATTCATTGCGACGGCCGCGGGCTGGTGCTGGAAGACCTAAACAGCCTGAACGGGACGTTCGTCAACCGCATCCGCTTGACGGCCGGCTCGCAGCGCGGCCTGCAACTGGGCGACGTGGTGCAGTTCGGCACGGTGCAACTTCGGGTGTCCGACCCGCCGGGGTGAGGGCTGTCCACATCTTCCGTGGTTCGGAAGCCGGTGGGCGGCCCGGTATTCTTCACGCCGGAGGCGTGGCGGACTGTAGCCAGGGGTGAAACCCCTGGTGCCACGTTCCCCTAGAGTTCTTCGCATCCCGGAGGGATGCCGGATGTCCGCCACCCCTCCGGGGTGGGTTCCCATTCGCCATCGGTTCCAGGGGTGTCGCTCGCTCACCCCTGGCTACAGTCCGCCACGCCTCCGGCGTGAAGAATCCAGGACACCCCACCGGATTTCGGCGCGCCGAAGACGCGGACAATATCGGCCTTGCCCGCCCGAAATCGCGCCTTTCACTTCACCTTCGGCAACTCCTTCTTGACGTACTCGACCCGCTGCTTCAGCCGCTCCTTCTCGTTCTTGATCTCGTTCAGGAAGCCGGCGGGGGCGTTCTTGTCCACCGCCTTCAGCGCCTCGGCGGCCGGCGTCGCCCACTCGTCCACCCGCTTGTGCAGGTCGTCCAGCTTCATGTGCTTGTCGAACATCTCGGTCATCTTGGCGACGACCAACTTCTTGCCGTCCGGGTGGTCGAGCAGCGCCCGCGCGGCCGTGCCGCCCCAGCCGTGCCAGAGGGCGTCGCCGGGGTTGCCGAACATCTGGTCCATGCCGTGCGGGATGAACACCGCCTTGCCGCCGTTCGGCGGGAAGTAGACGCGGAAGTTGTTGCGGTTCCGCATGTACCCGTCCCAGTCGCACGCCAGCAGTTGCAGGGCGGCGTTCGCGGCGAACAGGTCCACGTCCACCAGCTTGCTCACCGCCTCGTACCGCTTCTTGGCGTCCGGCTCCTGGCACGCCTTGGCCAGCGCCTTGAGGTCCGCCTTCTTGCCGGTCGCGTCGCCGCTGTCCAGTTTCAGGTCGGCGTCGATGTCCTGGAGGAACCCGCCGTCGTACAGGTTGCCGCCCGGCGCGGCGGCGAAGTAGCGGCGGATGAACGAGTTGTTATACCCCTCCTTCAGCACGTACAGGCCGACCTTGCGGCCGTTCAATTCCACGACCGCGTGCGCGGCGCGGGCGGTCGGCAGGTTCATCTTGCGCGCCAGTTCGGAGCAGAGGATTTCGTTCAGGTACGAGCCGTCCTGCACCGAGTTGTTCAGGTGGAACTTGTCCAGCCCCTTGAACGTCTGGTCCTTGACGTTCTTATCGACGTTGATCGTGAGCGCCGGCTTGTCGTCCCACCCGCGGCTCGACCCGGCCGCCCCCTTGATGTGGACGGCCACGTCCTTGTACTCCTTGTCGCCGATTTTGATCGAACACTTGGCGTACTTGCGGGGGTCCGCCCGCAGCGACTTCACCGCCGCCTCGTCGGCCGTCACCTTCACCACCCACACGGTGCCCGGCTTGAACACGTCGTCCGACGGGTGCGCCTTCGGCGGCTGGGCGAACGCCGAGCCACCGGCGAGGGCGAGGAGCGCGGCAAGAAGGCGAGGCATACGGGCACCGTGCGAGGGCGGAAAGGCGGAGTCCCAGTTTAGACCACGCGACGGCGCGCGGAACAGGCGATTGACCGCTCATCCCGCCAACTTCACGCGAACTTCATCCGGGTGACGGCCCCGCGTTCGCGTCAGTCGGCGGGCAACTCCTTGATCTCGATGTCCTTGAACCGCACGTCGAGCGGTTTATCCGGTTCCGGGCCGCCAGCCGTCAAGCCGATCGCGCCGCGGCGGTGGCGGGAGCCGGCATCGGACACGTCGGCGAGCGTCTTGCCGCACGCCACCACCCGGATCCGCGGCCCCTCGCAGATCACCTCCACGAGCGGCCACGGGTCGTCGGCGGGGACCGTGTCCGGCGAGTTAAACAGGCGGGTTCCGGGCTGGCCGAGGCGGCCCGGTCGGAGGTCGTAGCTCTCCCGCACCGCGCCGCCGGTCAGGGCGTCGCCGTCGCGCGGGTGCAACCGCAACCGGAACCCGGTGGAGTACACGGCCACCTCCTCCACGGAGATCGCGGCCACGCGGAACCGGATCGCCGCCGCCGCGCCGATCGGTCGGATGCGGGCCTTCAGGTGGAAGTTCTCGTAGTCCGTCCGCTCCGTCGAGAGCCCAAAGACCCCCACTTGCCGCGTGACGAGTTCCCCTTCCTCGACGGACCAGTTCGCCTGTTCGCTGGGGGTCACCTTCCACCCGGTGAGGTCCGTGCCGTTGAACAGCGGGGTCCACTCCGGTTTGGTCGCGGGCGGCGGTGCGACCTCGGCGACCGGAACACGAGGCGACCACGGCCGGGAGATCGCGGTCACGGCAACCGCCGCGACGACGATTCCGGCGAGCGCGAGCGCGAGGATTCGCGACCGACGGCGGGGCGCGACGTCCAGGTTTTTCCCGGCCTGGAGGTCGGCCCGCAACTGGCCCAGAACCTCGCCCACCTCCGTCGCGCTCCCGAACCGCTCGTCCGGCGTCTTGGCGAGCAGCCGGAGGATGACCGCTTCGAGCCGGCGGGGGACGGCCGGATTCGCCTGGCGCGGCGGCGGCGGGAGCGCTTCGCTGACCCGCTTCAGCACGGCCGCCAGGGACGGCGCGTCGAACGGCAGCTGCCCGGTGCCGAGCGCGTACAGGACGCTCCCCAGGCTGAACAGGTCGCTCGCCGGGCCGACCCGGTGGCCGTTCGCTTGCTCCGGGGACATGTACTGCGGGGTGCCGGCGATCACCCCGGCCTGCGTGAGGTGGGCGTCATCGACCGCGCGGGCCAGCCCGAAGTCGGTGATCTTCACCCGCTCGGCCGCGCCTTCCAAAAGCACGTTGGCCGGCTTGATGTCCCGGTGGACCAGTCCCCGGCCGTGGGCGGCGGCCAGCCCGTGGGCGATCTGCTGGCCGATTCGCAGCACCTCGGCGGCGGGGAGCGGCCCGTCCCGGTCGAGTTTCTCCTGGAGGGTCCGCCCCTCGACGCATTCCATGACGATGAACGGCACCGGGCCGGTGTCCTCGACGGCGAAGATGGCGGTCACGTTCTCGTGCGCGATCGCCGCGGTCGCACGGGCCTCGCGGACGAACCGCCGCCGCGCCGCCCCGTCGGCCCGCGCCGGGGGCAGCACCTTGACGGCCACCACCCGCCCCAGTTTGTCGTCGATCGCCCGGAAGACGACGCCCATCCCGCCCCGCCCGAGGACGCCGAGGATGGTGTAGTGCCCCAACCGCCCGAGCGATCCCGGCACGTCCGCCGGGGTCAGAAACGTCAGTTCTCCGCCGTCGTCGGACAGCCCGTCGGTACTCGGGTCGCCGGCGAGCGCGTCGGCCGCCGGGCGGTCCAGCACCGGGTCCGGGCGGTCGTGTGCCGCCAGCAGCATCACGACCCGCCGCCGGAGGTCCAGGTCCGTCCCGCAGGCCGAATCGAGGAACGTGTCCCGCCCCGCCGCCGGCGTGTCCAGCGCGGCGAGGAACAGGTCGCGCACCGGGTTCACGGCGAGGAGCAGGTCGAGGCGGTCGTTCACGGGCAGGTCCTGAGCGGAGTGCATTCTTCCTTCATGCGCCGAACCGGGCCGAAGTGTCTCACGGAATCCGGCGGCTACCACGCCGGGGCCGGATCGTCCCCGCCGACGGCCACCCGGAGCCAGGCGCGGGCGTAGCTCCACTGGCGGTACGCGGTGGCCCGCGACACGCCGAGGGCGTCGGCCACTTCCTCGATGGGCATCCCGGCGAAGAAGTGCAGTTCGACCAGTCGGGCGGCGTCCGCGTCCTCGGCAGCCAGCTTCGTGAGCGCCTCGTCCAGCGCCAGGATCTCCTCGGCCGGCGGGCGGACCGGCACGTCCGCCTCGTCCAAGGGGGTCCGCTTCAAGTTCCCGCCGTGCTTCACGCGGCCTTTCCGCCGGGCCGATTCGACGAGGATTCGCCGCATCGCCTCGGCCGCCGCCGCGAAGAAGTGCCCCCGCCCGTCCCACCGCGGGTCGTCGGCGGCCCCCACCAGCCGCAGGTACGCCTCGTGGACCAGAGCGGTCGGCTGGAGGGTGTGGCCGGGCTTCTCGTGGGCGATGCGGTGGGCGGCCAGCCGCCGCAACTCGTCGTACACGACGGGCAGCAGGTCGGCGGCGGCTTGCCGGTCGCCGTCGGTCGCCGCGCGGAGGAGTTGGGTGACATCCGTCATGGCGTCACTGTACCCGCCGCCCGGCGTTCGGGGAAGGGTTCACCGCGTCGCCCGTGGGTGCCGGACGGCCGCCGACATGTTCGCCGATTCCGTGAGACGATTCGCGGCCCCCGTCGCATGGGGTAGTGAAGGCGAAACGATACCTCCAACCACAGGTGAGACGATGGCCAGCTTCCTGATCAGCGCGCACGGCTCCTGGGAACACGCGAACGGGTACACCCTCGTCCCGACGGGCACCACGGTCTACTTCTTCTCCCCGCACGGCTCGCTGCTCGAGACCAAATACTCGGACTTCTTCATGGACCTCCTTTGTAAACCGAACCTGGCCGAACGCGACGAACAGACCGTCCGCGCGCAGGCGGTCGAGGTGGCCCACGAGGGGGAGCGCGTCCCCAACTACATCGCCACCGGTACCGACACGGACTTCCGCGACGTGACGGGGATCTACCGGTGCGGCGCGGCCCCGGCTCAAGGGCTGACGCGACGGCTACTGCAAGGTTCGAAGACCCCGCTCCGGACCCTGGTCGGCGGCATCGGCGGGGACGGTTCGCTCGGGAGACACATCTACTGGGGCGCGTGCCGGGAGGCCAAGGTGAAGTTGCGGACCGTTCGCTTCGCCGGTTTCGCTGGCACGAAACTGGTAGAACAGCAGGGAAAAGAGGGATCGGGTTTCGGAACCGGGGTCACGAGCAAGGTCCACCAACTCTGGGATACGTCCGGCGCGATGGCGTTTGAGGGTGACGAGGAGGTGCTGGATCCAGTCACGAAGCAACCGCTTCGCGACGCGCGGGGAGTGAAGGTGAAACGGGATTGCGTGGACTGGTCCGCGCTCCGAAGGCTCAAGGAGCGCCTCCGAGCCGGTGGAAATTTCGTCGACGGATGATCAACCGACGAGCTTCCGATCACCGCCCGACCCGCCCTCACAGCAGCTCCTTGATCGGCCTGACCGGGGTGATCCTGGCGGGCGGCGACCATCGACTGGGGCCGGCCAACCTTTTCCCCGACTACCGCGTCGAACAGGATGGGTCGGGTCGGATTGCAGTTGGCTGGAATGGAATCGACAGGGTTCGGACGCTACTCGCTGGCCAGCTTCGCCCGCAGGTCGTCCGGGATGTCCAGCGCCTCGATGTGCCCGCCGGAGGCCGACCGGCAGTACACCGCGACGACCCGCCCGGTGGCGACCGGCGTCTCGCCGCTGGTGAAGTCGAAGCGGTACGTCACCGACCGCGTGCCGACCTTCTCGACGGTCACGGCGATACTTAGCACGTCCTCGAACCGCGCCGGCGAGGCGAAGTCGCACGCCACCGACACGCGGGGGAAGCCGTACCGCGCGCCGTCCGCCGGCCACGTCACCGACAGCCCGCGCGCGTGCAGGAAGTCGGTCTCGGCCACTTCCATGAAGCGGAAGAAGTTCGAGAAGTGCATGATGCCGGCCATGTCGGTGTCGCCGAACTCGACCCGGCGGGTGGTGGTGAACGCGGGCATGGCATCAACTCGGGAGGGCGAGGCTCCCGCCGAGCCGGGCGGGTGCGGTATGGCGTTCCAGCACTTGCAACGTCGCTTCGGCCATGTGTCGGGCGGTCAGGCGGGCGGTCACGCCGTCGTACCCCTTGCGGCCCAGTTCGGCGCACCGGGCCGGGTCGCGGAGCAGCTCCAGCAGCGTCTCGGCGAGTTGCCGGTTGTCGTTCGGCTCGACGAGCAGCCCGCCGCCGGTGACGCCGATCAGTTCCGGGAACGAGCCGTGCCGCGGCTGCACCACGGGCACCCCGTTCGCCCACGCCTCGAGGATCGACAGCCCCTTCGGCTCGCGGCAGACCGTCGGCACGCTCAGCACGTCGATGCTTTGCAGGAACCGCACCTTCGACGGCAGGTCCGGGCAGCGGACGTGTTCCGCGTCCGCTGACAAGCCGCTGTCACTCAGCCGCCGTTCCTGCTCGCGCAGGTAGTGCAGGTGCTTCTCGCCGAGCCAGCCGGCGTAGCGGAACTTCACCGCCGGCGCGGCGGGCGTCTGCCGCAGGCGGATGAAGGCATCGACGACGTTGTGGAACCCCTTCTCCGGGGCGATCCGCGAGAAGTACCCCAGCGTCGGCGGGCGTTCGGCGGGGCGAGGTTGCGGGCCGGCGTGCCCCTTCAAACTGATGCCGGGGAGGACGACGGAAATCTTCGCCCGTTCGATACCGAGGTAAGCGGCCATGTGGTCGGCGTAGTCGTGGCTGGTGGCGATGTACCCGGCCGTGTGGCGGTCGTTCGTCCGGATGAGGCCGATGCACTTGGCGCGGTCGCCGGCCGGCAGTTCGTCGAGGAAGATGTCGT
>JAYUFU010000097.1:0-50402 GCA_043738505.1 Fimbriiglobus sp. | reverse complement strand
GTCCGAGCCGGAAGATGCCACCTGGCGGTCGCGGCTCGCAAGCACGGCTTCCCTCTCGAACACCCCTGGGCCGGAGGTGGGGGTTGGCAAACGCCCGGCGGCGAGCGTCCGAAATCCGGACAGTCGATTCGGAACAATCTCTCCACTTTGATTTGACAAACCCAAAAACGGAACACATGGGTACTGTCGTACACTTCTCATTCCGGAGTGCCGCCGCGAACACCGCCACTCCCATCACCGAACAAGCCGACCGCTTCCGGCTCGGATCGAACCGGAGACCGACGCCGACGCGGTTGCGCCGGCGGTTCCCCTCGACACCCCGGTCCCCCGCGGGTATCCCAAAGTCGCCAACTTCGACCTGTTTTCCCCGCGCCCCGAACTCCCGTGAAGGACTCGTGAGATGAGCAACACCCGCGACGTGGCGATCATCGGCGGCGGCATCGTCGGGCTGGCGACGGCGATGGCTTTGGTCCAGCGCGGCATCCGGAACGTGCTGGTGCTGGAGGCCGAGGGCAAGCTGGCCGCGCACCAGACGGGGCACAACTCCGGCGTCATCCACTCCGGCATCTACTACAAGCCCGGCTCCGAGAAGGCCCGCAACTGCACCGTCGGCCGCGAACTCATGTACCGCTTCGTGGCCGACCACGGCATCCCGTTCGACCACTGCGGGAAGGTGATCGTGGCGACCTCCGAGAAGGAGTTGCCGGCGCTGGCCCGCATCGAGCAGCGCGGCCGCGACAACGGCTTGAAAGGGGTGTCGCGGTTGAACGCCGAGCAGGTGAAGGAACACGAGCCACATGTGCGCGGCATCGCCGGGTTGCTGGTGAAGGAGACGGGCATCGTCGATTACACGGCGGTGACGGCGAAGTACGCGGAGATCGTGACGGCCGGCGGCGGCGAGGTGATGACGACGGCGAAGCTGGTCGGCGTCACCCGCGACGCGGCGGAGCTGGTGCTGGCGACGACCGCCGGCGAGTTCCGCGCCCGCAGCCTGGTGAACTGCGCCGGGTTGCAGTCCGACCGCGTGGCGTGGATGTGCGGCGTCGATCCGGGTGTGAAAATCTGTCCATTCCGCGGCGAGTATTACGAACTGGTGCCGGAGCGGTGCCACCTCGTCAAGAATCTCATCTACCCGGTGCCCGACCCGGAGCTGCCGTTCCTCGGCGTCCACTTCACGCGGATGATCGGCGGCGGCGTCGAGTGCGGGCCGAACGCGGTGCTGGCGTTCCGCCGCGAGGGGTACAAGTTCCACCAGTTCAGCCTACGGGACATGCTGGAACTGGCGCGGTACAAGGGGTTCTGGACGATGGCCGCGCAGTGGTGGCGGACGTCGCTGGTCGAGGTGCGGCGGTCGCTGAGCAAGTACGCCTTCTGGGACGCGCTGCGGCAACTCATCCCCGAAGTGAGGCAGTCCGACATCGTGCCGTGCGGGGCCGGCGTGCGGGCGCAGGCGCTGGCCCCCGACGGCAAGCTGCTCGACGACTTCCACATCCGCGGCGACAGCCGGATGATCCACGTCCTGAACGCGCCGTCGCCGGCCGCCACCGCCAGCATCAGCATCGGGCGGAGCATCGCCGACATGGCCGCGACGGAGTTCGGCTGGGCGGCGAAGGCGGCGTGACCGGCGCGGTATACTATCCGGGAGGGTCCGCGATGAGTACCGGCGAGTGGCAGGAACACGAAGAGCCGGAGATCGGGGCGCGGCACCTGCTGCTGTGCCGCGAGGTGATCTGGAACGCGCACGACGCCGAAGCGCCCTACACGCTGCGGGGAATGCTGGCCGCGATTCAGCCGACGGGCGAGTTCCCGCTCGTCTGGGATCAGCCGATGTCCGTGTTCGCCCAGTTCTTCGGCGCGCCGGGCGAGTACGAGGTGTGGGTCGAACTCGTCCGTCTGGTCTTCGACGAGTCGGGGGAGATTCACGACGAAGTGGAGCAAGCGACGTACGGCCCGTTTGTCATCGCGCTCGAAGGCACCTACTTCCTTCGCGGGCGTGCCCTGTTCCTCCGCCGGGTTCCCTTTTCGGCACCCGGCATTTACGAGTTCCGCCTCCGCGCGGCGGGCGTGTTCGCACCGCTCGCGTCGGAACGCCTCTCCGTTGAGGGTTGACCCATGAAGAAGCACCAGCCGACGATTCGACCGGGGACGCGGTCCACCCCGGAACCGTTCGAGATCCTCTACCCACCGACCCCCGACGGCCACCTCTCCGAAGAGCAGAAGAAGTGGCCGGTGGTGACGGAGTCGAAGCCGCGTGACCCTCGACCGGAGCCGACGCCGGCCGAGCAGCCCCCGCAGCCGACGCCGCCGGCGGAGTGACCGTTGCCCCGAAACGGGAGTGCCGAAATGAGCACCGGCGAGTGGCAGGAGACCGAAGAGCCGGAGATCGGGGCGCGGCTGCTCGTACTCTGCCGCGAGGTGCGGTTCGACGCCGGGTGGGGCGATTCGCCGTATAGTTTGAATGGCTTGCTCGCGGTGTTCAAGGCCGGGAGTGACTTCCCGGTTGTCTGGCACGAGCCCGTGTACTTGTACGCCGAGTATTTCGGCGCGGGTGGCGACTATGAGGTCTGGTTCGACCTCTTCCGGTTCGCGACCGACGAGGACGGCGAGATACTCGACGAGATCGAGGAGGCGGGGTACGGGCCGTTCGTTCTGACACTCGCGGCGGATGCGTTCGTCAACCGACGTTCCTACTGCCTCGGGAAGTTACCGTTCCAAGCGGCCGGCATCCACGAGTTCCGCTTGCGAATCGCCGGCATGTACGAGCCGCTAATCGCGCAGCGATTCCTCGTGAAGGAGTGACACGACATGGCGAAGAAACACCGATCCGCGCAGCCCACGGCGACCTCGCGCACCACCGCCGAGCCGCCGGTGTTCCACCTGCAATCGCTCCCCGATCCCGACGGACACCTGTCGGAGGAACAGAAGAAGTGGCCGTTGACGATGGAGTCGAAATTCCGCGACGCGGCTCCGCTCGCCGACTCCGGAGTCGGCCAAGCCACAAGCCCGAGCGCGGCGCTTCCTCCGTTGGAGGGGTAGCCGTGAAGATCATCCGCCAGCCGAAGTACAAGCCGGGCACGAAGTACCGGCCGCAGGAGTTCAGCATTCAGGAACTGGCCGATCCGGACTCCTGCCTGACGGAGGAACAGAAGACGTGGCCGCTGTGTAACACCTGGAAGCCCTACGAGCCGGAGCCGACGCCGGCCGAGCCGCTCCCGCAGCCGACGCCGCCGGCGGAGTGACGCGGGTCGCCCGGAGCGCCCAGTTTCGCGCTCGCGGGTTCGCATTGCCCGGCCGCCGTCGCCTCGGTATCGTTCCCCGTCCGGCCGGGTGCCGCACCCACATCCCCTTGCGCCAGGAGGCCGACCGATGCCCCTCGTCGTCCTGAAACTCTGGCTCGCCGCCGTCGCCGTGCTGTCGATGACCGGGGTCGCCTGCTTCCGCAACCAGTTGCCGAAGAAGGACGCCGCGTTCGGGACCGACACGACCGGCAAGGCGGTGGCGTCCGGCCGGAAGGAACCGCCGACGGCGGTGCAACCGCCCGCCCCGCCCGGCGGCGCGATCCAGCCGCCCCGCTCGGACCTGATGGCCGGGTCGGTGCCGCCGCTGCCGGGGATGCCGGGGTCGGCGTCCCGCCCGCAGCCGGAAACCGACCCGCTGGCGGACGTGACCCTGGTGTCGATGACCGACGACGAGCGGAAGGGCATCCTCCAGCGGTTGCGCGAGCGGCGCGAGCAGCGGAACCAGCCGCCGGTGCTGCCGCCCGCGCTGGAGCCGAAGAAGGACAAGGAGAAAGACCCGCCGAAGCCGATGCCGAAGCCGATGCCCGCCGAGGTGGTGCCCGACCAGCCGCCGGCCAAACCGCCGGCCCCGGCGAAGGCGTCGCCGCTCGCCGAGGCGCGGAAGGTGGTGGAGGCCGCCGCGAAGAGCTACGCCGACACGACGGACTTCACCGCCAAGCTGCTCAAGCGGGACGTGGTCGGCGGCAAGCAACAGCCGCAAGAGGAAGTCGAGTACGCCTTCCGCAAGGAGCCGCTGAGCGTCCACATGAAGGTGGTCGGCGAGAACGGGTTCGGCCGCGAAGTGGTGTACGTCAAAGGGCAGAACGGCGGCAAGATGACGGTGGTGACGGGCAAGGGCGACCTGTTCGGCGGCGGCATCAAGCGGGACATCGACCCGGACAGTTCGCTGGCCACGAGTCGCGCCCGCACCCGCATCTACGAGGCCGGGTTCGCCCGACCCATCGGCGTGCTGACGAAGTTCCTCGACCAAATCGACGCCGGCAAGCGGCCGGCCGACACCATCACGTTCCTCGGCCCGGTCGAGCGGAAGGACATGCCGGTGCCGCTCCTCGGCATCGAGTTGAAACTGCTACCGGGCGACGACCCGCTGATGCCGAAGGGCGGCAGCCGCAGCTACTTCTTCGACGCCGACCCGAAGTCGCAATCGGCCGGGCTGCCGGTGCTGATCACCGCCATCGAAGCCGGCAAGGAAGTCGAGTACTACGCCTTCACCGCCTTCCGCCGCCCGGCGAATCTGACCGACGCCGACTTCTCGCCGGACAAGCTGGGCAAGAAGAAGTGAGGCGATGCCGTCCATCTCGCTGCAACGGTGGCGGAGTCTGCGGGCGACCTCGCTCGACCGGGTGGAGGTGGCGTACACCGCCATCTCCGGCACCGGGGCGAAGCGGCGGTACGCCACGCAGCAACTGAACCACGCCTACGTCGTGCTGCTGGCGGCCGAGTTCCAGGGCTTCTGCCGGGACTTGTACCGGGAAGCGGTGGACAGCGTCCTGCCGTCCATCCCGACCTCGCTTCAGGATATGGTGAACGCCGAGTTCAACTTGAGCCGTACACTCGTGCGCGGGAACGCCACGCCATCCAACTTGGCAGCGGACTTTGGCCGGTTCGACCTCATTCTCTGGTCGGCCATCGATGCCCTGGATGGCCGTGGCCCGGCGATTCGGCGGCAACTGGAACAACTCAACCTGTGGCGGAACGCAATCGCCCACAGCGACTTCGACGTGGCGAAGCTGGGTGGTAGAATCACAGTGACGGCGAAAACCGTCCGCAACTGGCGGCGCTTGTGCAACCGGGTCGCTCGACGAATCGACCGCGTTCTCGGCGACCGGCTTCAGGTATTGCTCGGCAGCCGCCCCTGGCCGTGAGGTGATTCCCATGAAGAAGCCATTTAAACTGCCGAAGCGACCGAAGCCGCCGCCGGAACAGCCCCGGAAGTACAAGACCGGTGACTGGGTGAGTCACGGCAACGAGCAGTTCCCCAAGATCGCTCAGATCACGGGCGGCGCGCCGGTCGGCCGGGGCGGAGCCTGGGTGTACGACATCCTCTACATCGACGAGTTCGGCAACGTCATCGACACCGGCCTATCCGAGCGGTTCCTCCGGCCGGCCGAAGCGCCGAACCCGCTGCCCACCCCGGCACTGCCGACGAACGACTGGTGAACGCCGAACCGAGCCATGCCGTCGATCTCACTCGCAACGTGGCGAACGATGCGCGCCCAATCGTTGGGCCGGGTCGAACTCGCGCACCGGGCGATCACCACGACGGCACGCGGGCATCAGGACGCCACACGGCAGTTGAACCAGGCTTACGCCCTCTTGCTCGCCGCCGAGTTCCAGGGCTTCAGCCGAGAGCTGCACACGGAAGCGGTCGGCCACCTCGTCGCCGTCGTCCCGCCGTCGATGCAGCAGATCGTCCGCGGCGAGTTCGCGTGGAGTCGGGGCCTGGATCGCGGCAACGCGAACCCGATGACTCTGGGGACCGACTTCCGCCGTCTCGGACTCGACCTCTGGAAAACCGTCGATGCGGTCGACGCTCGCGGCCCAGCCTTGCGTCGCCGGCTGGACGAGTTGAACGCTTGGCGAAACGCAATCGCGCACAGCGACTTCGACGCGGCGAAGTTGGGTGGTAGAATCACACTCGCGGTGGCCGTCGTCCGCCGGTGGCGGCGGGCGTGCCAGCTGCTCGCGGCGACCCTCGACCGCGTCGTCGCGGACCACATCCGGGACGTGACCGGCAACCGACCGTGGACGTGAGGCGGCCATGACCAAACGACCTCCCCAGCCGATTACCCCCCCCGCGCCGAAGTTTCGGGTCGGCGACTGGGTCTCGTATTACCTGTGGCGGAACCCGCCGGGCACGGCGCGGGTCGTCCGCCAGAGTGGACCTCTCGGCGTCGGCGGGGAACACATCTACCAACTCCGGGAGATCGACGAGTGGGGTCAAGTGTGGGAGTTCGAGCAGTCCGAATCCGCCCTCCGCCTCGCCTCCGCTCCGGCGTTGACGCCCGCGACCACGCTCACCTAAACCCGGACCTCGCCCCATGCGCCCGAACCGCGTCAAGCAGCTCCTCCGCGATGGCAAACCGGCCGTCGGCACCTGGCTGTCGCTGGCCAGCATCACCGCCGCCCGCTTCCTCGCCCGCAGCGGGTTCGACTACCTCACGGTGGACGTGGAACACAGCTTGGCGAACGTGGAGACGACCACGCACATGCTGGGCAGCATCGCCGACGCCGGGTGCGTCGCGCTGACCCGCGTGCCGAGCAACCGGCACGACCACATCAAACGGGTGCTGGACAACGGCGGCCACGGCGTCGTCGTGCCGATGGTGAACACCCGGACGGAAGCCGAGGAGGCGGTCGCCGCCTGCCTGTACCCGCCACGCGGCACTCGCTCCGTCGGCGGATCGGTCCACGCGCTGAACTGGAACGCGACGCCCGGCGACTACTACGCGAAGGTGAACGACGAGGTGCTGATCGTCCTCCAGTGCGAACACATCGACGCGGTGCGGAACTTCGACAGCGTGTTCGGCGTGCCGGGGATCGACGCGGTGTTCGTCGGGCCGAACGACCTGGCCGCCAGCATGAGGAGCGCCGACGGCACGCCGCCGACCGCGGAGGCCTTCCAGCAGGCGCTGACGGACATCCTGGCGGGCTGCAAGCGGCTCGGCGTCCCGGCCGGCATCCACACCTTTTCCGCCGAGGAGGCGACCGCCAAGATCGCCGAGGGCTGGCAGTTCATCGCCGTCAGCAGCGAGCTGAAGATGATGGTGGACGGCGCGGCGAAGGTCGTCGCCGGCATCGGCCGCGCGGCCGGCGACCTGGCCAAATACTGACCGCCCGCCGGTCGTTCCCTACGATAGCTCCCTAGCCCGTAAGCCACCCGACCGGACACCTTCGCCGTGGGGTTGCGCCGCCGCACACCGACCGCGGAGACGTTCCCGTGCCCCGTTCCCAGTACGAATACCCCGACGACATCTTCGACCGCTCGCGGATGTCCTTCGGCGACCACATCGAGGAGCTGCGGGTGCGGCTCATCCGCGCCGTCATCGCCCTCGGCGTCTGCCTCCTCCTCGGCTTCGTCCTGGACGGCATCGGCGAGGCCGTCGGGTACGACGACTTCGGCGTCGGCCGACCCATGCTGAAGATCATCACCGCGCCGGCGGAGGCCCAGATGCGGGCCTTCTACTACCGGCGAACCGAGCGGGCCATCGACCGGCTGCTGGAGGCCGAGGCGGCGGCGAAGAACTACACGCCGGAGCAGATCGCCGCGTTCCGCGAGAAGCTGGCGCGGAAGGACGGCGACTCGACGGGGCTGACCACCGAGGAGTGGGTGGCCCTCCGCGGCGCGCCGGTGGACATGCCCGTCACCGTGCCGGGGGGCGAGCTGGACCGGGTGATGGGCGAGCGGTACGGGCTGACGCCGAAGTCGCCGGCCGAGGGGGACGTGGCGCTCACCCTGAAGGTGGTGCCGGCGCGGCTGCACTACCTGAACAACAAGGGCGAGACGCTGCTGGAGATCCGCCAGTTCATGAAGACGCAGAGCGCGACCGAGGCGTTCATGGTGTACTTCAAGGTGTCGCTGCTGTGCGGCGTCATCATCGCCAGCCCGATCATCTTCTACCAGTTCTGGGCGTTCATCGCCGCCGGCCTGTACCCGCACGAGAAGAAGTACGTCCACAACTACCTGCCGTTCAGCATCGGCCTGTTCCTCACCGGCATCCTGCTGTGCCAGTTCGTCGTGCTGCCCGGCGCGGTGAAGGCGCTGCTCGGGTTCAACAACTTCCTCGACCTCGACCCGGACCTGCGGCTGAACGAGTGGCTCGGCTTCGCGCTGGTGCTGCCGCTGGTGTTCGGCGTGTCGTTCCAGACGCCCCTGGTCATGTTCGTCCTCAGCCGCATCGGCATGTTCAGTTACAAGGACTACTTGTCCAAGTGGCGGTACGCGCTGATCATCCTGGCCGCCTTCTCGGCGGTCATCACGCCGACGCCGGACGCCGTGACGATGCTGTACCTGCTGGTCCCGCTGTTCGGCCTGTACATGCTCGGCATCGGCATCTGCTACCTGTTCCCCGGCACCCTCCGCGACCCCGACGCGGAGGACGAGTCGCAGGTGGCGGTGTAAGCCTCGCCCTCCCGAACTCAGCCTCACCCCGCGCGGCCGAGGAGATACCGGCCGGGATCGACCTGGGTTCGCAGCAGGTGCAGTTCCCGTTCCGTCGGCGACGGCGTCTCGGCCAGCTCCGGGTGGACGAGCAACTCGAACCCGGTCGCGGCCGTCACTTCGTCCAGGGTGTGCCCCGGATGCAGCGACCGCACCCGCATCCGCTTCGTGTTCTCGTCGAAGTCCAGGATCGCCAAGTCGGTGATGACGCGGTGCGGGCCGGTGTTCGCCGGCAGCCCCGCCGCCTCGCGCGCGCCGGGACCGGTCAGGAACCCCGGCGTCGTGAGGAAGTCCAGCTTCGGCACGAACTTCTTGGCGTCGTGCTTCATGACGATGAACGTCCGCCAGCAGAACGACGCCAAGTCGTTCGCCCCGCCGCTGCCCGGCAGTCGCACCTTCGGCTTCTCGTAGGTGCCGCCGAGGAACGTCGAGTTCAGGTTGCCGAACGGGTCGATCTGCGCCCCGCTCAGGAAGGTCGCGTCGATCATCCCGCGCTGGCAGAACTGCATCACGTCGGCCATGCTGGTGGCCATCAGCGCCTTGTGGAACGTGGTGCTGTCGCCGACGCTGACGGGCATGGTGGGCAGCAGCGGGGCGATGCCGCCGGCCTCGAAGCAGACGATCAGGTTCGGCGCGTGCGTCTTCTGCGCGAGCATGGCGGCGGCGCACGGCAGGCCCGTCCCGACGGCCACGGTGGTGCCGTCCTCCAGGTGCCGCGCGGCGGCGCAGATCATCAGTTCCATCGGGGTGAAGGGCGGGACGGCTGACATGGGCGGCGGCGTCTCGGCGGAAGGGCGAAACTCAGACCGGAGCGGCTTGCGAGGAGGGCATCGGTACCAACTCGGTGATGCCGAAGTTGTCCAAGAGGGCGACGATGTCGCCGTCGCCGGACTCGCCCGGCGTGCCGACGGCCGTGGTCCTGTCGGTGACCATCATCCACTCCGGGCTGGGCACGGGGTAACTGTTGCCGCTCGCCAGGACGAGTCGGAACGGGACGAACGGTTGCCCGCGGAGGGCGCGGCGGAGTTCATCGGCGAGCACGGGGAATCTCCAGTATGAGGGTTCTCGATCAATCGAATTGTACACCATGCCGCCGCCGCCGACACAGCGGGTGCGCACGATTGCGGCCGGATCGCATCCACCGGCAACGCACCTCGTATTGGGCCGAGGGAGAGAGTACCCTAAGCATACCCGACGCGACAACCGAGGAGGGAGTCATGCCGTTCAGCGACTTCACACTGCCCGATTTGGAAACGAAAGTCGGCGTCCGACTCGGCGACGCGCCGGACCTGCACGCGACGGTCGCCGAATCGGTCCCCCGTCCCGCGCTCGCTGCCCTGCTGGACGTTTACCTGCCGCTGGCCGCGCTCATCGGCACCGAGAAGGCCAAGTCCGAGTTGATCGTGGCCCCGGTGTTGCTGGAGGTGTGGGAACTGTTCCACCGCCGCATCGGCTTCTTTTCCGGCACCGAGTTCAACGTGGACAAGGTACGCGGGCTGAACGGGCTGTGCGACTTCATCCTCTCCCGTTCCGACGTGCAAGTCGTCCTGAAAGCGCCGGTCGCGGTGGTGGTCGAGGCGAAGGACGACAGCATCGCCGGCGGCCTCGGCCAGTGCGGGGCGGAGATGGTGGCGGCTCGGATCTTCAACGAGAAGGCGGGAAACGGCATCGAGGTCATCCACGGCTGCGTGACGACCGGCACGCTGTGGCGATTCATGACCCTGCGCGGGGACGACCTGACCATCGACCGCACCCAGTACACGCTGCCGGAGAAGCTGGCGAAGGTGCTGGGCATTCTCGTCCACGCCGTCGGGGGACCGCTGCCGTGACCGAAGACGAATTCCGTGCGCTCCTGGTTGTGGAGCCTTTCCAGCCGTTCGCCCTGCAACTGCCCGGCAATTGGGCAGTGGAAGTGCTACGGCCGGAACTGGCGGGGATCACACAGTTCGGCTGCGGCGAAGTTCACCAGCCCGACGGCTCTCGCTGCATCGTCGCGCTCGAACATGTGACCGCTATCCTGCCGTTCGACGTGCCGCTCACCGTGGTCGAGGGGTGATAGAATGGAACTGGTCGAAATCCGAACCACGCTCCGGAGCGAACCATGACCGCCGAACACCTGCGACAATACATCATGGCCGTGCCCTTCAAGCCGTTCCACCTCCGGACCATCGACGGCCGGCGGGTGCCCGTCTGGCACCGCGACTTCATCCTGATCACCCCGACCCAGAATCACGTCATCGTCTTCCAGGCGAACGACGCCTTCGAGATGTTCGATCTGTCGTTGCTACCCAGCGTGGAAGTGGGTCCGCCGACTCCCGAACCGAAGTTGACTTCCTCCGACACCGCCGCGTGACGCCATGACACCCGATGATGACGCCTTCCTCCGCACCATCGTGGACAGCCCCGGCCACGACCTGCCGCGACTGGTGTACGCCGACTGGCTCGACGACCGCGACGACCCGCGCGGCCCGTTCCTCCGCGCCGAGGTCGAGTGGGCGCAGTCGTGGAAGGACGGCCAGCGCCCCGGCGATGCCACCGAGCTGCGAGAACTGGCCGCCGGTCTCGATCCGCTGTGGGTGGCACGAGTGAGCCGACCGCCGGTGGGCGTGTGCTGCGATCATCTGCAATTCGAAGGTGCCGGCCCCATCCTTCGCGGGAAGGATGTTGATGATATCGACCGCTGGCCGGGCGTGAAATTACCCAGCGAATACAAAGCGTTTCTGCTGAACCACAACGGCGGCCATGTGTTCCGCTCATCGAATCTTCCCGGCTTTCAACCATCGGATTCCGTTGCAAGTTTGGCCCTGATGGCAAAAGTTGTCCCGCCAGGTGACCCAAAACTCGTCGGGACGCTCCACCAGCAAGTTCAGCGGTATTGGGATCGCTACCTTGATGACTTGGTGGAAATGGGTCGTCGGGGACGCGGTGATTCTCACGAGCCGTGGTTCGCCTTGGCGATTCCGATTGGCTGCGTGATCGGATTCCGAGGCAGTTTCCAAGACGTGTATCTCGGCATTCGCCGGACTGTCCACCCTAACGTCTTCCTCCCGCGCGATCTCTGGTCGAATGAGGAGCCAGCAACGCTGCACTTCTCACAACTTCTTGCGGACCTGCTTCAGCGTGGAGAGGCACCTGACAATCAACCGCCCTCATTCAAGTCCCAGCACGGCGAAGATGGACCAAATGATGGCATCGAGCGAGACCTTCCCTTCTAGCTCGCCGCTCTCACCGCTTCCCCGTTTACTATCCGTTTCGCACGCGGTTGACCTCGCACCGTTCTTCCTTCCTTTGCCCCGACCCATGAACAACCCGCAATCCACTGAACTGGTCTTCGAAATCTCCCGCCCCGGTCGGCGGTGCCACCGGTTGCCGGCGTGCGACGTGCCGGCCAAGCCCGTCGAGAGCCTGATCCCGAAGCGGCACCTCGCCGCCGCCCCGCCGCCGCTGCCGGAGGTCGGCGAGATCGACCTGATTCGCCACTTCACGAACCTGTCCGCCCGAAACATGAGCATCGACACCAACTTCTACCCGTTGGGCAGTTGCACCATGAAGTACAACCCGAAGCGGCACGAGCGGATCGCCGGCTTCCCCGGCTTCGCCAACCTGCACCCGCTGCAAGACGACGACACCGTCCAGGGCATGCTCGAACTGCTGTACGGCATGCAGGAGTACCTGAAGGAAATCTCCGGCCTGCCGGCGATCAGCCTGCAACCGGCGGCCGGCGCGCAGGGCGAGCTGACGGCCCTGTTCGTCGCCGCCGCGTACTACCGCGACACGAACCAGACGCACCGCCGCAAGGTGCTGGTGCCGGACTCGGCGCACGGCACCAACCCGGCGTCGGCGGCGCTGGCCGGGTTCGACACCGTCACCATCAAGAGCGGGTCGAACGGCCTCGTGGACCTCGAAGACCTGAAGGCGAAGCTGGGCGACGACACCGCCGTGTTCATGATCACCAACCCGAACACGCTCGGCCTGTTCGAGACGCAGATCAAGACGATCACCGACCTGTTGCACAGCAAGGGTGCGTTAGTATACTTGGACGGCGCGAACATGAATGCCATCCTCGGCATCACCCGGCCGGGCGACTTCGGGGCGGACATGCAGCATTACAACGTCCACAAGACGTTCACCGGCCCGCACGGCGGCGGCGGCCCCGGCAGCGGCCCCATCACGGTGAGGGACTTCCTCGCCCCGTACCTGCCCGCGCCGATCATCCGCAAGACCGGCGAGCGGTTCTACCTCGACCACGACATGCCGAAGAGCATCGGCCGCGTGCGGAGTTTCTTCGGCACCATCGGCATCCTGTTCCGCGGCTACTGCTACATCCGCACGCTCGGCCCGGACGGGTTGAAGCAGGTGTCCGAACACGCCGTGCTGAACGCCAACTACCTGCGCGAGCGGGTGGCCGAGGGGTACGAGGTGCCGCACCCCGGCCCGTGCATGCACGAGTTCGTGGCCAGCGCGCGGGGCCTCATCCGCGAGAAGAAGGTCCGCGCGATGGACGTGGCCAAGCGGCTGCTCGACTTCGGCTACCACGCGCCGACGGTGTACTTCCCGCTGGTGGTGCCCGAGGCCCTGATGATGGAGCCGACCGAGACCGAGAGCAAGGAGACGCTGGACGCCTTCGCCGACTGCCTGCTGAGGATTCGGGCCGAAGACCCGGAGGTGGTGCGGACGGCCCCGCACACGCACGTCGTCAGCCGCCCGGACGAGGTGAAGGCCGCCAAGGAGCCGGTGTTGCGCTGGACCGCGAAGGCGTGACTCGCGGACAAGTTCCCAATTCGAGGTGCACAGTCCGCTACCGGGTTCCATTTCCAGTTTCGCCGGGGTATGATCCGTGAAAATCCGATGAGGGGCGGCCGTTCCCTCATCGGTCCGCTTTCTCCCGCAGATCAAACCGATGACCTCTCCCGTGATCGCCGTGGCATTCGCCGCGTTTCTGTTGCTTCCCCCCGCCCGTGCCGCCGACCCGCCCAAGTTCGCGCCCTCCGCCGCGTCCGAGTGGCTCGACGTGGCGCTGGAGGCGACCGCCCGCGAACACGACCGGAACGGCCCGCGCCCCACCGTCGGCTCGCGGATGCTCGGCATCGTCGTCACCTGCATGTTCGACGCCTGGGCCGCCTACGACGCGAACGCGGTCGGCACCCGTCTCGGCGGGAGGCTGCGGCGACCGGAGGCCGAGCGGACGGCCGCCAACAAGGCGACCGCCGTCGGTTTCGCCGTCACCCGCGCGCTGCTGGACCTGTTCCCCGAAGACGCGAAGTGGATCGCGGCGGAGGCCGCCAAGCGGGGCGTGACCCTGTCGGACACGGCGACCGACCCGAAGACCGCCGCCGGGGTCGGCAACGCGGCCGCGGCCGCCGTCCTCGCCTACCGCCGCACCGACGGGGCGAACCAGCACGGGGACGAGGTCGGGTCGAACGGCAAGCCGTACTCCGACTGGACCTTCTACCGGCCCGTCAATCCGCCGAACAAGATCGTCGATCCGGACTGCTGGCAGCCGATCGCGTTCGACGACGGCAGGGGGGGCAAGGTGACGCCGGGGTTCCTCACCCCGCACTGGTTCCGGGTGAAGCCGTTCGCCCTCGCCCGGAGCGACCAGTTCCGCCCCGGCCCGCCCCCGCTCCTCGGATCGGCTCAACTGAAGAAGGAAGTGGACGAGGTGCTGGCGTACAACGCCACCCTGACGCCGGAGCAGAAGGCCGTCGTCGAGTTCATGCGCGACGGGCCGAAGTCCACCGGCCAGGCCGGGCACTGGCTGCGGTTCGCCCAGCACGTGTCGCGGCGGGACAAGTACGACCTCGACCGCGACGCGAAACTGTTCTTCGCCGTCGGCAACGCCGCCCTGGACGCCTTCATCGCCGCCTGGGAGTCCAAGCGGCACTACGACAGCTCCCGTCCGTGGACGCTGGTGCGGCACTACTACAAGGGGCAACAGGTCCGCGGTTGGGCCGGCGCGGGCAAGGGCGTGGTGACGCTGGCGGCCGAGGACTGGCACCCGTACTCGCCGCCCACGTTCGTCACCCCGCCCTTTCCCGGCTACGTGTCCGGGCACAGCTGCGTGAGCGGGTGCTGCGCGAAGACGCTCGAACTGTTCACCGGCAGCGACACGTTCGCGGCCATCGAGAAGCGGACGGCCGGCGCGCTGACCGAACCCGGCGCGACGTGCCAGTTCATGCAGATGGTCGACGGCAAGCCGGTGTTCGACCCGAAGCTGACCTGCGACGTGGCCCTGCAACTGCCGACGTTCTCGGCGACGGCCGAGATGGCCGGCCTGTCGCGGGTGCTGGGCGGCTACCACATCCAGGCCGATAACGTCGAGGGGTTGAAGCTGGGGCGGAAGGTGGCGGAGGGCGTCTGGCCGAAGACGAAAGCGTACTTCGACGGCACCGCCGACCGGAAGTGAACCGACCTCCATCTTGGACTGAGGTGCCCCGATGACTCCCCAAGAAATCCGCCGGCTGTACTGGAACGAGCCGTTCGAGCCGATCGAACTGGCGTTGACCGACGGCCGCACCCCAACCGTAGGGAGCGGAATCACCTGACCATCTCGTACTCCGGCAACCGCATCACCTAAGCCGACGCGATCGAGAACTTCGAGATCATCGGCCCCGTGCAGATCAAGAGCGACCGGCTGCTGGAGGCGGCCGCGCAGACCGCGTGACGGGTGCCCGCTGCCGCGAGGGCGCGACCCGCCCGCCACACCATCCCGGAGATTCGGCCATGTGGCTCGCCTGTTTCGTCGCGGCCGCCGCCTGCTGAGGATTCGGACCGAAGACCCGGAGGTAGTCCGCCCCGCACGCGCACGTCGTCAGCCGCCCGGACGAGGTGAAGGCCGCCAAGGAGCCGATCCTGCGCTGGACCCCATCGAAGGCGTAGAATTCTTGTGGAGGGTGTTCGATGCCGCCGTCGGATCAGTCACCGTCGCCCGATTCCGCGATCCGCTCGAAATGCGAGCGGGTCGCCGGCACGATGCCTCTGCTACACGTGACGAGTGGTCGGGCGGGTCGGCCGATGCTCTGGGACATTGCGTCCGACGAGATTCCCACGTCGTCGGCCGAACACAATTACTGCGGCGACGGTGCCCGGTTCGCCGAGGAGCAAGCCGGGTATCCGCCGTCCGTGTACTTCTACGCCGGCCGCGCGAACCCGCGATATGGCCAAGTCGCACTCGCCTTCGGGCCGGAAGTCGAAGACGGACGATTCCATTCGGCAACGCCGTTTGACTCGGGGTCGGTCGTGAAGCGGAATCCCGTGACCGCGTTGAACCTCGAACTCGGCTTGCCTGACGACGCGACCGACGAGCAAGAACTCCAGGCGCGCGTACAATACAGCCAGGCGGCCACGATCACCGGTGATTGGCGCGCCGCGTTCGCGCGATGGTTGGCGACCTTCTTCCCGTCTGGGGTGGAAGGCTACTGGGAACGTCGCCCGGTGGTGTCGGACCCGGAAGGGTTGTAAGCCCTCAACGACGAAGGCAATTGGGCGGCGTGGACGTGGGAGGTGAGGTTCGCAACCGGGCCGAAGGTGACGGACGCCGTGCGGTGGTCGGCTGATCCGACCCACTTGCGAGAGATCAGCCGGTTCCTGGCGGACTCGAACCCCAGCCCAGAGGTGGAAGCCGCGTTCGAGGAGTTGTTCTCCAAGCTCGAAACCCCATCCGGTCGGGCGAACTTTTGCGAGGGTCTGGAACAATGGGTGCGCCGAACCTGTCTTTAGCCGAGATTCCCGCCGCCGATCTCGAATTCGTTGGCCTGAACGGTCGCCCGTCGGTCGATTGCGGCTTCAGCCTGCCAATCGTGCGACACAAGCCGACGAACCGTTTCGCCCTCTTGGAACGGCTCGGCTCACCACTTCGTTGGGACACGCCCGAGGTGATCGACGAGTTCGAGAGCCTCGGTCGCCTCACGCGGCTCGAAACGCCGTTCCCCCTGCCGGGCGAAATGGGGACAGACATCTACTACGACCAAGATACCCAGCCGGTTGTCGTGTGGGTGACGCCTGACTTTTTGGGTTACCTGGACGCGGAGTCACTTGCCGCCTGCGACCAACCGGCCTTCCAACGTGTTCACCTTCCCGCCGACTCGCAGGTCGTGCGGGCGTTCTTCTGGCTGTCTTACTCGGGTGGCATCACGGGGCTGTTCAATCACTGGGCCAACACCCTGGTCCGCAAATTCGACGCCGGGTTGACGCTGGAACTGCCCGACTGGGAGGAGCTGGAACGGGTCGCCGACTTCGGCCTGTGCGCCGCCCGCGCTCCTGGGGTGCGGTACGCCCTGTTCGTGCGGTACTGCGCGGCCATGTACTTCCGCCCGGACGTGCCGCCGGAGCGGGCTGCGACCCAATACCGCGTGTTCGTCCGGAACGAGTTCAAGACCGTCTCGTGGGACCGGTTCCGGGCCGACATGATGTTCGTGCTGACCCGGAGCCGCGACCGGCTCGAATTCGACCGGCCGAAGTCGAGCGGCGAGAATGAGGCCGTCCGGGCGATGGAACAGCGGACGATGGAACAGCGGACGGCGACCAGCGGAGTGGGGTGACAACAACTGCCCCATAACACGTCGTCAGCCGGCCGGACGAGGTGTAGGCCGCCAAGGAGCCGATCCTGCGGTGGACCGCGACGGCGTGAGGTGGCCGCCGACACCGGCGGCGGATAGCACACCTTCGCCGGTTCCCCTCTCCCCACTCCGCCCCGGAGACCCTCGATGATCCGCCGCCGCACGCTGTTCGCCGCCCTGACGTTCGCCCTCAGCGCCCTCGTGGTGCTGGGCACGAGCCGGGCGCAGGATCCGAAGAAGGACGACCCGAAGAAAGACGAGAAGAAGAAGGACGACAAGAAAGCCCCGCCCAAGCCGGCCGTGCCGATCACCGCCGAGAAGGTGAGCTACGGGCCGCACGAGCGGAACGTCCTCGACTTCTGGCAGGCCAAGGCCGACGCGCCGACGCCGCTGGTGCTGTGCATCCACGGCGGCGGGTGGAACAACGGCGACAAGAGCAGCTACTACGGCGGGGTGAAGGCGTTTCTCGACAAGGGCATTTCGGTGGCGTCCATCAACTACCGGCTGATGGCCCAGGCGAACGCGCAGAAGGTGACGCCGCCGGTGAAGGCCCCGCTGGAGGACGCCGCCCGCGCCTTGCAGTTCCTGCGGTCCAAGGCGAAGGAGTGGAACATCGACAAGGCCCGCATCGGGGCGACGGGCGGGTCCGCCGGCGGCTGCTCGTCGCTGTGGCTGGCGTTCCACGACGACATGGCCGACCCCAAGAGCGACGACCCGGTGCTGCGCGAATCGACGCGGCTGTACTGTGCCGCGGTGAACGGCGCGCAGGTGTCGCTCGACCCGAAAGTGACCCGCGAGTGGCTGCCGAACTACACCTACGGGGCGCACGCCTTCGGGCTGAAGAACCTGGACGAGGTGGAGAAGCAGCGGGACACCCTGGCCAAGTGGATCGCGGAGTATTCGCCGATCAACCACGTCTCGAAGGACGACCCGCCCGTCGGCCTGTACTACACCGGCGTGAAGGGGGCGAAGGTCGGCGAGAGCCACCCGGACCCGACGCACTCGCCCATCCTCGGCGTGAAACTGGCCGAGAAGCTGAAGGACGCCGGCGTCGCGGTGGAGTTCCACTCGGCCACCGAGCCGAACGCCAAGCTGCCCACCGCCACCGCGTACCTGATCGAGAAGTTGAAGAAGTGACACGAACTGCGAGACCGCCCATGCCTCGGCCCGTCGCCCTCCTGCTGCTCGTCGCGGTGCCGGTCGCCCTCGTCGCCGCGCCGGTCCCGAAGCCGACCGCCGCGGAGTTGATCGCGCGGGCGTTCGGCACCGTCGCCGACAAGCGCGGCTGCCAGTTGGCGATGGACGGGAAGAAGGTGCTGACCGCGACGCTCGACGGGTACGACCCGCCGGCGGAGGGGACGTTCAAAAGTCCCAACGGCGTGAGTTTTCGTCGCGAGGTCAGCGGCGACTTCACGGCGACCGTCCGGTACGCCATCAAGACCGACCTGACCAAAGTGGTTTCCGAGAAAGAGTACCCGCGGTTGAATATCGGCTGGCACGTCAGCGACGCGACTGCGAGTTGTTGGCTGAACCGCGACCACCAGTCCCGGATCCCGCTCGGCTTCGGGATCAAGCCAATACCGAAAGTCACTTCGAGCTTCTCCAGTTCGGTGAGCATCCGTAACGGAGACAAGCATACGGTGTCCGGCCGCAGTCGCAGTGGGGGCGGCGACGATTACCCATCGGCGGCGACGGAGTTCCGGTTGACCCGCGCGAAGGATGTCCTCACACTCTCATACCGCGATGACGATGGCGAGTGGCGGACGGGTGAGAAGGAAACCGTGGCCATGCGGAAGGACGTGACGGTGTCGCTCGACCTTTCCAGTTCCTTCGGCGAGCCGGTGGATGTGGTACTCGATCAGTTCGTGCTGAAGTGACCCGTCAGCCGATGGCGGGAAGTTGACCGGCCATGTCGGGATTCGCGGCTTCGTCGAGGCCACTCCAATAGTGGTCAAAAGTATTTTGTGCAATTCCGTCCATTTCATTTGACAAACTCAAAAACGGAACGCATAGTTACTTGCAGAGACAATGCTCACGCCAATCGGGCGACCATCAGCCGGCGGCGTGGAACGAGCGGTAAATCTTCCCCAGCCCCAGCGGTTCGATTCGCAGGTCCGTCACCGACTGTCGGCCGAGCCAGGTCAGCAACTCCTGCAGCGGGCCGCGGTGTTCCAGGTCCAGTTGATCGCCGGTCACGCTGCCCGCGGGTAACGGCTTGTCATCCGGCCCGCGCGCCGGCATCGTCCCCGCGATCACGCCGCGCACGCGGCGGGCTTCCCGAAGCTCCTCCATGCCTTGCAGGTGAACCAGCTTCCCCTTCCGCAGGATGGCCACGCGGTCGCACACGGCTTCCACCTCCTGAAGGACGTGCGACGAGAACAGGATCGCCTTCCCGGTCGCCTTCGCCAGCTTGATCTGCTCGATGAACTCGTCCCGCATGGTCGGGTCGAGGGTGTTCGTCGGCTCGTCCAGGATGATGAGCGGCACCTTCGGCACCAGCACCGCCAGCAGCGCGATCTTGCGCTTCATGCCGGACGACATGTGCGTCAGCTTCTTGTCCGGGTCCACGTCCAGCCGGCGGGCGAGGTCATCCACTTCCTTCCCCGGCGTGTCGCCCCGCAGCTTGCCGAGGAAGTGGACGATCTGCCGGCCGGTCATGGAGTCGTACAGCCGCAGTTCGCCGGGCAGGTACGTCACCCGCTTGCGGACTTCGACGGAATCGCTCCAACACTCCAGGCCATCAATACTCGCGCGGCCGGCGGTGGCGCGGAGGAAGCCGAGGAACAGCCGCAGCGCGGTAGTCTTGCCGGACCCGTTCGGCCCGAGCAGCCCGACGACCTCGCCGGGCGCGATGCTCAGGTCGAGTGCGTCGAGCGCGCGGACGCCGCCGTATTCCTTCGTCAGTCCGTCGGCGTACAACAGCGGGGCGGGCATGGGGCATCGGTCCCGTGGTCTGCTCGCTCCGCGAGCGGGTCGGTGTGGACGAACGAAGACCGCTCGCGGAGCGAGCAGACCACTTCAGACTCAGGATAGGCGAGGCACCGGACATGGCGACCGTCCTCGGGTTGGACATCGGCGGGGCGAACCTGAAGGCGGCGACGCCCGACGGGGGAGCCGTATCGGTGCCGTTCGCCCTGTGGAAGCACCCCGAAAAGTTGCCTGCCGCGCTCGGCGAGTTGGCGGCGCAATTCCCGGACGCCGAGGAGTTCGCCGTCACCATGACCGGCGAGCTGTGCGACTGCTTCGAGACGAAACAAGCCGGCGTGAACGCCATCGTCTCGGCGGTGCTGAACGTGTCGCGGAGCTGGCCGGTGCGGTTCTGGAGTACGGCCGGCCGGTTCCGGAACTCCGAGGAGGCACGCGCCGAGTGGCTGGGCGTGGCGTCGGCCAACTGGCACGCGCTGGCTACGTTCGTCGGCTCGTACAACCCGCGCGGCACGACGCTGCTGCTCGACATCGGCAGCACCACCACCGACATCATTCCCATCCTCGACGGCCAGCCGTGGACGCGGGGCAAGACCGACCCGGAGCGCCTCCGCGAGGGCGAGTTGATCTACACCGGCGTCAAGCGCACGCCGCTGTGCGCGCTGCTGCCGGCCGGGGTTCACGCCGCCGAGTTCTTCGCCACGACGCAGGACGCCTACTTGCTTTCCGGTCACGTTGCGGAGAATGAAGCGGACACCGACACCGCCGACAGCCGCCCGGCGACGCAGAAGTACGCCCACGCCCGCATCAGTCGGATGCTCTGCGGCGACCCGGAGGTGACGCCGCCCGCCGAGACCGAACGGCTGGCGAATATCGTCCGCGTGCGGCAACTCGACCTGCTCCGCCCGCCGGTGGAACTGATGGTCCGCCGGGTGAACGGGCTGCTCGCCGAGTCCATCGGCACGCGGCGGCTGGCCGTCGTCAGCGGCTCCGGCGAGTTCCTGGCCCGCCAAGTGCTGGAGCCGTACAGCCAGAACTTCACCGACTTCCTCTCCCTCACCGACCGGCTCGGCGGGAGCGTGGCGACGTGTGCCCCGGCCTACGCGGTGGCCAAGCTCGCGCAAGAGAGGCCCCTGTGATCGTCGTCAAAGTCGGCGGCAGCCTGTACGACGACCCGCGCCTGGGGGCCGGCCTCCGCGAGTGGCTGGGCGAGCAGGCCGCGCCGGTCATGCTGGTGCCGGGCGGCGGGCCGTTCGCCGACGTGGTCCGCGACCTCGACCGCGTTCACGCCCTCGGCGAAGACGCGGCGCACTGGCTGGCCATCCGCTCGCTGTCCGTCACGGCGCAGTTCCTGGAACTGCTCATCGGCCGGCCGCAGACCCGCCACCCGATCCGCGTGGTGGACTGCCACGACTTCCTCCGCCGCAACGACCTGACGCCGCACACCTGGGACGTGACCAGCGACAGCCTCGCGGCGGTGGTGGCCGCGCGAACGGCCGCGCGGAAGCTGGTGCTGCTGAAGTCGGTGGACATCCCGCCGATGCCGTGGCCGATCGCCGCCGCCAACGGCTGGGTGGACCCGTACTTCCCGACGGCCGTGGCCGGGGCCACGTTCGACGTGGTGAGCCTGAACTTCCGCCGCTGGCTGGACGACCGCCTCGGCCCGAACCCGCCGCCCGCCGGCGGTGTCTGAACAGCGAGAGCCGTTCCCGCCGAGGCAGCCGGCCGGTAAAGTGACGACACGCGCCTGTAGCTCAACTGGACAGAGCAGCCGCCTTCTAAGCGGCCGGTTGTGGGTTCGAGTCCCGCCAGGCGTACTCGTCTCGGACAGTCTCATCCGGTCTCACATCGTCTCAAATCCCTTGTCTTTCTAGGACTTATGTCCGCCCGTCCGCTTCGCCTTCCGGCCCGTGATCATCTCCGGCGGTCTCTCGCCGTCCCCGCCAGAATCCACGGCAGGTGTAAGCGGGGGTGTAAACAGAAGGGCGTGGAACAGTGCCACGCCGAGGGCGGCCATCGCCTCCAGTTGGGGCCGGGCGAGGACCGTCTCCGATTTTCCACCGCCGAGGGGGATGGCGTCCACGGCCGCGGCCTTCTCGCTCAGCTCGGCGTGGCTGTACCGGCCGACGGTCAGTATGGGCGTGGAGTGCCGCGCCAGGTCTTGCAGCACCTTCAGCGGGGAGGACTGGCCGACGAGGGTGATGAACGTGTGGCGGAGCGAGTGGAAGTCGGCGGCCCCGTCGGCGGTCACGCCCTTGATGCCGGCGGCTGTCAGGTCGTCGCGGAGCATGTCCGCCGCCCGCTCCCACCACGTTCCGGGGAACACCGGGCCGGATCGCCGGCGGGTCAGAAGCGGGGCCACCTGGCGGGCCACGCCCGACGCGACCGGGAGCCGCGCGTCCTTGCTGTTCTTCGTGTGCGCACCGGGCAGGAAGACGGCGGGCGGGTCGGCGTCCAGGTCGAAGGACGCGGCGGTCAGGGCCGCCAACTCGGCGACCCGGAAGCCGGTGGTGACGGCGAGCGAGTAGAGGACGGACCGCTCGGGGCCGGTCATCCCCCGGAAGACATCGGGCGAGTCGGCGGCGGCCTGGATCAGCTTCGCCAACTCCTCGGCGGTCAGCGCCCGCCGCTTGTTCACCACCGCTTGACTCGGCAGATCCACCCCGGCGAGCGGGTCGGCGGCCAGCACCTTCCGCTTCCGCCACATCCAGCGGGTGAACTGCTTGGCGTGCTTGCCCGTGTACGCGGCGGTCGGAGCGGAGACGGGTTCGTCCCCCTCGGTCAGGGACCACACGAACGACTCGACCCGGACGGCAAGGTCCGCCGCGCGGAGGTCGGCCACGGTCTTCAGCCTGCACCCGGACAGGACGAGCCGCACGTCCCGCAGCACGGCGGTCAGGTGCTTCGGCTTCGCCTTGCGGGCCACCACCCGGCCGAACTCTTCGACGAGCGGTTCCAGGGCTGACGCGGCCTCGTCTCGGTCGGCAAGTCCAGCCTCGCCGCGCTCGGCGGCCGTCACCAGTTCGTCGAGCATCCGCTGCGCTACCCGCTTGTCGGCCGCCAGCGGCACCCGCCTCTTGCCGAGGCCGGGGATCCCGGCCCCGTACCACTTGCGGGACTCCGTCACCACCTTCTTCGCGCCGGGCGCACCCTTCGGCACGCGCGTGCCGGCGGCGTCGATGTGGTGCGTGGTCTTCTGGCGGACGAGATGGGCCACGGCGAACGCTCCGGCACGGGTGGACCGGGGGAACGTACCCGCCGCCGGCGGTCGGGACAAGCCGGAGATCAGCGGGCCGGTTTGAGGGCGGCGACCCACTTGTCGAGGTCGGCGCGGCGGAACTTCCTCCCGCCGCCGGCGTCCACCGCCTTCGGGAACTTGCCGGCGGCGATCAGGCGGAACATGACCGGCCGACTGACGCCCACGTATCCCGGCACGTCCTCCTGGGCGATGAGCGCGGGCAGGCGGGCGGCCTCGGCGACCTTCGCGGGCAACTCGGCCAACAGCCGCGCCAGGTCGGCCGTCCCGCCGTCCGGGCGGGGCGCGGATTCGGCAAGGGTGGTCATGGTGTCGAACTCCGGGTGGGGCGACCCGCCGGGCTGGCCGGCGGGCAGTGGGTGAGCGGACGCGACGGACTCAGGCGGTCGGCCGGTTTCGGTCGTAGTGGTCCATGAGGTCGAGCCCGTCGTCCACGCAGTGGGGCACCATGGCCAACCCCGTGGGCGGCAGCACGCCGGGGAACGTCCGCTCCCACTGCCCCACCGCCGCCTCCCAGGCGGCGAGGGCGCGGGTGCCGGCGTCCAGTACGGCCCGGCGGTGCTCGGCCGTCGGCGCGGGTGCCCGGAACAGCGCGTCCAGCGCGGCCCTCATGGCGGACTCGGCGTCGTGCGCCGGCTTGCACACGGCTTCGACGGCGCTCTCGTTCTTCCGCAGGAGCTGCCGGCGGTGACGGGCATTTTCGAGGATGTTCACGGTGGTACTCTCCGGTTGGTGGGTGGGTTCACAAACAGCCGCAGTTCCGGCAATCGGGGAGCAACTCGTACAGGTGCTGGTACACCGTGTCGTAGGTCGCGCTGCTCGACAGCAGTTCCCGCCGCTCCGGCGTCTCGCCCCGGCGGCCGTGCCGGTACGCGCCGACCAGCGTGGACATCCACTCCTTGAAGCCGCGGGCGTCCTTGCCGTAGCCGTACCAGCAGCCGTTCGCGCACCGGGTCCGCTTGCGGCGGAGTTCCGCGGCGGCGGCCTTCACGTCGGCCTCGATCACTCGCAACAGCGGCTCCAACTCGGCCAACTTCTCGAACGTCAGGACGGCGGTGGTCATGGTCATCTCGAAATCTCCAGGGTGTTGAGTCACCCGCCCCAGGTCGGGGCGACGGTCGCCTCGACTTCGACGGGGACGCAGAACGGTTGCATGCCATCGGTCATGGCGGTCACCAGCCACGCCGTGACGGCCTCGGCGGCGGCCCGGTCGCACTCGACAACGATCTCGTCGTGAACGGCGAGGACGGGGAACGCCGTCGCGTGTTCGTGGCGGCGGTCCCACAGCAGGGCGAGCGCGGCCTTCAGCCCGTCCGCCCCACTGCCCTGCACGGGGGTGTTCAGCTTCTCGGTGAAGGACGCCACCCCCAGCCGCCGCCGGCCGCCGCGTGTGCGAGTGGCGATTGGGGCCTTCGACTGGGAGTTGTGCCAGTGGCGGAGGCCGCCGTACGTGGCGAAGAACGCACGGCGGTACTTCTTGGCCTGCGCCTCGGTGATCGTGAGATCGAAACTCGACTTGGCGTAGCTCACCAGCATTTCCGCGCCGCCGCCGTAGAGCAGGCCGAAGTTGACCGCCTTCGCCAGTTGGCGGTCGGCCTTGGTCACGTCGGCGACCAGCTTCTCGGTGATCGACGCGGCGGTCAGGGAGTGCAGGTCGAAGTTGTGCTTGTACGCGCCGCACATGGTGTCGTCGGGGGCGATCACGGCCGCGAGGCGCAGCTCGATCTGCGAGTAGTCGGCCTTCACCAGCGCCCGGCCGGGCGGGGCGACGAAACACTTCCGGTAGCGCGGGTCGCGGGGCAGTTGCTGGAGGTTCGGGTCGGCGCAGCTCATGCGGCCGGTCATCGTCGAGCACTGCCGCCACCCCGGATACACCCGCCCGTCGGCCGCGACGTGCTCCAGCCATGCCACGCCGTAGGTACCGGCCAGCTTGGTCGCCGACCGGTACTGGCGGAAGAGGTCGGCGAGCGGGTGGACGATGGCGGCGAGGGCGTCGTCGTCGGTCGATTCGAGGGCGACTCCGACCTGGGCGAACACCGCCTGCACGGTCGGCGTGGAGTTCCAGTTCCGGGCGTCGCGGCCGAACAGGTTGGCCGGCGGCGGGGCCAGCGCGTCCATCTCCGCGACGAGCCGCGCCGCCTCGGCGACGGACGCTATCGCCAGTTCCTGCCAGGCGGCACGGTCCACGGCCACGCCGGTCGTGCCCATCCACGCCACACACGGCAGGGCGCGGTTCTCGAGGTCCGCCGTGGCGGTGAGCTTCGCCTCGGCCAGCTTCGGGGTGAGAACGTCGAGAAGGCGGAGGGGCAGTTCCGCGTCCAGGGCGGCGTATTCCAGCTGGGCGACAGTCAGCGTCCCGGACCAGTCGGATTTCTGCTCCGCCTTGTCCACCGCCTCGCCGAGGTGCCGCGCGGCCACGGCCGCGATGGTGTGCTTCACCGTCCGGTCGCCGGCGTCCAACACCTGGCTGGCGAGCATCGTGTCGTACAAACGGCCGGGGACGAACCCGACGGGCAGGAGGAAGGACAGTTCAAACTGGAGGTTGTGCCCGGCGACCTCGACCTCGGCCAGCGCGGCGAACAGGCTCGACAGGTCCGTCACCCGGTCGGCGTCGATCACGAACGTGCCGGTCGCGGTCGCCAGTTGGATCAGCCGCAGCCGCCCGTCACGGGGGTTCAGGCCGGTAGTTTCGACATCGAGTCCGACCCGCTCCGACGCGCGAACTGCCTCGATGACGGGGGGCAGGTCGGCGGGGTTGTCAATCAGCATGAAGGCGGTGTTCCCGCCGGCAGGAACGGGTGCCGAGGCATCCGGCTTGACGTTGTGCCCGAAGGGGAACTCCGTCCCTCGGTCCGACTCTTGAAATCCGGTCGGGCGGGCGTTTTCCACGTCCGAAACCGTCACACGCCCGGTCCGACCGTCCGACCCTTCCGACTCTTGCTTTGGGGAGTTGTCGCCGGCGTCGTCGCAAGATTTTGCCGGACAGTCTTTTGCGTCAGGACGGTCGTCACGCCCAGGAACGCCCGAAAAGCAAGAGTCGGACCGAGAGTCGGACGGTTCCCCGTCTCCGCCGTCGGGATCCGCGGGGCAAGGGTCGGAAGGGTCGGACGGTCGGACCGGGCGTGCGACGGGTTTGTAGTACTTCGGGTTGTGCCCGCCGCCGGTCTTCTCGTCCTGCTCCCAGCAACCGAATCCGGCCTCCACAAGCAGGCTCAGGTCGGCCTCGGCGGCGGTCGCGGTGGCGTACCGTTTGGAGTTCGAGTTCTGCAACTGCTTGACGGAGATGCGAGCGCCGGGCAGTCGGCGGGCTTTCCGGGCCACGCTCTCGGCGAGCCGGCGGAGTTCCGTCTCTTCGGGGTTCTCGCCCAACAGCAGGTACACCCGCTCTGCCTCGTGGATGAACCACTCGGTCAACGCGATGGCGTTCTCCATGTCGGGGACGCCGATGGGGTGCTGGTCGGGCCCGTCCGGGTACCGACAGCAATGGAACACCAGCGCGAGCCGGGCCGCCACGGCTTCGAGCTTCGCCCGGCGGGACCGTTCGTCGTCCGACGAGGCGTCGTACATGGCCTCACTGTTCCGCGTGAAGAAGGCGACGAACATCGCCTTTGCTTCGGGGGTGAGGTGAACGAGTCTTGGGCGAGGCCGGCCGTCGTCCCAGGCGTCGTGGCGGAGCGCGAAGAAGGTTTCGACCAGCCGGACCACGTCCGCGCGAACGTCGTCGGGGATCTCGTCCTCGCTCCACTCGCGGAGTCTTGCGGGCGGGTACGCCGCGATGAGCCGGGCGAGCAGCCCCGCCTTCCGCAGTTCCGGCGTCATGGCCTCGGCGATGATCGCGGGTTGGGTCGTTCCCATCACGCAGACGGCCACGCCGCGAACCCGCACCCGCCGGCGGTCGCCGGTCTTCCGCAGGCAGTCCAGTGTGCCCGCGTTGTAGAGCTGTAGCCAGTGCGGCAGGTCCGAGGAGCCGTTCCGGGCGTAGCGGACGAAGCTGCCAATCCAGCCGGACAACTCATCCCGGCCGACGACGATGCCGCGGGGATTGTCTTCCAGCACGCCGACCAGGGCCTCGATGGTGGTGTCCGACTTGATGAAATCGCGGAGGACCGGCTCCTCGGGTTCCTCTCCGGTGGGTTCGCCGGCCGCCTCCCACTCGGCGTAGGCGGTCTCGTACCGCGCGTACTCCTCGTCGTACTCCCGCTGAAGTCCGTCGTTGAGGTCCTGGCAGATGTCCTCGATGGCGAGGTAGGGCGGGCTTTTCACACTCCCGCTCGGGTTGATGCCGACCATCCAGAACGTGGGCGGTTCGAGCCAGTCTTTCTTGATCCGGACGCGGTGGGTGGTGCCGATGGCCGCCCCGACGGCGGTGATCAGCGGCAGCGCGGCGAACGTCGGGTCGCACATGAAGGATCGGGCGGCCGCCTCGACGTAACGGGCCAGTACCGGGGGCAGGAGATGAACGGGGAACGGCACCCACTCGGGCACGTCACGCGGCGTCCGACGCTTCCGACCGTCCGACCCTTCCGACCCTCGGTCACCGACCTTCGCCTGGGGTCCCTTCCGCGGAGTTCCGTAGCCAAGTGCCAGCAACGCGCGGGCAGCCTCCGAGGAATTCCCACCATGCCGCAGTCGGATGTAAACCTGCGACCGGCTGTAGGCGTGTCCGGCCGGGAACTCGGTGGAGGTGGTGAACACGTAGAAGGTCGGCCCGCCCGCCTTGTCCGGCCTGGCGATGCCGATACTGGAGGACACGTCGGCGTCCTTGCCCGGCCGGGTGAGGTACTTCCGGCCGTCGCCGAGGTCCTCGTGGTCCGTCCACCCGGCGTCATAGATGCCAGCGACATCCCACGATCCCCGAACATTGAAATCGTCGAACGGGGAAGACAGGTCAGCGCTCGCGGCCTCGGCCTTCGGTTCTTCCGGCGGAAGAAGTTGCAGCCACTCTCGGACCGCGCCCACGATGCGGATATCGAAGTGCCGCGTCACGTCCCCCCATTCCGCGCCTGCCGGGGTTGCAGTCGTCGTGTCGAACGAGACCGCCGCCGCCGTGATCACGCCCTTCAAGAACGTGTCCACCCGGTGGCGGTCCCCGCCCCATTCGGTGAAGAGCACGCCCGCGATGGCGGCGAGCGCCGGCGCGGGGTCTCCCCTCGGCAGGTAGCGGCCGAACAGACTCGCGGCGGCTACCAGGCGCACCGCCCGGTCGAGGTCGGCCGCGCAGATCACTCGGGGGTCGCCGAACTCCGCCCACTCCAGCCGCTCGCCGGTGTGGATGTGCGTGGACGGCGGGACAACAGTCTGCGCCCCCACGTCGTCGCCCTTCGGAGTCTTGCTGGTGCGGAGGTCCACCAGCGAGACGTGCCCTTCCTGTTGCGTGCCAGCGCGGAGCGGGTCGGGGAAGCCGGTCAGGAGCGGTTGGGGGCTGCTGATGTACCACCAGTGCGACCTCGGGGCCGTTGCCCGGCCGTGAACCATCGACGTCTTCGGCAGCAGGACGGCCGCCGCGCGAATCGCTTCCGGCGAATCCAAATCGACATCGACCAGCCCCCCGGACCGGGGTCCGAGTCGCAAGCCGATATTCTTGCCGCGGAAAGTGACGGCTTGGGCGCGGGTGTACCGCAGGTTCGGCCAGTCGTCTGCAACCGGGCGATTCGTGCGCGGGCCGCCCAACGGGAGCGGCGCGAACGAGCGGTCGAAGTAGGCGACGGCCGCCTCGGCCTCGTCACGGAATGGCTTGGCGTGGACGGTAGTCACGGAGACACCTCCCCGGCGGCGTCTACCTCCGGATCGCGCAAGTAGACGCGCCGGCCATCGGAGGTCGCGGGATACCTGACGTGGACACCATCGACCTGGCGGGCGGGGTCCGCGTCGTGACCGGCGTCGGCCAGGACGCCGTCGGGGTGGCCGCCGAGGTGGGCGGCGGTGTCGCCGGGGTCGATGTATTCGCGCGGTCGGCGGGGCAGTCGGGCGCTCATGGGGCACCTCAAGTACGTGGAAGACCTTCGTCCCCTCCGTATGGAGGGTCGTCTGGGATGGTCGCGGGTACGCGGCGGTCAACCGCTGTTAGCGGGCTGTTTGGACGTTGCAGGAAGGCAGTCCGAACGTCGCGATCCGACGAACCTCGGTGTCGGCGACGAACACCCGCCGGCCGACGCGGGTCAGGCGAAGCTGGCCGGCCTTCTCGGCACGGAGCACGGTCGGCCGGCTGATGCCGCCCCAGTGTTCGAGAGCCTCGACGAGCGGCCACAATCGGCCGGCGGGCGGGGATTCAACTCGTACAGCGGTCATGGGGTTCCCTCTGGGTGCGGATGGATTATTCCCGAATCGTCTCTGCGTTTCCATGCTGGCGGCTGCCGACACGAAAAGCCTAACGCGGTTCTCGACTGACACTTCGGAGTCAGTCGAGAACCGCGTGGTGCGGGCAGATTGAGATTGAAATGTCTTGGCAGAGAGGGGGTGCAGTCGGTGAAAAATTTTTTCGACTGACGGGCTTGATCGTCAGTCGCGTCAGTCGAATTGCTACCGGGGCGAACCCCGGTGCCGACCGAGTTGCTTGAGGTAATTCATCTTCAACCGCTCGATTTCTTTCCCGATGCGCTCGAAATCCCTCTCGCTCAATTCGCCGGTGAAGTTCTTCGCCAGCGAGGGGATAGTCCTCTTGTGGTCCCTGGCCCACAGGATGTACGCCTTGTGAGTGGCTTTTTTCACCGGCGGGAGTTGCGAGACGAATTCTTCCCAGTCTCGTTGGATTGCGGGCTTCTTGGGGACCCTGGCAGAGGCTGGTCCCTGTCCCATCGGTTCTTGGCTGCCTACGTACTCCGGCACGGTGGGGGGAAGATTTCGGAACTGTACCGCCGCGTCCAAGCGGAAATCACGCGCGGCTACAGCCCGGTCGCTTGGAATCCTCGCTTCACCCATCACTCGGAACAGGATTGCACGGAGCTCCCGTCCCTCCGCCCTGAGCTTTTGAAGTTCTTTGCATCGGTCTGTTAAGTATTGTCGGTGAGCGAGTTCCTGCTCCGCCGGTTTCTTGCGGGGGATTTCGAAGAAGGTTACCGCTTGACTGCGCACGTATCCCTCCACAACCTGGATCAGCCCGTAGATCAGCCCACGGATTTTATTGATGCCGTCCGTCGGCAACTTGTCGGCAATCGCCCCCACCGCGATACCAGTCATTTCCTCGCGGGGCCCCTTTCGGTCGAGGAACAACTGAGTGACGGACCCCCGCAAGGCTTCGTATCTCTGATACTCTTCCTGGTACTTGTCGACTTTCAAAACACTCTCATTCTCCCAGGGAATGGTTGGGGCGAGTGCGGTTAACCGGTCGAGTCCACCGTGCAGAACGTCGTGGACTTCGATCAGATAGTGAATCGGGTTGGTGGAAGGCGACCACGCGCTCAATTGGCGGGACATGGGTGCAACTCGTGAGGAACGGTCCCCGCGCCGCCCGGAAGGGAGTTGCGACCTTCGCGGACGGCGCGGGAACCTGGGCCGGGGATCAGCCGGCCGTCGCTCAAAGTTACTCGTTGCTCTCCGGGAATACCAGTCGTGGCAGCCGTGCCAGGCGTCCCGATTGGTCGCTGTGGTGCCGATTGGTTCGGCGTTCACGTATTTGCCGGCGTCACGGTGTGCGACCCGAATTATGGGGCATCCTCTACTAAACCGAGTGTCTCATGCGAACCGCTCTGGTGCTGGCGTCGGACTTCCAAACGGGAACGGGTGCCGCCGGGGGTGGAAGCGGGGGGACAACGGACGGGCGCGAGCGCGGCCAGCGACAGCCGCGGAAAGCGTTGTGGTTCGGGGCGGTCGCGGACGGTGCCACGGACGCGGCGGCGCTGGTGACGGGTGTCCTCGTCAAGCGGGCGGACTCGCTGCTCGTGAACGCCGGGTTCGTCGCCGGTCTTGAGGAGGCGTTCGGCATCGAACCGGACGGCGCGGCCGCCCTCATCGGCGAGACGTTGGCGGCGCTGTTCCCCGCCGAGTTTGGTGACGATGCCGAGCAGGCCGAGCGAACCGCTCGGGCGATGGCGGATCGCCACGCGGCGGAGTGCGAACGCCTCCGCAGGGAATCCGAGTTCGCCACGCGGGGGCGGTGTCGCGAGCAGACATGGGGCCGGCGGGTGCGGTCGGCCGTTGCCTGAAGGTCACGCCAGCGACGCGGCGAACCGTTCGAGGTGGGCGGGGGCCACCCGGCAGACCCCGCCACGCGGGATCAAGCCCGTCAACTTCCGACCCTCCTCGGCCGCTTCGAGGTCGAGGTCGCAACATTCCGGGAACACACGCGCGATGACGTGCTGAACCACCTGGGAGTAGAGGCTCGGGGCGATGTCGAGCGCGGCGACCACCCGCGCCTTCACGCACGGTCGGGCGAAGTGCGATTCCAACCGTTCGAGCAACCGTGCCCGTACCGTCGAGGTTGTCGGAGTGTCCGCCCGGACGCGGATACTCCTGGCGGTCGGTTTGGGCTTCACGATGGCATCCTCGGGGGTTGATCGAGGATACCGCCGCCGCGTTTCGCTTGCCTCGCTGCCGATCACGACGAACCCGCGAAGAGGGTGCTCCCGAACCCGGTCGCCTCGGTCGTATATTGAGAGACAAACCCCTCCAGCCGGCAGGTGCATGGGTGAAAGAGTTCACGAAATTCATGCGGAAGGACGACGACACCGTTTACGTCCTGGTCGGGTGTCTCGTGTTGCTGGTGGTTCTTTCCGCCGTGGTGGGTTTCTTCCTGTGGCTGTCGGCGGCGGCGAATGCCCTGGCTGCGTGCCGGAGGCGGAACCGGGATATGGAACCGGGGAGCGTGTGGCTCTGCCTGGTGCCGGTGTTCGGCATCGTATGGTCGTACTTCGTCGCGGTGAGAACGGCGGAAGCGCTTCGGCGGGAGTTCAGAGAGCGGGAGCTACGAAGTGGAGGAACGGACTTCGGCTATTCGTTGGGAATGGCATCCTGCATCTGCTCGCATGTCGGGTGGGCGACGTGGTGGTTAATCGTCGGCATGCCGGCCATTGTTGTCGGGGTGATCCTCGAATTCAGCCACGCCAGCCGCCTGCGCGGGTACACCGCTCGGCTGAAGCGGGACGACCGCCGACGATGGGAGGAAGACGACTGAACGGTTCACTTCACGTGGCATCTCGACGTACACCTGGTCGCCGGTGACGGAGATGAGGATTCGCAGGGCGATCACACCAAGCCGAGCCCACAAGATCCTCGCAGTGCCGGCGATGGCATGTATGCTCTCGTGGGTCGCGTCGATTTCATCACTTTTGCCATTGTTCTGATCGAAAGAACAGTCGCAACGTCTCCGAGGGCACGGCATGGGGGGCCAGGTGTACCGCGTGGTGTTCAGTCGGCCCCGGCCAACGCTACCGAATCTGTGCTGCGGGTGTGGCGGTGACCCGACCGGGGAATACCGCCCTCCGGCCGGCGGGCGGCCGATGCCCATCTGCGGCGACTGCGAGGCGATGCAAGATTCGTTGTCGGCCGCTCGACGGCGGTTCGCCGAGGTGAAGGCAAAAGCGAAGCGGGTCAGCCTCCTCACCTGGCTCATCGGAGCCGTGGTCGCAATCGGCCCCGTGGCGGCTGCACTGCCACGCGCCGATGGCGCTGGGATTGTATTCGTCTCGGTTGCTGTGGGGCTAGTTGCCCGCTGGGTCGCGCGCTGGATCGTGTTCAGTAGCCGCGAATCGGTCGATGTCCGCCGGCGATTCGACCGGGCGAAGAGTGCCTACGGTGACCCGCCGGTCGTCTACCTCGGCCCCGCCGACGCCGGTGAAGAGTACCTGTTCCGGTGCGAGGCGTTCGCTCGTGCCATAGCCGATGAAAACGGCACGAAGTGCCGCCGCGTCCCGTAATCCGTCAGCGGTTCGACGGTGAACGGTGTGCGTCAGGCGGGATCCGTACTTGCTTCTCAAGGAATGGCCCTAGCGCAGCGGCGTCACGAGCTTCACCCGTCGTCCGCGACCGGTTGCTCAGTCACCTCGGCCGACAGTGCCGCCCAATCGACGGCGGCACGGATGTGGCTCTCTGCGCAATAAAGGTCCGCAAGTTGGTGGTTCAGGCATGCGTCGGCGCGTTCTTGGCGGGTTCAGGCACCGCACTCCAGTTCGATGCGGGCGACGCACTGGGCGGCCGCGTCCGCCGCGTCGTCCCACTCGCCCCCCGGCCAGTCCCGCCACTCGTCCACCAGCATCCGCCCGCCGTCGGTGTTCCGCACCCGCACCCGGTGCCGCGCCAGGTACTGCCCCACCCGCCGAATCCGTACGGCTTTCGGGTTCGTGTGGGTGATCGTCTCCAGCTTCGCCCCGCCGACCAGATGGGCCACCCGCTCGAACTCGCTCGCCAGCAGTCCCATCGTCCCGTTCACCTCCACGCACAGCACGTTCGGTTTGCACCGGCGGGCCAACTCCGCCGCCGTCGCCACCATCGCCGTGCAGTCCTCCCGCCGCAGCACCGCCTCGAACCACAACAGGCCGTCGCGGGTGAGGGTAGCACAGACGTGCGCTTGCCGGTCCCCGATGCGATCCCCGACGGACCCCTTGCTCGGGTCCAGCGCCTGCACCCGGAACACCACGTCGGCCGGGTCCGGGTCGCGGACGTACCACAGGTCGGGCGAGTCGAAGTAGCTGCTGTCCCACTCGCACCCGCCCTCCACCGCCGCGTGGTCCTGGAACTCGCTGTCGAACGCCGACGGCCCCATCGTCGTCAGCCGCTCGTACAGCGCGACCAGTGGGAACCGCTCCGGCCACAGCACCTCGGCCCCGTCGTCCATCGCCTGCTTGTTCGCCGCGTAGAACGCCCGCGCCCGCTCCGCCCGGTCGTCGTCGGCGATGTTGCCGAACAGCAGTTGCCACTCGGCCCACAGGTCCGCCCGGTGCGGCCACGACAGGATCGACTTGTACCGCCGCGTCTGCCACCCGCCCAGGTTGGCCAGCCGGCAGACGGCCGCCTCCCGGTGTAGGGTGGTGCCGGCGGCGACGAAGTTGGTGCCCGGCTCGCCGACCGGCAGCACGTCCTTCTCGATCCACTCGTTCACCCGCCGCCGCATGGTCGGCGAGTGGCAGTCCTCCCGTTTGTTCGGGTCGTCGATGACCACCAGCGTCGGCCGCCGGTCGCGGTGGGTGAGGCCGCGAATCCGCCCGCCGGCCCCCCGCGCCACCACCCGCCCGCCACCCCGTGTGAGGATGCCCGACGCCTGCCACTCGGGGCCGACGCCGGCCGTCGCCGGGTACGCGGCCAGCAGCGCCGGGTTGCCCTCCAGTTCCGCCTTGATCGCCGTGAGGAAGCTATTCGCCTGGGCCTCGGTGTCGCTCAAGAGCAGGATGAACGGCTCGATCCGCTCGCACAGGCACCAGAGCGGGTACGCCTTGCTCACCCACGTCGTCTTGGCCGCCCCGCGCGGGGCGATGTAGTTCCGTCGCTGTCCGCGAGTGAGGTGCAGGTCGCGGAGGTCGGCGGCCAGTTCGCGGTGCAGGCGGGACGGGGCGGACTTGAGGTAATGGGGGAGGAACTCGGCGGCCCACTCCAGCCCGAACGGCAGCGGCTGGCGGGCCGGCGGGGGCGCGGCTTCGATCCGTTCGACGCGCCGGCGGGCGGCGCGGACGCGGCTACCCAGGAACATCGCCACGGGTGGCCCCCTCGGCGGCGGACAGGCGGGCGAACAGTTCGGCGAGCTGCCTCTCCATCTCGCGGCGGTCCTCGAACAGCCCCTGGAGCTTGGCCGTGCTGTCCAGCGCGGCCAGGGCGGTCCGCAGGTCGCCGGCGGTCAGGGCGCGGGCGAACACCCCTTCGCGGCGGGCGAGGTGCATTCGGGTCGCCTTGCCGCGGCTCTTCTCCGTCCGCTCCTTCAGCAGGTCGTCGGCCTTCTGGATGTACTTCTTCAACATGCTGTCACTCACGCCCCACTGACTTTGGACAGCAAAGTCCCGAATGTCGGCGAACATCGCGCCGTCGATCCGCAGGCGAAGAACGTCCTCGACTCGTTGGGCGACGACGACGGATTGAGACTTCTTCCCCTTAGCGGGCGTGCCGCTCTCCGCCCCGGCGTCGGTCGGGGGGTCGGCGTCCTCGGCGGTGGCGTCAGGCTCGTTCATGGGCGGTCACGGTGTCGTCGATCCATCGGGCGTGCCAGTCGGCGAGTTCCTGGTCGCGGATGGCGGCCAGTTGTTCCCGGCACCCGTTCTTCCTCAGGTTCGCGCTGCCCTCGAACACCAGCGGACAAGCGCCGTCTCGGAACTCGAACACGACCACCTTGCAGTGGGAGCGGGCGGCGGCCTGTCGGGAACCGGGGAAGTGGGCGGCGATCTCCGCGTTCACCCACTCGAACAGTTCCTTGTTGTGGGTGGCAAAGAAGCTGGACACGAGCAGCGACAGCCGGCCGACGTGCCCCTTCTCGACGGCGGTCAGCGCCTCGGCGGCCGTCTTCTTCGAGTAGGCGAGCGTGGCGATTCGCAGGTGTTCGACCGGATGGTTCCTGACCAGCGCGCACACCACTTGCCCGAGGTCGAAGTTCCCGCCCATCAGGCAATGGACGGCCTCCCCCGGTGGCGGGATGACGGGCAGGAGGTCGGCGGCGAGTCGGGCCTCGTGCATCCGCCGCGCCACGCCCTTCGTCTTGGCGGGCGTGCCGACGGCGGTGCCGGTGGCGATGGCCTTGCCGAACGTCGGTCGGGGGAGTGGGGCGAAGGCCACGGGTTAGCTCCCGCCGCCGGTGGCACGGGACCCCTTCAGCCGGGCCGCGACCTGGTCCAGGTGGGCGCGGACGGCCGGGGCGACGTTCGCCCCGAAGTTGAAGCTGGTATCGATCCGCGGGGCCGGTCGCGGCTTGGGGGCCGGGCGGGGGTTGGCGGCGAAGGTGACCGGGCGGGCCATAGCGTGAGTCCTCGGGAGGTACGGGTTCCAATCCGAAAATGCTACCACGGCGGCAGTTCGGCCGGGTATGGTGACAGTTCCAATCGCTGGTGGGCGTGAATGGCGTTCCGACGGATCACTTCCGCCCGTTCCTCGCGCCGGACACCGCCGCCGAAGAACCGGCACCGCCGCCAGCGAAGAAGGGGAAGAAATGAATGCTGCGCCATCTCCCGATGTGATCCGCACCGCGACAGAAATAACCGACGCGCTCATGCCTCGCGTCGATGCTTCTGTCACCCCCATTGCACGTCAGACGGAGACGGGCCTCTTTCAGCATGGAACGGGCACCTTACTGACGGTCAAACACCGTCACTTCGTTGTCACCGCTGGCCATGTCTTTGACGTTCCACAGACTTACAAACAGGCCATATTCGGGTTCGCCAAGATGGAAAACGGAACCGCTAACGAGAGCCGGCGGCATAACCCAGTTCATCTACGTGGTACCATCCATAGACTCCCCGACTTGCCGGATGTTGCTATCCTTGAGATCACCGAAACAGTTCGAGATGAGTTGATTGGCAGGCGATTTCTCAACCTGGGGGACACCGACCTCGGCCCGCAACTGGGTGGCTGGGCTTGGGCGTGCGGTTATCCAATTGAGTCCGTCAAAAAGGACGTGCTGCCGTTGGGCGGTCACAACTACTTATACAATCGACTCAATCTCCCAGGAGTTATCAGAACGGCAACGGCACTAGATGCACTCAAGGACTACGATCCACGAATACACTTCCTGCTCGCCTCTGACCCGGACGAAATGGTCGATCCGAACACTGGCAATCTCGCAGCACTTCCAGAAAAATACCAAGGGATCAGTGGTACATCTGTTTGGCAAGGATGGTGGCCTGGTCTCGATTCGCACACCGAGTGGCGATCGAAGAAGTTGCGTGTAGTGGGTGTGCAAACAGGCACGTATCGCGCCAACTCACTTGTCAAGGCAACGGCCTGGATCGTAGTAGTGTTCCTGCTTGTCCGGCAGTTTCGTGACCTCTGGGACGCAATCGACCTTCGATTCCCCGGCAACCCGGATCTCGAACGAGCTAAATCCATCGCCAGGTACCCATCGTTCTGCCGTCGGTTCTGGTGGGGACCGGTCCCCACCTGAACGTCTCCCCCACTCGGGCCAAATTCCCGCGCCCCTTCCCCGGCGGTCTGCACCTCGAAAGCCCCAAACTTCTCGCGCCCCTTCCCCCTCCGCGGTCAGTCGTCGAAATGCAGCGGAGCACGCCCACCGTTGATCGCCCGAACAGTTATTCCGTCGGGATTCAGCCACAGGGCGACGGTGAAGCCCCACATCACTCCGGTGCCGTCGAACAGGTGGATAACGGACATGTGCCCCCGACCGATGGGGTACTTCGCCGGCTCCGCCATCTGCGGGTACTCCGCGACGGTTTCCAAGTGCCGGGCCAGCTCGTCCAGCACCTGGTCGTCCGCGCCCTTGTCGCGGGCCAGTTCGACGAGCTGCTCGACGGCGCTGTCCGAGTATTCGACGCGGGGCATCGGGCCGCTCTCGTTAGGCCACGCGGGCCGCTTTCGCCCGCCGCATCGCCTCGGCGGCCGGAATGCCCCGGCCGCCCGACCGTTCGAGCTGCCGGTCCGCTTGCCACACGCCCGCCGGGTCCAGCGGCGGGAACTGGCCGTCCGCGGCCGCCAGCTTCTTCGCCTCGGCGGCGAAGTACGCCCTCATCGTGTCGAGCGATAGCTCGGCGTCGGATCGCGCGTCCGGGGGCAGGCCGACGCGCTTCTCCGCCCATGCCGGCTCCCGGTGCGTTTTATCTGCGAGTTCGAGGGGCGTTAGCCGCGCGCACTCCCGCCAGACCATCAACAACAGGTCGGCCGTCGTCGTCGAGAGCGACGCGGACGGCTCGCCGATCATGGCCGGGGTGATGCCTTCGCGTGAACGGGCGAACAGGTCGTACACGTCCCGCACCACCGGCCCATTCTTCCACGCTTCGATGGGCTGGCGGAACAGCGGTTCGCCGAGGAGGGCGAGGTGCCACCCCTGGCAGTAGTACAGCACCTTTTGCAAGTGCAGGGGGGTGAGCAGTACGGCGTCATCCTCGGCGTCCGGCGGACAGCCGATCCGCACGAGGTGGCGGGCGATTTCGCGGGCGTCCAACATGGCGGCACCGGGGAGGGAGTGGTCATCCACAGGCTTCAGCGTAACGCGCCGTTCTTCGGGTGCAATGACCGTAGCGGCTTTTCCGCCCCTCACCCCGCCTTTGCCGCAACCTCGGCGGCCAGCACCGCGTCGGCCCGTTCGTACAATGCCCTAACGCCGGCTGGACGGGGGAGAGGCCGATTGCACGACGGGTGTAAGCCGGGGTGTAAACGGAATCAGCCTCCGCCCCGAATCCCTAGCTTTCTAAGCGATTCGTCCTACCGGCCAGCCGCCTTCTAAGCGGCCGGTTGTGGGTTCGAGTCCCGCCAGGCGTATTTCCTCATCCGGATCAGCTTTTGGAACGTCTCGCGCATGTTGCACCCACCCCAGGATGCCGGCCCCGTCACGGTTTCTCGGTGGCCGTCGCCTTGTGGACCGTGGACGACGTGGACTTTCACCAGTCGAGGCTAGTCCGCAGGCGTCTTCGAGGTCAGGGGTTCGCTACGGCGAGCGGCTTCTCGGCGACGGCGACGGCGACGTATGACTTCTTCGAGCTGCCGAACTGGTTCGGTGTGGACACGCCGGCGAAGGGGTTCGAGGGGATCAGTTTCACACGACGGGCATACTCGAACACCATTCGCACGTTCTTCAGTCGCCGGTGGACGGTGCCGGGGGCCAACTTCTTCGGGCGGGTTAGGTAGTACGTCCGAAAGGCGTCGGCGCGTTCCTCGGCGATGTCTCGCAACCCGATTTCCGAGCCGAAGAACGCCGGCAAGTCCACTTTGACGCGGTGGATGTCGGCCACGGTGGTGGACGTGTTCTCGGCCTTCCGCTTGGCCGAGTAGCCGTCGAGGAATCCGCCGAGCTTCGCCGACTGGCGGGGCGGGATCGGCCCGCCGGCAGCGCCGCCGACATCGGCCCGCCGTCCGTGTTCCCGGCGGCCGCCGCGAACTCGTTGCTCAGCGCCTTGAACCGGGCGAGCGCCGCGCCCTCCAGCCGGACCCTCGCCGGCCCGGTCTTCGGGTCGAACGGCCGCTCCCGGAGGAAGTCCAGCACGGCCGCGACTCGCGCTTCGACTTCCGCGTCGAGTTCGTCGTCCGTGTACCCCGGACACCACTTCGGCGGCACGGCGAACACCAGCCACGAGGCCAGTCCGGACGAAAGGAACGCCGGGTTGTTCAACACGTCCTTCGGGATGGCCGGTTGGATCCCCCGCACGCGGCCGCGAATCCCCGTCCGATTCCCCGTCGCGGGGTTCACCCGTCTTGCGGTGGTAGCGGAGCGGCCCCGCCGCGAAGAGGCTCAACCAGTTCGGCAGGTCCGACCCGTCCGCCGTGCCGGAGTAGCGGGTGAAGGAGGCGAACCAGCCGGACAGTTCGTCGCGGACGACGACGCCACGGGGCGAACGGCCGACGTTCTCCGCCAGCCGCTCGATGGTCACGTCGTCGGCGTCGAACGGCCCTTCGGCTTCTGATGCGCGAACCCGATGGTCGTGCCCCTTCCGCGTGGCGGCGCGGTCTTCGTCTTCCACCTCTCCCCCCCAGCGGGGCTGTCCGGGGTCGGTATCTGGAAGAAACCCCACCCCCCGGCCCCCTCCCCGTTCCGGAGAGGGGGTGTTCAACAGGACATCGCGGTTCTCTGTTTCCCGTGGGTTTGCCACACCACGGGGGTGTCGCGGCCACGCTTCCCGCTCGAACACCCCCTCTCCATTCATGGGGGTGGGGACGGGAGGTGGGGTCTCGAAAACTCAGGAAAAACCCAAAACCTATCCCTGACAGCCCCGTCGGGGAGAGGTGGAAGAATGGGTGCCACCGCCGAGGTTCTGAAAACGAGAGGACGCCGTCACCGGGTGCGTGTATGAGTCCGCTTCGGCTTGGCGGCGGGGGTGCCGGCCGAGGCGCGGACGCGGCCGAGCCGGTCGGCGGCGGGTTCGTAGGGGCGGTTCTCGCGGCGGGCGAGTTCGGCCTCGGTCGGCACCAGCTCCCCCCGGAACGCCTTCGCCAGCACCGCCTGCGCGAGCGCGTCCACCCGCTTCCGCGCCGCCGTCACCGCCCCTTCGATGGCGTCCGCGCGGGCGAACCGCGCCGACACCCGCTTCACGATCTCGTACTGCTCGGCGAGCGGAGGACGGGAGATGGGCGCGCCGATGAGCGCCGATTTCACCAGCTTCCCCACGAAAAGTGGACACGGAGTTAACGGAGGGTCGGGTTGTGCCGGCGTTCGTACTCGACCGGGGAGAGGTACCCCAGCGACGAGTGCCACCGGATCGGGTTGTCGAACGGCTCGACGTACTCGAACGTGATCGCGCGCGCGTCCTCGCGGGTGCAACCGGTCGGGAAATCTCGCTCGCGTTTCAGGCTAGCGAAGGACGATTCCACGGGGGCGTTGTCCCGGCACTGCGCCACCCCGCTCGTGCTGCACGCGATCCCATGCCGCGTCAGCACGCCTTGGTCGTGCTGGCTGGCGTACTGGCTGCCGCGATCCGAGTGCGTCAGCAGCCTCGCCCCCGGATGACGGCGACCCAACGCCAGGTGCAGCGCATCGACCACCAACCGGCTGGTCATCGTCGCGTCCGTCGACCAGCCGACGATCCGCCGCGGGAACAGGTCCTCCACGACGGCCAGGTCCAGCCACCCCTCGGCCGTCGGCAAATACGTGATGTCCGCGGCCCACGCGACGTTCGGTCCCGACGGCGCGAAGTCTCGGCTCAACACGTTGGTGGCCACCGGCAGGTCGTGCCGCGAGTCGGTCGTGCGGACGAACCGCTTCGCCGTGCGCCCTCGGATTCCCTGCGTTTTCATCGGCGTGGCCACGAAGTTCTCCGAGCCGTCGAAGCCGCGGTGGTTCCGTTCGGCGGCCATGCGGGGGCTGCCGTAGCAGTGGCGGACCTCGGCGTGGATCTCGGTCATGGCGGCCACCAGCTCCTGGCGTCGTTGCTCGGCGAGGCTGTCGGGACGGTCGAGCCAAGCGTAGAACCCGGCGGTCGAGACTTCGAGGACTTCGCACAGCCAGACGAGGGGCCACCGGTCCCGGCCGCCGGCGATGAGAGGGAAGGTCCGGTCGAGTGGCGGGCGAAGTCGGCGGCGGCATTTTTTAGGATGTCGCGTTCGGCCTTGAGGCGCTGGACCTCGGCGCGGAGTCGGTGCAGTTCCTCGTCGTGGGGGGCGAGCCGTCCGGGACCGGGGAAGGCGTCCGCTCCCTGGGCGCGGAACGCCTTGAGCCATTCGCGGAGACGGCCTTCGGTGAGGCCGAGGCGACGGGCCACCTCGGCGACGGCGAGGTGCTGATCGGTCACCATGCGGACCGCCGGGAGCTTGAACTCGGCGGTGTCCGTCTTGCGGGTCTTGGCCATCGGTGGGTTCTCCTGTGGGGGAGTCTAAACCGTTAACTGCGTGTCCACCAAACGTGGGGAGGTCCACATCGAGTTCCGGCTCGTGAGCAGGAATGACGAAACAGTTCCGCTTGGGCAGCCGGGCAAGACCGCCACGATCTCCTTCCTGCTCCTCGACGAAGAGCCGGGCAAGAAGCCGCTCAATCCACGTCCCAATTTGACAGTGGCCGCCGCAGACGACCAGAAGGTTTTGAAGTTTCCCGCCGCGAAGGCGGTCGGAGACGATGTACAAGAGCGGCGACTGAAGCAGGCAACAGAGCGAGTGAACCTCATTGACAAAATGCTTGACCGGCTCAAAGAGGAAGGCGATCCCTCGATACCCGTGGAAGGCCGGGCTGGGCTCTGGCCCGCCGCACGATTCAGGAAGGTACTTCACGCGATAAGTGTAGGATCCGAGTCGGAATGGCCGTTCCGCGATGATTTCTACCCCCCCAAGGCTCGCGGCAGATGACGCGGCGGCTGGGCGGCGAGGTCGTCATGGATCAAGTGGTGACAGTCCCCGGTGATGAGAAGATATACTGCGCCATTGTTCGCAAACTGGGGCGGAAGCCCGAGGTCTTCTTACTGTCGGACATTACCAAGATTCGGAACCGATCCGCCCCGTTGACACTTATGCGACTCCATCCGCAAGCGCCGTCCGCTCGGGCCGGTAGACGCTGAAGTGCGCGGGATTGGAGAGCGCGGTTCCCGGCTCCCGGTCGGCGATGTTGACCCGGTCACCGGCCTTGTACGGTCCGGAGTTGCGGTGGAACTGGAGGACTTCGCTGCCTTGATACCGCAGCGGGTCGGCGCGCTCCGCTTCCGTCCACGCCAGCGGCCGCAGGGTGTCGAACACCCGCTCGTCGTCCCCGATCACCTTCTCCGCCTTCAGCCGCTCGCGGATGGCCGCCGTCACCTCGTCCCCCTGCGCGTGGGTCGGGGCGATGACGAGTTGCTCCTCGTGCAGCCCCGCCATGTACTCGTCCACCAGTGGCGTGTTGTCGTCCACCGTTTGCGCCCAGCCGAGGTGGACCAAGCCATCGAAACCCTGACTCCGGCCCCCGGCGGCGATGTCGGCGACGACGCGCTTGTACCCCTGATGCTGCTGTCTCCAAACCTCGGTCAGCCGGCCGACTTTCAGCCCGGCGTATTCCTGGAGTACGGCCATCATGTTGCCGTGACGGGCGGGGCTGGCGTGCTGCTTGTCGTCGCCCATGAGCACGATGTGGGCCTGCTGCTCGCGGGCCACTTCGGTCAGCCGCGACAGGTCCTTGATGGGCAGAAGTCCGGCCTCGTCGATCCAGATCACGCCCCCGCGCACGGCCTGCTGGCGGTCGGTGTTCCGGAGGAAGGACGCCACCGCGTCGGCCTGGGCGAACCCTTCGGCGCGCAAAACGCCGCGGCTGGCCTCGACGGACGGGGCGAGCATCTCGACGGGCTGGCGAATGGCGTCGAACGCCGTCTTGATGGAGCGGGTCTTGCCCGTCCCGGCATCCCCGATCAGAAGGACGAGTTCGAGGCGAGACGGCTGTGTACCGTCGGCCCGCTGCCTCAGAAGGCCGGGCCGCTGCGGCACCGGTCGGCGTGCGCGATGGTGGCCGTCCACGTCGATGCGCTCGTGCTGTTCCACGGCGGGGAGATCGACCGGGCACATGCGGGGCGTGCTGTGGTGGTGCGACTGGCTCGGCGTCCCGTGGCGAGCGATCCGGGTCGATGCGGGGTGAGGTAACACCGCCTTCGGCCCGGTCGGGGCGACCGCCCGGCAAGCGGGAAACCCTCTCATGCGGACAACATCCCCGAGGAGAGACGCAGCCGACCTCCACCCCGCCGCCATCCCCTCGGTCACTTGTTCGCGGAGACCAGTTCGAGCTCGGTCTTGGCGGGATCGACGAGCGGTGCCAGTTCGTACACGTTCTTGTAGCCGTAGTTGAACAGGGCCACCTGGGTCGAGAGGTTCAACGACAGGCCCGCCGACTTGGGCCGGAAGGCGGCGGCGACTTTCGGGTCGGCTTGGCCCCGCGCCGAGTTGCTCACTCCCGGCGCGGGCGTGAAGTTGTTGTTGCAGTAGATGAGGATCTTCGCGTCCCGATCCGGCAGCACCTCCTTCAAGCTCACCGCGTCGATGTCCGGGAAGCTCAGGTTGATCGCCCCATTGACGTGCAGCAGGTCGTACATCTGCTTGCTCCGGGCGTCCAGGACGATCACGCCCGGCTCCCGACTCATCTTCACGAAGTCCGCCTCGGACAGACGCCGCGACTCGCGGTGCTTGGCCGCCGCTTGCGCGCCCCGGAGGAACGCGGTCATGTCGATGTTCGGGTTCGGCGGGGGGTCGGCCGGCTTCGGGTCCGCTGCGGCGGTCGAACCGGCGAGGTGGGCGGCCAGAACGCCGGCGGCGAAGACGAGGCCCAGTAGGAGGTATTTCATCGCGAGACTCCCGGACGGTAAGAGGACCACCATCGAACGGGAGCAGTATAACGCCGGGCGCGTAACGGGCGCGCAACGGGTTCCGCCGATCACCGCCGAGTGAAAGGGCGGGGCGGGGTTCACGCTGGGAACGCTGTCACCTCGAGTTGGGCGGCACCGGCAACTCGGCCCCCTCCTTCGGCACCCGCGCCTCGACCGCGACGCCGGAGGCGATCCGCGCCGCCGTCGCCGTCTTCGTGCCGGCCTCGTACTGGGCGACGACGCGCTCGGCCGTGCCGACGCGGGGGGCAGTTGCTTCCGCGTCAGCCCGGCCGCCTCGCGGTGCCGGCGAATCCGGTCGGCGGTGCGCGGGGTCGCGGCTGGTGGGCCGAGCGGCGCTCGCACGCGGGTGACGGCCGACAACCGTCCACGCCGGCGGACCCCGCGGCCTAATCCTCCTTCCGGTTCCGACCCGCGCCGCCCACCACTTTCCCCGTCAGCTTGAACTCCTCGAACCGCACCGCCAGCGGCTCGGAGCTGGAGTTCGTCGCCGACAGGCCGACCACCAGCCGCGACGGCCACAGGGTGTCGATCGGCTTGAGCGCCTTCCACTTGGCACCGTCCACCGAGATGGCCCCGGCGATCCGGCTGCCCTTCCGCTCCATCCGCAGGTAGCAGTCGCCGCCGGGGTACCCCTCGTTGTGGTCGGCCCCCTGATACCCGGCCTCCCGCTCGACGAACAGCACGAACGCCCCCACCTTCTGGTTGCGGCTGATGGCGAACCGCTCCAGGCGGATGAAGTTGTCCGAGTTGTTCCACACGACGATCCCGCCGCCGCTGCTCGGCACGCTCTTCGGGTTCTGCGGCTTGCCGCCCGGCTTGAACTCGCCGGCCACCTTCACCGTCAGCGAGAAGTCCCCCTCGACCGTCCGCACCGCCCGCGGCGCGTTCAGCTTGTTCACGTGCGGGTTCAGGTCGTGCCAGGTGCCCGGCACTTCGAGCGTCAGGGACTTCTTCCCGTCCGGGACGAATTTGCAGTCGCCGTCCGGGTCGAGGGCCACCCCCCAGTCCGGCAGCGCCTTCCCCGTCGGCTCCGGCTCGGGGACGCCGGCCGCCTTCGCCGTCTCGTTCCCGATGGCGAGCGACCCGAGGAACCGTCCGGCATCCTCCGGCAGTTCGCGGTTCGGCGCGGACACCGCCGTCACCGCGTAGATCGTCTTGCCGTCCAGGTACATGCGGGTGCGGATCGACAGCACCCCGACCTCCTCGGCCGGCTTGCCGCGGACGGTGAAGTCGCGGCCGATCCGCAACCCCGCCTTCACCTTCTTCTCGGTCAGCACCTTTCCGTTCCACTCCTGCGCCAGGTCGTCGCGGGCGGCGTCGAGTTCGGCCTCCTCGGTCCCCTTGACGAGGGCGGTCGGCAGGTCGATCCGGTACGCCAGGTAGACGCCGCCGTCGGTCTTGCAGCCGACGATCATCACCCGGACGGTGCCGCCCGTCCCCTTGCGGGTCCGCGTCCGGTCGATGTCGGCCTTCGCCGGCATCTCGACGGTGAACTGGCCGGCCTTCGACGCGACCGTCTCCCACGGGGTCTGGGCGGCGGCGGGCGTGACGGCCGCCGCCGCCAGGATCAACAGCCGGGACAGGTGACGCATCGCGGTCGTCCTCGGAACGGGTTTCGGGATCGGGGTCGGTAAGGAGATGGATTGTCCCCTCCGCCCGCCTCCAGGTCAATCGCCACGGTTCGGAAAACGCGACGCCGGTCGAAACCGCCACCCGAGGCGTTCCGGCGACACCGCGACGGTGCCGAACGAGGCCGCCGCATCCCTTTCCCCTTCCCGCTCTTCGCCGACTACAGTTGTTCGCCGTCACCGTTGGCGTCCGGACGGGATAGACTACAGACGCCACGCCCGGAGTCCGCCACATGACCGCCCGCCGGTTCGGGATCGCGTACTTCTTCGGGCAAGCGGTCGCGGCCGCCGCGTGGTGGGCGGCGCTGCTGGCGTGGCCGGCCGCACGGTTGCCGTTCAAGACCGCCGACGCCCCGGACAGCACGCTGCTCGCGTTCGGCCTCGCCGACGCGCTGCTCTTCGTCGGCACGTCGGCGGCGTGCGGGTACGGGTTCGCCCGAGACCGCCCGTGGGCGTGGCCGCTGCTGTGCGTCCACGCGGGCGGGGCCGGGTACGCCGCGCTGTACTGCTGGACGCTGTTCGCCCTCACCGGGGACGGGTGGCTCGGCGCGGCCCTCATGTCGCCGTCGCTGGTCGTGCCCGGCTTCCTCGGTTGCAAGCTCCGACCGAATCGGGGGTCGCCATGAAGTTCGCGTTCCACGGCCGCGAGGCGCGGCCGGCGTCGTGGCGGTGGAACGTGGCCAAAACGCTGGCCCAGACCGTGCTGTTCTGGTCGGTCTTCTTGGTCCTGCTGCCGGCGGGCGTACTCGCGGTCGAATCTCGGCTCGGTCTGGAAAGTGGTCGGTTCGCCGCGCCCGGCTGGGAAATCGCCGGCGTCGTGCTGTTCGCGCTCGGTGGGACGCTCGGCCTGACAAGTGGCGCGGTGATGGCCGTGCGCGGCGGCGGAACACCGCTGCCGGCCGACTGCGCCCGCCAACTGGTGATCGCCGGCCCGTACCGCTACCTCCGCAACCCGATGGCCGTCGCCGGGCTGACGCAGGGGGTGGCCGTCGGGCTGGTGCTCGGCTCGCCGGCGGTGGTGCTGTACGCGATGGCCGGCGGCCCGCTGTGGAACGCCTTCGTTCGCCCGCGGGAAGAACGGGACTTGGAGGCGCGGTTCGGCGACCCGTACTGCCGCTACCGCGAACGAGTCTGGTGCTGGATTCCGAAGGTGTCGAGGGAGTGAATCTCGGACCGTCCCGCGACGGCGTCTCGACGCGACGGAGCTCTCCCGTGGGGAAAACTCCAAGCTCCACGACCGCGCAAGGCGTCAATTCACCGGCAGCGACTTCCGACCGGCTGCCGAAACATTAGTACACTCGTCGTCGGCGGCAGGAGGTGGTCCGCATCGGACGACTGCTGGCCGCCACTTTTCGGGGGCGAACGTGAAAGCGATCCTCTCGGCGGCACTGGTATTCGGGCCGTGCGGCCGCGCGCAGGCGCAGGACAAGGCGGACCCGGTCGGGACGTGGAAGTGCGAGGACGAGATCGGCGGGCAGAAGCGGGAGTCCACGCCGACCGTCGAGAAGGACGGGGACAAGTTCGCCGGAACGATGGCATGGCCGGACACGAAGGAGGCCGAGCTCGCGGACGTGACGGTCAAGGGCGGGGAGTTGACGTTCTCGGCCGAGCGGGAGGTCGTGGATAACAAGTGCACCGTCGAGTACAAGTTGAAGGTCGAGGGGGACAAGATCGGGGGGACGGGATCGGTGGACGCCGGGGGTGAGAAGCGGGACTTCGACATCGCGGGCCAGCGGGAGAAGGCGAAGGACAAGTAACGGGCGATCCCCCGCGGGGCGGGGATATCCGCAGCTCCGCTTTCGCTTCGACCGCACCGCGGCTGCCCGCGGCACCGTTTCAATCCTATCGCAACTTCGGGGGTTCCACCTCGTCTCCACTTCAAACCCCTCGCTCCGCTTGCCTTCGGTGTCCGGCGGGTATCCGCAGCCTTCCTCCGCTGCGGTCCATGCCGGACGGGCGCGACAGAAGGCGTTGACCGTCTGCCCCGACCGCTTCCAGGCTTCGGCCACGGATCGCCAGGCCCGGACCTCCTCGGGGCGGGGTCTCGACAGGACGGAGCCCGTCCTGTGCAAAAACCTCATCCCGTTGAACTTGGCACGGGAGTTCGAGTTGCGGCGAACGGAAGTGAACTCGGCCGTCATCGGGGATTCGAGGCGAATGTGGGCCGCGACTGGCTCGCGCGACCGACGCCGCGGACCTTCCCCGCGACCGCGAGCCGGTGGAGAACCGGTGCGGATCACGGGTGATTATACGAGGACGAGCCGACCGGACAATTTGCCCGACCGATATGACTTCACTTTTTGCCGGCCGCCCCGCGCCAAGCGCTTCGGGCGGACGGGGGTGGGAACAAGACATGGCCGCGAGAGCGCCGCTGTGTTCAGTCCGGGACGTGTCCGGATCACTCTTTCTCGATCTTCAGGTTTACTTTTCCGAGGAGGGTGGGGTCCGTTTTCTGTCGCATGAAGCCGCTGAAGGTGCCCTTGGCCTTGTCGAATGTGATCAGGAAGGTGTTGTTGTCAATCGCACCAGCTTTGTCTTTTGGCGCGTCTACGGTCGTGAGTTTGACTTGGCCGTTCACGATCGTACCCTCTTGCGTGAAGCCCCCTTGGCCGGCGAACGTGATGCTCTTGCCGGATCGCTTGGTGACTGTCCATTCCATGACGAAGCCGTTGTTCACCCGCTTCCCTAGCGGCCCCGTCTCGATGCTTCCTCGCCCCACCAATTTCGTGCCGACCGGCAGGCCGTCGTCGGGAGTGTCGTCCTTGCCGCCACCGGCCTCCTTCTTCAGTTCCTCCAGCGTCGCTTGCGCGGCCTTCGCCAGCGGCGCTTTTCCGGCGACGGTGTACTCCTTGACGGCCTCGGTGTACGCCGTCATCAGCCGGGCGCGGGCGACCCGCGTGGCGTCGGTGAAGTCGCGGGTGGAGACCAGTTTCGGGACGGTGCCCTTGTCCTCGAACGCCTTGACCTCGTCCTCCACCTTCTCGAGCGCCTTCAGGTCGCCGGCCTTCTGCGCCACGTCCGCCTTCTTCTTCAGGTCGGCGAGCAGCCCGTCGCGGGCCTTGCCGAGGTTCTTCTCGTAGTCGGCCTTCGCGGTCGCCAGCTTCGCTCCGATGGGGTCTTCGTCCGCCGCCCACACACCGCCGCCGACCAGAACGCCACAGAACACCAGCGCGATCGCGGAGCGGGTCATCGGTGTCATCCCCTGGGAATCGTTCCGGCGGACGCCGGACACAAGCAGTCGGGTTGGCCATGTCGGCCGGATCGGACGCCGGTATATTCGCCAGTAGGTTGCTCAACGTCAAGCGAAAACTCCCGTCCGGCGATTTCGCACCAGCAGCCCCCATAGCGAGGGTGTCAGCAAAGGCGCGCACGGAAGCTTTTCCGGTGGTGGGGCCGATGGGCGATGAAAAGGACGTGCCGACCCGCACTTCGCCCGATACCGCACGTCGTCCGGGATGCCCGCCTCGCGGCACCGCTCGCGGTCCGCCGCCCACGACTGGGGCAGGTACAACTCGGCGTCCAACAGCGCCTGGAACCGCCCCGTCGTGACGCCGATGTGAACGGTGACGATCCCGCTATCGATCTTGCCCACGCACCCCAGGTACTGCCGCCGCACGCCCGGCGTCTTGTCCCCCTTCTTCGCCGCGCTCGTCTCGTCGATCACGCCGATCACCCCGAGCGGGTCGGGCGGCAGCTCCGCCACGGCGTCGGCCACCCGCCGCTGGAGTCGGTCCCGCGCGGCGACGTGCTCCCAGTTGGCGGCGACCAGGAACTCCTGGAGGGTGCGGACGGCCGTGCCCGACGCCAGGGCGACCGGCTCGACGCTCTTGCGGGGCAGGTCGGACAGCAGCCCGCGACAGTAAGGAACCCGAACGTCATTTACGAGCTTGGCCTCGCCTACGCTCTCAAGAAGCCGGTTGTACTTGTGCCCTCCAACGATGGAGATGTACCGTTCGACCTCCGCCATATTCGGGTTATCATCTACGACACAACCGATCCGTTCTGGGGCAACAAACTGCTTGAAATAGTCGCGGAGAACGTACTGTCTGTCATCGATGATCCTGAGAGCCAGTTCCAGAATCCGGGAAGTCTGGACGCGAGTCTGCCGTCAAGCGGCGCAGGCTGGGGCATTCTTGGCCGTCTTCCGTTGGTACTCATTGATCGTCAACATCACACTCCGCAAGTAGACATTACTCCGCGAGATCACGGCCCGACCCTCGTACTCCCTGGCCAACAACCGGCTGGCTCGTAACCACGAAAAGTGGCGCTCCACCAGCCACCGCTTCGGCTGCGGAATGAATACCTTCTGCCCCGGCAACTTGGACACGATGACCAGTCGATATTTCGCGCCTGCGGCCGTCATGTATATATCCAATGTCTCCCGATTGTACGCCGAATCGGCCAGCACGGTGGCCAGTCGCGGGTTCGCCGCGGCGACCATCCGCCGCTCCAACTCGGCCCCGTCGGCGTCGCTCACGCCGGCCGCCGTGACCGCCACCGCGAACACCAGGCCGAGCGAATCGACGAGCGCATGCCGCTTCCGCCCCTTCAGCTTTTTGCCGGGGTCGAACCCGGTGTCCGACGCCGATTCCGCCGACTTCACCGTCCGCGAGTCGATGCTCGGCAGCGACGGGTTGGGGTCGCGGCCGTCGGCCACGCGGGCCTTCGCGGCCAGCGCTCCCGGCACCCGCTGCCAGGTGCCGAGGCGGGCGAACGCCTCGTGCCAGTTGGACAC
>JAYUFU010000096.1:0-7220 GCA_043738505.1 Fimbriiglobus sp. | reverse complement strand
AAGGGGCCAGCAACTTTGGTGGTTCGCCCCTTGCTGGCGCGGCGGGCTAACAACTCCGAACCGCCACCCTTCCCTCGATCCGGCCTCACACCGTGTCTGGGTCGATGCCAAGCTCCCGGAGCTTCGCGGCCAGCTTGGTCCGCGCGGCGGCTTCGGCTTTGGCCTTCGTGTCGGCCGAGTCGGCGCGGGCCTCCGCGCGATCCGCCCGCCGCTGTTGGGTGTCCGCCCGTCGTTGCTGAGTGTCCGCCCGCCTCTTCTCCGACTTGGCAAGCGTGCCCACTTCGGCGAACGACAGGAACCGCGTGCCGTCCGGGGCGGTGATGACCAACTCCGTACCGACGATCCGGAAGCGGATGCCGAGGCGCGGGCTGACGAACCCCTCGGCCGGCTGGCGGACGAACTTGCCCTTCCGCCGCGGGAAGACGGTCAGCGTCGGCACCTTCGGCTGCGGGTTGATGACGTAGTACTCCTCGGCCCCGTGCCGCAGGTAAAACGCCTTCTTCTTCCGCATCTCCTCGACGGTGTTCTTCGGCGACAGCACCTCGAAGAGGACTTGTGGGAAGACGCCTCCCTCTTCCCAGACCTTGTAGCTGCCGCGGTCCCCCTTCGGCCGGCCGAAGGCGACGTACACGTCCGGCGCGCGGCGCTTCTTCGGGTCGCCCTCGACGGCGTAGATCAGGTGGTCGCCGGCGACGAACACGTCCGGATCGTCCCGGAACAGCACGTCCAGGTTGCCCTTGATGGTGACGATGCACTCGTACTGCTTGGTGTTGTCGGCCATGCGTCTCCCGTCCGAGTCCGGGTACACGGCCGCGTCGGGCGCTAGTGCTGTTGCGATCACGCGGAGACCTCCGTTGGCTGGGGGTATCGTACCTGACGGCCGGGCGACCGTCGTCGGGACATTTCCCTGTATCCCGCCACCGCATCTTGGCAAACCCGGCCCACAACAGCCGTGGGAGCGGATTCCCGCACCCTCCGCCGACCGACAACTTTATGCGAACGGCGAACGCTGGCGGGGATAGAATGAGGCACTGAAATCCACGAGGGCTTCCGATGACCGCGACTCTCCTTCCGCTGCCGCCGGTGTTCGCCAAGTCTCGGATCCTCCGCCCGCTGCTGGAGAAGGCCGGCGAGTGGGCCGAGGATCAGCTCGGGAAATTCGACTGGGCGACGCCGGTGTCGGCGGAGTGGTATCCCATCTCGACCAGCTATCGGGACGAGATGGTCGGACTGGCGATCCGCGACGGCCACTCCACCGTCCACGGCGTCTTCCGACAGAAAGAATTGGGCGACGAGTTGGAATTCGTGGACCTCGTACTCCAGATGCTGGGGCGACTGACCGGGCAGGCGTTGGACGAATTGGCCAAGGGGCGACTCACCACCGCCTCGGCCGCGGGTGTCTGATGCCCACCAACACCGACCGGATCGCCGCGCTGGAGACCGACACGAACGCCCTCAAAACCAGGGACGCCGTGCTGTCGGAGCGCGTGGAGAGTTTGTCCGCTCTCACGACCGCACGGTTCCAGCAGGTGGCGGCGGACAACGAGCGACTTCGCACGGAGGTGACTCAATTGAAGGCGGACGACGACACCCTCCGCGCCGCCGACTCCGAACGCGGGCAGCGGGTCGCGCTGCTCGACTCCACCGTGAAGGAGTTGAAGGCGGTGTCCGAGAGGTGGGGGCAACGCTGGTGGCAACTGGCGGCGGGAATTGCTCTGGCGTTGCTCGGCGGTGCGGTCGGGTATCTGTCGAAGCGGTAAACTCCCACGGGCCGTACCGCCGGTTCGCCAGAAACACCGTTTCCCGCCGGCATTTGAGATGCTAAACTGTCGGTGAAAGCTCCCCCCGCCCGGTCCCACTTTTCCCGCCCTCCGGTGCCCCCATGCTCACGGTCCTCGGTCGCCCCGGCCGGTACTGCGACGGCCAGTCCCGCCGGTCGTTCCTGCAAGTCGGCACCCTCGGCCTCGGCGGGCTGACGCTCGCCGGCCTGATGCGGGCCGAGGCGGCGTCCGGCAAGAAGTCGCACAAGTCGGTCATCATGGTCTACCTGTCCGGCGGCATGTCGCACCAGGACAGCTTCGACCCGAAGCCGGACGCGCCGGCCGAGGTGCGGGGCGAGTTCAAGGCCATCGACACGAAGCTGCCGGGCGTCAAGTTCGCCGAGACGGTGCCGAAGCTGGCCGCCATCGCCGACAAGCTGGTGATACTCCGGGCGGTCGTCGGCCAGCCGGACGAGCACAGCAGTTGGATGAGCTACACCGGCCTGCCGATGGACCCGGCCAAGCGGGAGAAGCGGCCGCACTTCGGCAGCGTGGTGGCCAAGGTGCAGGGACAGACCGACCCGCTCCTGCCGGCGTTCATCGACCTGTCGCCGACCATGCAGCACAAGCCGTACAACTCGCCCGGCCCGATGACCCTCGGCCGCGGGTCGCAGGCGGTGAAGGTGGACGGCGACGAGATCGCGGTGATGAAGCAGCTGGCCGTACCGGCCGACCGGCTGGGCGACCGCAAGGGGTTGCTGGAGGCGATGGACGCCATCAAGCGCGGGGCCGACCGCACCGGCGGCATCAGCGCCGACACCTTCCACGACCGCGCCTTCGAGGTGCTGACCAGCAACAAACTGGTGGACGCGCTGGACGTGACCAAGGAGTCGCCGGCCGTGCGGGACCGCTACGGCAAGGGCAGCCCGAAGCACCTGGGCGACGGCGCGCCGCTGTGGAACGAGCAACTGCTGATGGCCCGCCGACTGGTCGAGGCCGGTGCCCGCGTCGTCACCCTGGGGTACGGCTTCTGGGACACGCACGGCGGCCACTTCAAGCACATGAAGCAGCACATGCCGACGTTCGACCAGGGCATCTCGGCGCTGGTCGAAGACCTGCACCAGCGCGGGCTGGACCGGGACTGCACGGTGGTGGTGTGGGGCGAGTTCGGCCGCACGCCGAAGATCAACAAGGACGCCGGCCGGGACCACTGGGCGCGGGTGAACTTCGGCCTCATGGCCGGCGGCGGGATGAAGGTCGGGCAGGTGATCGGCAGCACCGACGCCATCGCCGGCGAGGCCAAGAACGACCCGATCCCGTACCCGTGGGTGCTGGCCACCGTGTACAAGAACCTGGGCATCGACCCGCACGCGATGGTGTACGACGTGTCCAACCGGCCGAACCCGATCCTGCCCAGCAGCGTCGGCACCATCGACAAGCTGCTGGGGTGAGCGGCATCTCGTTCGCCCGACGCGCGGGCCGAACTCCTACACGAGTTCGGCCCGCTTTCGCCTCGGCGGGCGGACTTACCGCGTGATCTTGAGCACGAACCCCGACCCGGTCTTCTGGTACGCGCCGGGGGTGGTGGGGAAGCCGGCCCCGGCGGTGCCGGTCACGAACACATTCCCGGTCCCGTCCAGTCCGATGCCCATGCCGTAGTCGTTCCCCGACCCGCCCCAGTAGGTCGAGAACAACAGGCTGCCGCCACTCGTGTCCAACTCGGCCACGAACGCATCGCTGTTCAAACCTAAATTGGGGTAGGAGGGGTCGGCCCCTGCCGCGTGGTTCGGCTGGAGCGGGTTGGCCGTCGGGAAGTCGGCCGAGCGGGTCCACCCCGTCACCCAGGCGTGGCCGGCCGCGTCCACCGCGATCCCGCCGGCCCCGTCCATCTGGCTCCCCCCGAGTAGCGTGGAGTACGCCAGCCCGCCGCCGGTCGGGGTGAACTTGGTCACGAAGGCGTGGCCGACTGGCCCGAGGGGGGCGTAATAAGCGACGGGGGCGAACGTCCGCTGGAACGCCCCGGCAGTCGTGGGGAAGTCGGCCGACGACGTGCTGCCAGCCACGTAGGCGCTCCCAGCCCCGTCCACCGCGATCGACGGGCTGCTCTCGCCGGTCCCGGCCGCGCCGGCGTCGCGGAGGTACCCGTCCCGGCCGGACCCGCCGAGGTAGGAGGAGTAGACCAGGGAAGCCGCCCCGGCCTGGGTCGGGTCCACCTTGGCGACGAAGACGTTGTACCCCTGGCTCCCGCCCTTGAACGCCCTCTGGAAGGCCCCCGAGGTAGTCGGGAAGTCGGACGAAGCGGTCGACCCGGTCAGGTAGGCGACCCCGGCCGCGTCCACCGCCACCCCACTGGCCGCGTCCCCCCGGGATAGCGTGGTCCCGCCCAGGTACGTGCAGTAGGTCAGGTGGTACGGCGCCGCCGACGCCGGGTCGATGACCGCTAGGTAAGCCGACGCCCGCCCGGAAGAGGCCCCGGGGTAGGACGGCTGGAACGCCGTCGGGGTGGTCGGCAGCCCGGCCTTGGCAGACCCGACGACGTAGATTTTTCCCCCGGCCACCGCCACCGCCCCGAACCACGCGGTTCCGCCGTCCGGCCCGCCGTACGAGCCCGCCACGGCCCCCGGCAGGGTGACGGTGAACAGCGTCCTCTGGAGGGTCGGGTCGAGTTCGGTGACGACCGCTCCACGGTGCAGGTACACATCCCCGGCGGCGTCCGCCGCGATCCCGGCCCCGCCTGCCGGCACCGACGGGTTGCTGGCCAACAGGCGGCCGGACGGGTCGAACTTGTACACCCCATTCGAGGTGCCGGAAGTGGTGACGTAGGTGTTCCCGGCCGCGTCCACGACCGACCCGAAGGCCGCGCCGGGCAGGGCGGTGGAGTACCCGACGGATGGGGTTTCGCGGCCTTCCAGCCGTTCCAGACCGAGGCGGGGGCCGAGTTTCGTGGCGGGCATGTGCGGATTCCGTGTGGCGGGGATGAGTGACACCGTCAACAGCCCGACGGCGACCGCGCCGGCGAGCAACAACTTCTTCCCGGCGAGCCACGCCGGGTTCCAGAGGGCCGGCGCGGTGCCGCCCTTGTCCCACGCGGCGGCGGCCAACTCGGCCAGCCGCAGGTGCGTGACGAGGAGCGGGCGGGCGGTGAGCGCGGCCTCCAAGCTGGCGGTGGTGGCCGCGGCTCCAACCAGGGCCGTCGTCGCCAGAGCGGTCCGCAGCCTCGCGAGGGCGGAGTCGAGCGTCTTGGCGAACGTGTCGCGGTGGACGCCGGCCTGGGCCGCCGCGTCCTGCCGAGTCAGCCCTTCGAAGTACACGAGTGCCACCGCATGCCGTTCGCGGGTGGAGAGTTTCGCGAGAGCCGCCCGGAGGGCGTCATCGAGGTCCAGCCGGACGGCCGTTTGGTCCTCGACACTCTCGGAGACGGCCCGCGCCGGCTCGCGGGCCGCGCGGCGGGTGGCCCGCCGGTGGGCGTCCACGCACCGCGTCACCGCCACCGCCCGCAGCCACCGCTGGGCGTCCGCGAAGGTGGCCAGTCGGGACCGCTCCCGGTGCAGGCGGGCGAACACGTCCTGGAACAGATCGTCGGCCGCGTCCGACCGCACGAACCCCCAAATGCGGCGGTAGATCGCCCCGCCGTACCACGCCAAGAGGGTGGCGAACGCGCCGCTCCCGTCCGGTCCACCGGAACGGTACTCGGCCCACAGTTCCTCGGCCCGCTCGGCGTTCGGCACGTCCGCCGTTCGCAGCAGGAGCCCGATGGCCGTTCGCATCACGTTTCCCTTTCCGGTCTGTCCGGAGAGTAGTAACGCCACGGGCGGAAGCCGTGCCGAACCAAAGTGGGAAAATTTTCGCACGGGCCGGAACGCCTGGAGGGTGGTCGCCGCGGCGACAGAGTCCTGCCATCACCCGTTTGCGGAGCGGCTCCCGGAATGGCGATTCGACCTCAGCCCGTCACGCTTCGCGTCGTCCGGCGGGGCGACGAGCTGACCGCCCACACCAAATACCCCGGCGGCGATTGGGAGCAGCCGGTGAAGGCGACCGTCGCGCTGCCGAAGGAGGTGGTGGTCGGCGTGTACGTCGGCGGGCGGAAGGGGCCGCTGACCGCGGAGTTCGAGGACTTCACGGTGACGAAGCCGGCGAAGTGACGCTTCGGCCCGCGACCGTTCCGACTGCCGCCCCCGCCGCCGCATTTCCCCGTACCCGTCGCCCCGGTCGCCGGGTACATTCACCGCACTCCCTCCCGCCGCGCCGCCACCGCCGGAGTCGCCATGAAAGCCCCGTCGCTCACCCTCGGCATCGAGGAAGAGTACCAGATCATCGACCCCGCCACCGGCGAGTTGAAGTCGTACATCACGCAAATGCTGGAGGAAGGCAAGCTCACCCTCCGCGAGCAGATCAAGGCCGAGCTGCACCAGTCGATGGTCGAAGTGGGGACCGAGGTGTGCCGCACGCCGGCCGAGGCGCGGGCCGAGTTGGTCAAGCTGCGGCGGGAGATCGCGCACCTCGCCGGCAAGAGCGGGCTGGTCATCGCCGCCGCCGGCACCCACCCGTTCAGCAAGTGGGAGACGCAGGAGATCACGCCGTTCGAGCGGTACTTGGGCGTGAAGCAGGACATGGCCGACCTCGCCCAGCAACTCCTCATCTTCGGCACGCACGTCCACGTCGGCATCGAGGACCGCGACTTCCTCATCGACGCCATGAACGTGGCCCGGTACTTCGTCCCGCACATCCTCTGCCTGTCCACGAGCTCGCCGTTCTGGGCCGGTCGCAACACCGGGCTGAAGTCGTACCGGTCGATCATCTTCCGCCACTTCCCCCGCTCCGGCATCCCGCCGCTGTTCAACGACTGGGCCGAGTACGAGGGCATGGTGGACGTGATGATGCGGACCAAGTGCGTGCCCGACGGCAGCAAGATCTGGTACGACGTGCGGCCGAACTGGCGGTACCCGACGCTCGAGTTCCGCCTGTGCGACGTGTGTACGAAAATCGACGAGGCCATCTGCATCGCGGCGCTCTTCCAGGCGATCATCGCCAAGCTGTGGAAGCTGCGGCGGGACAACCTGACGTTCCGCATCTACCCGACGGAGTTGATCGAGGAGAACAAGTGGCGGGCGGTGCGGTACGGGCTGAACGGCAAGCTGCTCGACCTCGGCCGCGAGATGGAGGTGCCGGCCCGCGACCTCATCCACGAGCTGATCGACTGGTTCCTGAAGGACGTGATCGACGAACTCGGCACCCGCAAGGAGATCGAGTACGCCTACACGATCATGGCGCAGGGCACCAGCGCCGACCGCCAGTTGAAGGTGTACGAGGAGAGCGGCGAGAACATCCGCGCGGTGGTGGACCACCTCATCGCCGAGACGCGGGAAGGGGTGAACTGACCGGCGAACGGCGCGACGTGAGTCCGCCGGTATCTGGACGAACGGCGCGACGCGAGTCCGCCGGTGGGAGCAAGAACCGGCG
>JAYUFU010000095.1:0-7234 GCA_043738505.1 Fimbriiglobus sp. | reverse complement strand
CGGGGGTGAGGGCCGAACCACCCGCGGGGAGAATTCCACACGCCGAACGCCTTACGGGCGGATGGTCTGGCCGGGCGTGACCAACTCGATGGCCGCGTCGCCGGCCACGGCCTCGTCGATGACGACGTGCCGGTCGCCAGCCACGTCGCGGAACGTCTGCACCTTGCCGGACGGCCACGCCACCTTCAACTCGTCGATGCGGGTGTCCGCCCCCAGCCCGATGTGGACCTGGTTCGGGGACTGCGAGCGGTATCCGTTGGCCGGGTACATCTCGCGGGTGATCGTCCGCGCGCCGATGCGGGCCGTCACCCGCGCGCCGACGCCCTGGCGGTTGCTCTTGTCCCCCCGCAGGGTGACGCGGAGGGCGTGGGCCGGCGGCAGCTTGTTCTCGAAGTATTGCAGCGCCCCGCCGCCCACCTGTCGGACGATCAGGTCCGGCATGCCGGTGTTGCGGAAGTCGGCGGCGACGGCGCTGCGGCCGTCCCCGTCCGAGTCCGCGCCGGACAGGTGGCTGACATCCAGGAACTCCTTGCCGCCGACGTTCAGGTACATCCGGTTCCGCTCGAACGAACTCAGGTTGTGCCCGTCGGACACGATCTGCCACGGGTTGCCGACCCAGAACTCGCCGAGGGTCTCGTCCACCGTGCCGGGCGAGGGCACGTCGCAGGTCCGGTCGCAGGGCTGTGACACGACAGCCAGCCAGATGCAGTTTCACCCGTCCGGCTTGCGGCGGTCGCGGCTGATGTACCCGGCGGTGGCGAACACGTCGAGGAAGCCGTCCGAGTCGAGGTCGGCCAGCGCCGGGCCGTAGGCCCAGCCGACGGCGGCGAGCTGCTTGACGGCCCCGACCTGCTCGAACGTCAGGTCGCCCCGGTTCAGGTGCAACTGGCTGCCGGCCACGAGGCGGCGGAGCCGCTCCATCACCGGCGGCGGGTAGGCGTCGGCCTTCAGGTTGCCGATCACCCGCGCGCCGGCCTTGGAGTACATGTTCGCGCAGTAGATGTCGATCCGCCCGTCGTTGTCCAGGTCGCCGACCGCCAGCCCCATCGTGCCGAAGTCGGCCGGCCGGTCGGCCAGCGACTTCGGGCGGAACGTGCCGTCGCGGTTGTTCACCAGCAGTTGGGCGTCGCCGAACTCGTTCGGCACCACCAGGTCCGGCCAGCCGTCGCCGTCGGCGTCCAGCCAGGCGGCGGTGAACGACGACCGGTAGCCGCCGCGGACGCCCGCCTTCTTGGTCACGTCCTCGAACTTCCAGTCGCCGAGGTTGCGGAGGAGGCGGTTGCCGCGGGCGTCGTTGCTCCGCCCTTCCAGCCACGACAAATTCCCCGGCGCGCCGGCGCGGGCGACGTACAGGTCGAGCCGGCCGTCGCGGTCGTAGTCGGCGACGACCAGGCCGGTGCAGTCGGCGGGGATGGGCAGCCGGCCGCGGTTCTCGAACCGCGTGCCGCCCACGTTCCGGTACGCGGTGCCGCCGATCACGAGGTCCTCCCACCCGTCCCCGTCGATGTCCACCCAGGCGCACGCGCCCAGCATCCGACCGGTCGGCAGCCCGACCGCGACCGTCACGTCGCGGAACCGGCCGTTCGCCCCGCCCGCGTACAGGGCCGTCTTGTTCGCGTCCGTGATCAGCACGTCCAGGTAGCCGTCGCGGTTGAAGTCGGCGACGAACACCCCGCCCGATTGCGGCAGCAGCTCGCCGGTGGTCCAGTTGTCGTGCAGGCCGGCCACGTCGAACCCGCGGGCGGCGGCCGACTCCTCGAACAGGAAGCGCGGGGCCGTGCCGGTGTACACCCGATCGACGGCGACCGCCGTCAGCCACCCGTCCCCGGACAGGTTGCGGTCGGTCGGCTCGGCCACGACGAACCCCAGGTTCACCACGACCTCGACCGGCTCCCCTTTCGGGGTCGCGCCGTGCAGCCGCAGGATGGCGTCCCCTTCCCAACCGTCGGTCGGCTTCGCGGCGTCCTTCGGGCGGAGGGTCGCCTGGGCCAGTTTCACCGTCGGAACCGCGCCCCCGAACGCCTGCCGCCAGCCGAGCAGCTTCCGCAGGAACTCCTCCCGCGACAGCGGCTTCGCCGGCCCGTCGGCGTCCAGCCGGGTGACGGCGCAGCCGGCGGTTCGCTCCACCCGTCGCGTCCGGCTCGGCTCGCTCGCGGTGAAGCCGGGGGCCAGGGCCGCCGCCAGACGAGCCTCGTCGCCCTTCGCGAGGGCAGCGGCGAACGCGGCGAAGGCCGTCGCATTCAGCAGGTTCCCCCGATGCTCGATGTCCCAGATCCGCTTCCGCTCCGCTTCCGGCAGGGAGAGGTTGTCGAATTCTCGTCGCACCACGTCGCCGGCCGCCGGTTCCCCCATCGCGGCCAGCGCCTCCTCCGCACTCTCGCGGACGAGCGGGTTCGGGTCGGTGAGGAAGCGGCGGACGAGCGGCGCGACCGGCGCGGCGTGCCGGCCGGCCGGCACCAGCGCGCGGAGGGTGGCGGCGCGGGTGCGGCCGTCGGCCGGTTCGGCGAGCAGCGCGGCGAGCGGGGCGATCGCGGCAGCCGTGTCGGCGGCGGCGTGACCGAGCGCGACGACCGCGCTCTGGCGGACGGTGACGGTGAACGTGTCCAGGTTCGTGTCGTTGTCCTCGTCGGCGACGGCGGCGATGAGGGCGGGGACGGCCGGGCGGGCCTCGCCCCGCAGGTGCGTCAGCGCGACCGTCGCGTTCAGGCGGACGAGCGGGTCGTCGTCCGAAAGGGCGGCCGCCAACACCGGCACCCCGGTCGCCCGGTCGAAGGGAAGCCGGCGGAGGGCGGCGGCCGCCGCCGCCCGCACGCGGGGGTCCGGGTCGGAGGCGAGCAGTTCGAGCACGCGCGGTGCCCGGTCGGTCGCCGCCGCGCCGATCCGCCCCAGCGCCGTCGCCGCCGCCGCCCGCACCTCCGGGTCCGGGTCGTGGGTGTCGCGGGCCCACTCCCGCGCCGACCGCCCGTCGTAGCTGGCGGACGGGTTCCACCACTCGGCCAGGTGGACGGGGCTGCCGGGGATGACGGCGGCGGCCCCGGCGAACAACAGCAGAATCGACAGGCCGGTGACGAATCGTCGCCGGCCCCGACCGCGAGGAGAGGACATGGACCGTGCCTGCGAGAGAGGGAAGGACAGCCGACGACAGTCGCGTCGCCAGCCTGAGCCGTGCGACTCATCCTGCTCACGGGGTTCTCATGACGCAAGGCTATTCCCCCGCGAATGGACCTTTTTCTCGCCTCGGCCGTTGCCGGGAGCGGCCGAACGCGCCGGGGGTTGTGGCCGCGGCCCCCGGCGGGATACAATGCGGCTACCTCAGAGGTGGTGCCATGTCCGCCGTTCTCGAATCCGCCCCGCCGACCCACACCCCGAAGCGGCTGACGCCGGTGGAATACGTCAGTCGGCTGACCGGGGACGACCAGGAGGCGATCTTCTTCTACCTGGTCCGGGAGTTGATCCGGGAGAACGGCGAATACGGCTGGATTCCCGTCGCCACCGACACGGAACACCTCGGCAGCTTCCTCCCCGCCAAGGGCGAGCGCGAACTGTTCGAGCGACGCGGTCCGAAGTTGACGGAGGAGGAACGGGCCGAGCTGCAACGCCGGATGGACAACCCCGACCAGTGCCAGTGGCTCACGACGGAGGAGTTGCTGGCGGAGCTGGACGCGACGGACCCGATCCCGCCTCCCACACCCGGATGACGCGCTGCCGGGCGAAGTACCGCCCGCTGGTCTCGATGGTGTACGCCAGCCACGTGCCACCGGTCAGTTCGCACCAACACCATGGCGGGTCTTTCGTCCGGTCGGTCACCGCGTCCGACAACCGACCGCCGGCCCGAACGATCCGCGCCTTGAACTCGTCGATGTAGGCGGTCGCGAGCGCCTTGCGGATGTCCGGGTCGTCCGAGAGGGAACGACGCCACGCCGTCAGTGACGGCCAAACCGCATCCTCGAAGCTGACGATCACGCGCATGACTCGTCTCCGCCGGAGAGTTGACGCGACTAGGATATCAGCCCGCGCGACCCGGCGATAGAATCCCTCCACCCGCGAGGACCGAACCATGTCCGCCGTTCTCGAAGCCGCCCCGCCGACTCAGGCCCAAAAGCGGCTGACGCCGGTCCAATATGTGGACGCATTGCCCATGGAGGACCAGGAGGACATCCTGATCCACCTGCTGAAGCTGTTGCGGAAGGAGAACGACGGGGCGGCGGTGATCCCCGTCGAGACGGCGGACGAGAAGCTCGGCTACTTCCTCACCCCGGACGGGATGCAGGCGTATTTCGACGCCTACGGCCCGAAGCTGACGGCGGAGGACCGCGGCCGAATTCAGACTGACATGACGCACTCCACCGGCTCGGTCACGACCGAGGAGTTGATGGATTGGCTTCGGCAGGAGAATGCGGTTCCGGCGGCCACAGTCGTGGAAACTTCCAACTGCTGACGCATCAACATTTCGGATGACCCTCGCGCGGTTCCGCCCATCCTACGATACCCCGCATGGACGACCTCGACGACCGCGAAGCGTTCCTCCGCGGCATCTTCGCCGACCCGGCCAGCGACCTGCCCCGACTGGTGTTCGCCGACTGGCTGGACGAGCGGGGCGAGGCCGCCTGGGCCGAACTGATCCGCGTCCAGTGCGAGCTAACCCGATTACCGAAGAACCTTCGCGTTCCCGGAGACGAGGCCGTCAGCGAGCTTCGGCATCAACTCCAGAACCGCGATACCGAACTTCGCGGAGTGCTGCTCGCGGATCGCATGAACAGGATGCCCTCCGACGATGAACTCCACCGGAATCGCGGGTTCATCGACCGAATCATCCTCGCCGTCTCCGCTGATCTCCTCAGCGATGCCGCCGAGTTCCGCCGCACGGCCGTCGTCGAACACCCGGAGTGGTACGGCTGCACGGCGCTCAAGGTCGTGCGCGGCCTCATCGTCGGCGGGAAGCCGATCCAGACGATCCTCACCAGCCCGGTGACGGAGCGGGTGACGGAGTTGGACCTGAGCGGGGCGACGGTGGCCGTCCGGCGGGAGGCCGCACCGGGCGAGGACTCTTACGGGCTGCTCGACGAGTACGAGTACCGGCCGGCGGTGACGTTGCAGGCGGTCGAGGCGCTGGTGGACGCCCGCGAGGCGCGGCGGCTGACCCGCCTCGACCTCCGCAACAACGACCTGGACAACGACGCGGCGCGGGCCGTCGTCCGCTCGACGAACCTGATCCGGTTGAAGTCCCTCCACCTGTCCGACGGCAACCAGTTCCGCGGCCGAACGTGGCAGCAGTTGCTCGAGCGGTTCGGCCCCGACGTGCTGCAATGACCGACCACCAAGCCTTCATCAGTGCCATCATCGACCGGCCCGACGACGACCTGCTTCGGCTGGTGTTCGCCGACTTTCTGGAAGAGCGCGGCGACCCCGACCGGGCCGAGTTCATCCGGTTGCAGATCGAACACGCGGCGACCGAACCGGATTCCGACGGGTGGGTGGTCCGCGACTTGCGCATCCGCGAACTGCTCCGCGAACACGGCTGGCGCATCCCCGACTTGAGGGGCAAGCAGGACTTCCGCCGGGGGTTCGTCGAGGCGGTGAGTACGACGGCCGAGCGGCTGTTGGGGTTGCCGGACGCGGCGTTCGATTCGACGCCGGTGCGGGAACTGCGGGTGTGGAACGCCCGGTCCTACCTGGAGGGCATGGCGTACCTGCCGTGGCGGCGGCGGCTCGAAACCCTCGACTTGCGCAACAGCGACCTCGGCACCGGCGAGCGGATGCATGCGTTCTTCTCCCGCGTTCGCCTCGACCGACTGCGGTCTCTCGGCCTGCGGAACAACATCCTCTGGGCGGAGGATCTCCAGACGCTGTTCCGCACTTGGCCGTGCCACCAGTTGACGGCCCTCGACTTGGCCGGCAACCCGCTCGGCGACGCCGGGGTGGAGGTGCTGGCGCTCGCCGCGATGCCCAGCCTCCAGACGCTCGTCCTCCGCGCCGACGACCAGCAGTTCGCCGACTGCATCCACGCCGACGGGGCGAACCGGCTGGCCGAATCGCGGCTGATGGTCAACCTCCGCCGGCTGGACCTGCGCGGACACCACATCGGCGACGCCGGGTTCGTCGGCCTGGTGTCGTCGGCGAACGCGGCACGGCTGCAAGTCCTGGACGTGGGGTTCAACGACATCGGCGACACCGGCGATTCGGCGGTGGAGGCGCTGATCCGCTCGCCGCACCTGGGCGAGCTGCGCGTCCTGCGGCTGAACGGCAACGCCCTCGACCGCCTGTGGGCCGACGCGCTCGCCGGGTGGGACCGGCTGGAGCAACTGGACGTGATCGACCTGCGGCGCTGCCGGTTCGCCACCGGGGCCAAGTGGCTCTTGGAGCAGTCGCCGCACGCCGCGAAGTTCCTGTTCGAGTGACGGCCGAGGCGGTCGAGCCGGCCGCGAATCCGAGCGGTCCGCGGCCACTACGATGTCAGATCGCCACGAGCAATCGCGGGGGAAACGTGACCGGCGGTCGGGACTCGTCCTCGACGAGTTTGCCGTGGGCCATCTTCAGGATGCGGTCGGTGCCGCGGGCGAGTTCGGTGTTGTGCGTCACCATCACCACCGTCAGGCGGTCCTCGCGGTTCAGCTCCTTCAGCAGCCGCACGATGGACTCGCCGGTGTCGGCGTCCAGGTTGCCCGTCGGCTCGTCGGCCAGCAGCACGCGGGGCTTCATGAGGAGCGCCCGCGCGACGGCGGCCCGCTGCATCTCCCCGCCGGACAGCTCGCGCGGCTTGTGCTTCACCCGCCCGCCCAGGCCGACGCGGTCGAGGATTTCCAGCGCCCGCTTCCGCCACTGCCGCCGCTTCCCCCACCAGCCGGCGAACGACTCGGACACGTAGGCCGGCATCAGCACGTTGTCGAGGGCCGACAGCTCCGGCAGCAGGTGGTAGAACTGGAAGACGAAGCCGAACGTGCGGTTCCGCAGGTGGTCGCGGGTGCGGCCGGTCAGGGTGTCGATCCGCCGGCCGTCCAGGGTGATGGTGCCGGCGTCCGGCGCGTCCAGCCCGCCGAGCAGGTGCAGCATGGTGCTTTTGCCGGACCCGGACGCGCCGACGACGCTGAGGAACTCGCCGCCCCGCACGGTCAGGCTCAGCCCCCGCAGCACGGGCACGCTCACCCGGTGCCGGCGGTAGGTTTTCGTGAGGTCGGTGGCGGAGAGCATGGTTCACCAATTCGGAATGCGGAATTCTTGGCGAACCCGGCCCGCA
>JAYUFU010000094.1:0-7235 GCA_043738505.1 Fimbriiglobus sp. | reverse complement strand
GGTGCTTCCAGACCGTTCGTCACAAGGTGAAGACGCTGCTCACCGGCCGACAGCGAAAGACGGTTCCCAAATGAGACAGCCGAACCGGGTTCGTGTATCAGAGATTGAAGCTGGAGAAGATTTTTGACCACAAAGGACACCAAGACCACAAAGGGAAGGCGAGAAACGCCGGTGATTTGCTTCCTTCGTGGTCTTGGTGTTCTTTGTGGTTCCTTCCTCTTTTCAATCTCTGAGTAGCCCTGGGGGACGGGGGGGGTCTTCCAAAACCCAGGAAAAACCCAAAACCTACCCCTGACAGCCCCGGCGGGGAGAGGTGGAAGACGAAGAGTGCGTCCCGCGAACGGCGACGGAACTCGCCGTCACTCGTCCTTCTTCGACTCGTCTTTCTTCTCCTCGGTCGCCTTCACCTTGCCGTCGGCGGTCAGTTGCACCTCCAGCTCCTTCTTGTCGGCGGTCGTCAGCAGCACCTCGTAGTAGTCCAGCGTCTCCTTCTCGCACTCGACCTTGATGACCTCCTCGACGGTCTTGAAGACGGCCTTCGGGTACTTCTCGGCGAGCGTGTCCGCCACGGCCTTCGGCAGCGCCTTGGCGTCGATCCGCTTCTCGATGGTGGTCAGCTTGCCGTCCGGGGTGAACGTCAGGTCCATCTTGGTCTCGCCGTCCTTCGCCGTCACCTCGTAGCTCACCTTGTCGCCGTCGGTCTCCTTCGCCGCGTCCACCAACTCGGCCTTCGGGAACCGCTTCTTCGCGGCTTCGACGACCGCCTTCGGCAGCTTGTCCAGGGCGATCTTCTCCTCGTCCGCCCGCGCGCCGGTCGTCATCGCCGCGGCCGCCACCGCCGCCGCCACGACCGCCACGCACATCATGTTCCGCATGGTCATCCCTCCGGGTTGGAACCGCCTCCGCGAGTGTCGGCCGGTGCCGACATCCCGCAGTGGTGTGGGGAGTGTATCGCGGCCATGTAAACGGAGCGTGAAGGGCGGATAAGATCGGGTTTACCCGACGGCGGACCAGTCCACCGCGTCCTTGTCGAGTGTCGGCAGGTTCGCCGGCAGCGCCTCCAGGTACTTCGTCGCCGCGCCGGTGTTGAACACCACCACCTCTTCGTGCGGCCGCACCTCGCCGCGCGCGATCAGCCCTTCCAGCACGTCGAAGCAGACGGCCGTTTCCGGGCAGACGCTGATGCCCTCGGCGGTGCTGGCCCGCCGCATCCACGGCCCGATGCTCGCCTCCGCGCCGGCGATGGCCTTGCCGCCGCTGGCGCGGATGGCGTCGAGAATCATGAAGTCTCCGACGGCGACCGGCACCCGTAGCCCGCTGGCCACCGTGCGCGCGTCGGCGAACAACTCCGTGAACCGCTCGCCCTTGTCAAACGCGGTGACGATGGGCGCGCAGCCCTCGGCCTGGATGGAGTAGAGACGGGGCATCTTGTCGCGCGTGATCCACCCCAACTCGACCAACTCGTGGAACGCCTTCCACATGCCGATCAACCCGGTGCCGCCGCCGGTCGGGTAGAGGATCACGTCGGGCAGCCGCCAGCCGAGTTGCTCGGCGATCTCCAGGCCCATCGTCTTCTTCCCTTCGAGGCGGTACGGCTCCTTCAGCGTGGAGAAGTCGAACCAGCCCATCCGTTCCGCGCCGTCCTTGACGATCTTGCCGCAGTCGTGGATGAGGCCGTTGACGCGGAACGCCTTCGCCCCGTACAGGTACGGCTCGAACTGGTTCACCACCGGCGTGTCGGCCGGCATGAACACGAAGCACTCCATCCCGGCGCGGGCGGCATACGCGGCCGCCGCGCCGCCGGCGTTCCCGGCCGTCGGCAGTGCGATCCGCTTCACCCCCAGCCACTTCGCCAGGCTGACGGCGGCCGTCATGCCCCGGCTCTTGAAACTGCCCGTCGGCAGTTGGCTCTCGTCCTTCACCCACAGGTTCTTCAGGCCGAGTTGCGCGCCGAGGCGGTCGCACCGCAGCAGCGGCGTCATGCCTTCGCCGAGCGTGACCGGCTCCGCGTCCAGTGGCAGCGGCAGCAGTTCGCGGTAGCGCCACAGGGTCGGCGGGCGGGTGGCGATGACGGCCGGCGACACGGCTTCGCGGATGCGGTCGAGGTCGTACCGCACCCAGATGGGTCGGCCGGCGTGCGTGTTCTGGAGGGTGCCGAACGGCAGTACGGTGCCGTCGATGGCCGCTTCCAGGTGCGAGACGAAGTGCGACATGGCGGACGACTCGATGGGCGGTCGAAGTGACGCGCGCGAATTCCGAACTCGTCGCCCCTACTGCTTCGGCACGGGGAACGGCGACACGGTGTCGAACATCCGCTCGGTGGTCTCGATCTTGGTCCTGTCGTCCTTCACCTTGAACGTCATCCCCCGCAGGGTCTGCTGGAGCTTCAGCAACTCGGGGTCGTCCGGGGTGTCGAACTGGCCGACGGTGACGATGCTGCCGGTGCGGTGGTGCAGGATGAACGACTCCAGCGGGGCCGGCCGCATGTCCTTGTGCCGCAGCGCGTCGCACAGCTGGGTCGCCTGGGCGGCCGTCAGGTCGAGCATGTTGTTCTTCTTGCCGAACAGCCCGCCGCCGGCCCGGTCGAACACGTTCCCGCCGCCGTCCCGCCCGTTCATCTTCATCGGCGTGGTGAACGACTTCACCATCAGCGTCCACGGCTTGCGGACGGCGAGCAGGCCGTGCGGCACGTCGCGGTTCAACTGGACGATGAACGGCTCCAGTTTGGTCCTGTCCTCGGCCGCCGACGGGAGCGTCGGGTTGGGCACCACCAGGGCGCTGGCGTAGGGGTTGAGGAACGTCTGCTCGACCTTCACCCCCTGCTCGCTCGGCCGGCTGATGAACGCCTCCTGGAGCAGCCGCGTGTCCTTCGGCATGGGCAGCGTCCGCACCTTGTCCAGCGCCTTCCGGGCGGTGTCCCCGTCGGGGAACCCGCCGATCATCACCGCCCACTGCTCGGGCAGCGGGTTGAGCGGCTTCGGCACCTTCAGCCGCGCCGCGGTCGGGACGAACACCGACCCCTCGGCCTCGGCCTTCTTCTTCGCCTGCTCGATGCTCCGCAGGAACGGCTGGGCGTCGTCCTCGGCCTTCTTGCGGATGGCCTCCTGGAGTTCCCGCTCCCGCTTCCGCTCGACCGCGTTCCGCTCGAACAGGTACGCGGCCACCTTGTGCGTGTCGCGGATGTCGCGGCAGAGTTCCTCGGCCAGCGGCCGCGCGTCCGCCCCGACGTACCCCTTCACCAGGATCATCCAGCCGCCGTTCTCCGGCTTCACCGTCCACGGGTGCGGGGTGTCCTCGGCCGCCGTCGGATAGTTGGCGCGGACGACCGGGCCGGGCTGCGGCTGGTACGCCGCCGGCGCGGCCGGTTGAAGTCCGGGCGGAAGCGACGGCGGCCGACTGCCGGCGAATTGCCCCACCGCCGCGTCGGTCGCAAAAGCCAGTCCGGCCACGCCGGCACCGAACACCAAGCCGATTCGCATGGCGCGTCCCCCGTCGGTCGATTGGTTCCGCTACTTGAGCGGCGATCCCATACCGACCGCCGGCGGCCGACGCCAGAGCAGAATTGGGGGACGGCGCGCCGACCGATCTCGCCTCACGTCGGCGGCCCGGCGGCCGCCCGCGTCGCCGGCAGCGCCTTCACCTCCGCGATCAGCTCGTTGTTCAGCACCTCTTCCAGCTTCACGCTGGCCACCGCCACCGTGATGCCGTCGTACACGCGGTGGTCGAAGGCGAACTGGATGAGCATCTCGCCGTCCCGGTTCACCGCCCCGTAGTACAGCACCTGCGTCAGCGGGGTGGCGAACTGGAGCATCCGCCCGCCGATGCTGGCCACCGAGTTCACCGCGAACGTGCCGAAGTACCGCGCCCGCATGAGGCCGAACCAGTTCAGCCCGAACCACCACATGGCGCGGCGGATCGGCCGCGGCGGTTTGGCGTTCCGCACCAGCCGGCGGAGCGCGCCGTGCGCCTCGACCGGGTCGGTCTTCCACGCCTGCAACTTGCCGCCGATCTTGTCCAGCGGCGACCGCTCCGGGTGCAGCATGGGGGCGAAGAAGGTGGCCTGCTCGCCCCGGAACTCGCGGCCGAAGATGACCGACGCCACGCTGTACGGGGCCTCGTAAATGCGGCCCCACGGGAACCCCAGGTAGGCCCGCCGCAGCTCCGGCATCTTCGTCGAAATGAGGCCCATCGCCTTGATGAGCAGCGACGACCAGCTCGGCGGCTTGGGCGTCTGTCGCCGCAGCTCGTGCATGGCCTTCACGCGGATCACCCGCTCGCACGCGATGACCGGCACCTTGCGGGCGGCGTGCAGCATGTCGCCGACCCACCGGCGGGGCAGCGAGTACGGCAGGTAGCGGCCGCGGTCGTCGGGCGGCGGGGGCAGAAGCGGTGGCGTTTCCATCCCGGAAGAGATACGGCCGGCGGGCGCGGGTGGTAGGGTGGCCGAGCCGGCCGGCCGACCCCCCGCCGCCGCCGCGACCGCGAAGGAATGTGATTGCCACCGGCTGCGCGTTCGCACAGAATGTCCGCCGTGGGGGGGCGGCGCGGTCGATGCCGCGAGCCGTCCCCCGCGTCGCCCTTCGGCACGTTTCCTTGCACCACGGGAGATTCCAATGGCCCTGTTCTGGGTGAACAACGCGACGAACAACCGGTTCGCCAACAAGCACCTGCTCGTGATCGGCGGGTCCCCGACCCTCCAGGCGATGGTCGACGACGGGTACGAGGTGTTCGACGCCCGCATCAAGGCGTACAAGGTGAACAAGGACCGGCGGAAGAAGCACACGGCGGAGGCGGCGCGGCTGAAGGACACCTACGGGGTGGGCAAACAGCCGGTCACCCAGAACACCCTGATCGTGCTGTCGAACGGCGGCCTCCAGAGCCTCACGGCCGCCATCCTCGACAACGGCTGCCAGTCGGACGAGTACACGGTCACCAGCGGCGTGATCTTCAACATGACCGAGGACGACGGGTACGACGTCGGCGTGGTGGCGACGCTCGACCTGAAGGTGCGGCCGTGCGCCGGCGGGCACGAGGTGTGGCACCTGGAAGGCGCGGACGTGGTGCCCCTCGGCCTCAAACCGCTGACGTCGGCGGGGCCCAGGCAGACGAGGCTCATGGCGGTGCCCGGCACCGGCGACCTCGGCTTGCAGTTCACCCCCAACCTGGCCGAACTCCGGCTGGCCAAGACGGGGTTGAAGAAGACCGCCACGAAGTCCACCGGCGGCATCCCGCTGTGGGCGCTGTCGGGCGCGACGGGCGTCGATCTCAGCTTCCTCGACGACTGACTGCGGGCCTCAGCCCGTCGCGCCCGGCGGCGGCTTGCGGCGCTTCCAGGCGTAGGCGGCCCAGCCGACCGCCAGCACCACCGTCAGCGCGATCGTTACCGTCACCACGTTCTGCGCGAACCGGCTGCCGAACCCGACCTCGCCCCGGCGGACGGGAAGCGGGTTGATCCGGTCTACCTACGGACGCTCAAGTCGGACACACTGGTACTCGTCTCGCCGGAGTTGGTCCGCCCGAGGGTGTCAGGCAAACTCAGCGGCTTCTCGCTCTCCAACTCACGGAGGGCATCGCGGTTTTGGGCGAGCCGTGGCACTAACGCCCCCGATCCGGTCGGGCTGGGTCGGGAGGCACCGTCGTTTGGCGGACCAGCGGGGAGGGCGGGGTGAAAGAATGAGGCTTCGCGCGCGAACCGGGTGGGGGAGCCACGCGAGTTTTTTGCCCGAATTGGGGATATGCTCAGGCTGTTCGCTGCGATTCGTCTTTGAGAAAGCCGAGCGCCTTCCGGAACTCTTGCTCCACGAGTTCAAGTAGGGCTGGCAACCCAGTGTCGATGCGTTGCCGGACATCTTCTTGGATTCTGCGGTCGGTACTATCGCGACTGGTCCGGTGTTGCAGAGCAAGCAGGCCGAAATCGCGAACCAACTCTTCAAGTTTTTTCGCCGTGTCTTGCTGGAAAAATATTAGTTTTGTCAACGTCGTCCTTTGACATGATTGCAATGCGTCAACGAAGTTCTTTGCGACCTGCTCCTGTTCGTCTTTTGGGTATACGAACATAGGGTCTGTAAAGATATCGAATTCAGTCTTGCAGAGGCGAATGGCCGCGTACACCTCGCTGATAGACTCAGCCACCTTGGCCTGTAGCTGGCTGAATCTGATCTGGTGTTCTGTATTTGCCCTGCTAAGCTCGGATTTTAGGGATTCAAGCTTGGCGTCCGCTTCAAGCTTTAGCTCCGTCTTGAAGTGTTCAAGCTTTAAGTTGTACTCGCTCTGGATAGACGCCTTAATTTTCTCGCCAAGGTACGTCTTCGCACAGAAGACGAGTGCAGCGGCAACGACACCGCCTGCGAGCAGAGAAGAGAGAACAGAAGCAATGTACTCGGTCATGGTTGTTCCGGTTTGAGATCTGGATAGTAGCGGCCAAAGGCTCGGAGGATGCCGTCATTTCCGAGTGCCGCCCAACTTCTTCCCGCCGCCATTCTACACCGGTGGCGCGGTCTTAGGCCGGCGGCGGCTTGCGGCGCTTCCAGGCGTAGGCCGCCCAGCCGACCGCCAGCACCACCGTCAGCGCGATCGTCACCGTCACCACGTTCTGCGCGAACCGGCTGCCGAACCCGACCTCGCCCCGCGACACCACGTCGCCGGTGCGGGCGTCGAACACCACCCGGTGCGCGTCCTGCGTGTACAGCAGGAACTGCCCGGTCTTCTCGTTCAGCGCCGCGCCGCCGGGCCAGATGATGTGGTCCGGCGAGTGCGGCAGTCGGTCCTTGTCGCGGACCACGTCCTTCAGGGCGTAACTGCGGACGCCGGCCTTCGACAGGAAGCTGACGGCCGGCGCGTCGAGCTGCGCCTGCTCCTTCTCCGCCGACAGCCGGTCCCGCTGGCCGGCGACGTAGTTCTTGGTCTTCCACCACTCGCCGTCGATGCGGACGACGAACTCGCCGCCGGCCGGGACGTACACGTTCTCGTCCGGCGCGTACAGGCCGTCGATCCCCCACAGCGGCTTCGTCGGGTCGTCGGCGGCGTACAGACCCGGCGCGGGGTACGTCTGGCGGGTGGCGAGGATTTTCCGCTTCATCTCGCCGTCGGGCAGCGCGTCCTCGTGCTTCCGCTCGCCGAACACGACGAACACGAACCGCCCGCAGGTGGACGGCTTGGCGTAGCTGAGCGGTTCGGGGAAGGCGGACGTGGCCGACTCGCCGGCCGGCCGGTTGCGGACGACGGCGACCGACAGG
>JAYUFU010000093.1:0-7243 GCA_043738505.1 Fimbriiglobus sp. | reverse complement strand
AACAAGACGCTCCCTGGCGGTCGCGGCTCGTAAACACTCATTTCGTCTCGACGACCCAGATGTTGCGGAAGACCAGCGGGTCGCCGTGGTTCTGCAGTTGGATCGGGCCGGGCTTGGCCGACTCCGGTTGGCCGCCGCCGGTCGGCCCTTTCAGTTCCACCTTGTCGTGGATTTTCACCCCGTTGTGGGTCAGCGTCAGGGTGGCCGGGTAGGTCTTCGTGTCGCCGTCGAACTTGGCGGCAGTGAACTCGATGTCGTAGGTCTGCCACGCCATCGGCGGCAGGCACATGTTCACGCTCGGCTTGTGCAGCGTGTAAATGCCGCCGCACTCGTTGTTCTCCCCTTTCAGGCCGAAGCTGTCCAGCACCTGGATTTCGTACCGGTCTTGCACGTAGAAGCCGGAGTTGCCCCGCCCCTGGCCGCTGCTGTTCGGCATCCACGGCAGGCGGAACTCGACGTGCGCCGTGAAGCTGCCGAACGCCTTCTTGGTCTTGATGCCGGTGTTCAGGAACTTGCCGTCCGACAGGCTGACCAGCTTGCCGCCGGTCCAGTTCGCCTCGTCCCCGGCCTTGGTGAACAGCACCTCGGCCCCCTCCGGCGGCTTGGCCCCGACCGTCGGCGAAGTGCGGGCCACCTTCGTCAAGGTGGAGTCGATCTTCATGCCGTCCTTCAGGGTCAGCTTGCCGCCGCCGATGCTGCCGCTCAGCGTCTTGCCGGTGATCTCGGCCGAGTCGCCGTCGCCCCGCTTCGCCTCGGCCGTCATCGGTTCGGCCTTCGGGTCCGCGCCGGCACCGGGCAGCCCGCCGATCAGCACTTTGACGGCGAACTTGCCCGCGCCTTTGGCCACCACTTGCACGCCGATCTTCTTCTCGCCGCTGTTCAACACCATCGCCCCCTCGTACTCGCCCTGAATGGCGAAGTCCTTGTCGTCGGCCAGCTCCTTCGGCTCGCTGACGGCGATGCGGGCCGGCTTCGCCGGCGGCTTGGCCTTCTCCTTGTCCTTGGTCTTCGGGTCTTGGGCGGCGGCGGGATCGAGGGACAGCGACGCCACCCCAACCGCGCAGGCGGTGAACAGGGCGACGGACAGCAGACGGGTCATGACGGGGGCCTCGGCGGGGAAAGGGACGGTCGGCGGGCATCGCGCGTGGCGGCGGCTGTCATTGTTCGCGGCGGCCGCGCGGTGTCAATGGGGCGACGGGATGACGACAAGACTGCGGCACACCGCAAACCTTGGCCGTGGCTGCCGCCGGGCGGGTCGGAAACCTACACTGATCCATTCCAACGCGCGGAGGATTAACGATGGGTGACACCTGTCCTCACTGCGGAGTCCGACTGGGAACGATGCGAGATGCCTTCTGTTTCGAGTGCCGGAATCGATTGGACGAGCCGCCGGAACCAGTCCGCCAAGTCGTCGGGCCAGCGGATTCTCTCGCCCCGCACCCCGTGCCGGTGCCGCCGACCCCTCTACCGTGGTGGTTGGCCGTCGCGGCGGTGTTCGGGTACGGCGAATGCGGTCTGTACAATCGCACCGGCTACCTGCTGATCGGCATCTGCTTCGGTCTCGCGGCACTGATCGGATATGTGATCGGAGACACGAGGTCGAACACCGTGCTTCTGATCGGTGGCCCCATCGCGACGGGAGCCGATGTCGCGGTCAGAAGTTTGTGGTCGCTTGGTTACGGCCTGTTTCCGGATCGAGGAGGGCGATTCTTCATCCTGCCACTTTGGCTGTTCGGCCTGATCTGGCTCGCGCTGGGTCTTCTACGGGGGAATGCATGAGCCAAACCCTGTGGAACCAGCGTTCCAATCGTACTAGCGATTCAAGATGGTGATGACGGCGATTCGATGACCGTGGCTTCGGTGTCCGTCTCGCCGCGAATCCAATCGTGCAGTTCGTCGTACCACGCGATCCAGGCGGCGATGGCCTCCGGGCTGTCGCAGGTGATGTCGATCCCGGACGGTGCCGTCTCGGGTTCGCTCACGGCGACGGGGGAGCCGTCCGCCCAGGTCGGAACCGGGTCGGCAAACTCGACGCGGCCGTTGCGGTAGATGCCAGTGATGGTTGTCATACATCGCCCCTTTCCAGTGGGAAACTGCCCCCATTGTACCCGCCGGCCGGCGGCGCGGTATCATTCCCGGATGACGCCCTCCCCCGAATCGCCCGCCCCGCCCGCCGACGAACCGCGCACCTTCTGGCAAGCCTGCCGCGAGCTGCTGGCCCTGTCCGGGCCGTTCATCCTGAGTTCCAGCTTCACCACCGTCCAGGTGTTCATCGACCGGCTGTTCGTGGCCGGGGTGAACGCCGACGCGGTGGCCGCCGCCATGCCCACCGTCGGCTACTTCTGGGTGCCGATGGCGCTGCTCCAGTTCACCGTCCTGTACGTGACGGTGTTCGTCGCCCAGTACCTGGGGGCGGGGCGGCCGAACCGGGTCGGGCCGGTGGTCTGGCAGGGGTTGTACTTCGCCGTCCTTGCCGGGCTGGCGTTCCCGCTGTTCATCCCGCTGGTGGATGTCATCATCGCTGCCACCGACCACCCGCCGGCGGTGAAGGCGTTGGAGGCCGTCTACTTCCGCGGCATGTGCCTGGCCGCGCTGCCGATGCTGCTGGTGGCCGGGGTGAACGCCTTCTTCGCCGGCCGGCAGAAGAGCTGGATGGTGCTGCTCATCAACGCCGTCGGCGCGGCGACGAACGCGCTGCTGGCGGTGCCCCTGATCCTGTGGAACCGGGACGACCCGGCGGCGGCCATGTTCGGGGCCGGGCTGGCGGCGGCGCTGGGCAGCCTGGTGTCGGCCGTGCTGGGGCTGATACTGTTGTTCCGCAGGCAGTATCGGGAGGAGTTCGCCACCGTGTCCGGCTGGCGGTTCGACCCGGCGCTGTTCAAGCGGCTGATGAACTACGGCCTGCCGAACGGCCTCCAGTTCTGCATCGAGGCGGTGGCGTTCACGGCGTTCATCCTGATGATCGGCAACTTGGGGAAGGCGGAGCTGGCCGCCACCACGCTGACGTTCACCATGAACCTGCTGACGTTCCTGCCGGTGATGGGACTGGGCCAGGGGGTGGAGGTGCTGGTCGGCAAGCGGCAGGGGGAGAACCGGCCGGACCTGTCCGCCCGCACCACCCACGCCGGGGCGGCGCTGGCCACGGCCTACATGGGCTGCATCGCCGTCCTGTACTGCTCGGTGCCGTGGCTGATCGTCGCCCCGTTCGCCGCCGAGATGACCCCGGCCGAGTGGGACGCCGTCGGGCCGATCATCCCGACGCTGCTGCTGTTCGTCGCCGCGTACTCGCTGGCGGACGGCGCGAACATCGTGTACGCCTACGCCCTGCGGGGGGCCGGCGACACGCGGTTCGTGTCGCTCATCGCCATCGGCACGTCGTGGCCGCTGATGGTGCTGCCGTCGTACCTGTGCTGGAAACTGGAGTGGGGGCTGTACGCCGCGTGGGCGTTCGCCACCCTGTGGGTGGTGGCGCTGGCGGTGGCGTTCGGGGCGCGGTTCCAGGGCGGCAAGTGGCGGTCCATGAAGGTGATCGAACACGGCGTCGCGGTCGAGGAGGTGGCGGGCGAACCGGTGGAGGCGACGGCGGCGGTCGCCAACTCGTGACGCCGGACGTAGCCGTGCCGGGCGAGGGGCACGAGAAGAAGCCCCCCCCCGCCGCCGCGCGAGCAAGGGCCGTGTGGTGTTGCGGTGCTACGGTGCCCGGTTGTCCGCTGCGGCGGCTTGGCCCTTGCTCGCGCGGCGGGCTAAAAAACCAAGCCGCTACACTCGCTCAAAGTCTCGGCCGAGAAGCGGTGAATGATTGACTGACCTCACACCTGATCGCACCGCCGGTTCGCCGCCGCACCCAAAAAGGATCGCCGAGTGGGTCGCCGAGGCGTACACCGCCACCGACCAGTTGATGCGGGGTGCCGACGTTCGGCATGGGTGGTCGTGTTTCTCCGGACGGCTCGCCTATCCACGGTGTTTTGGAGGTGGCTTATGGCGGCATGGCTGATTCGTGCCGGCTCGCACGGCGAGTTCGAAGCCAAGTTCATCCAAGACTGCCGAGTCTATGTGACTTGGGATCGGTTCAACATCGACATCTCCGGCCTGGGTAGTCGCCAGAAGTTGGACGAATCCTTGGCGGCGCGCTACCCCGACGCAAAACCGAAACGGCTCACGAACTGGGCCAGCCAGTTGTGGCCGTTCGCCCACGCGATCCAGCGGGGCGATGTCGTGGTACTCCCTTTGAAATCGCAACGGGCGATACTGATCGGGGAGGTCACGGGCGACTACGAGTTCGACGCTACCGCCGCGAACCCGTTTTACCACTGGCGGACGGTGAAGTGGATCTCCGAGCCGATTCCCCGCGACAATTTCGGGAAGGACTTGCTCAACACGTTCGGCGCGTTCATGACGATTTGCCGAGTACAGTCGAACAACGCCGAGGCCCGGCTGGCCAAAATGCGGGCCAACGGCTGGAAGCCCGAGCAACTTTCGGCCATCGTGAAACCAGTTCCGTCGGCCGCCGAACCGCCGGACGACGCGAACGAGGGCACGGACCTGGAGGAGGCGGCACGGGATCAAATCGCCCGACTGATCTCCGCCCGATTCAAAGGGCACGCGCTGACGTACTTGGTCGAAGCCATCCTGAAGGCGCAGGGGTACACGACCTACCGAAGTCCGGAAGGCGCGGACGGCGGGGCAGACATCCTCGCCGGGGCCGGCCCGCTCGGCTTCGGCATGCCACGGCTGTGCGTCGAAGTGAAGTCCGAGAGCAGCCCCGTCGATCGGCCGACCGTGGACAAACTGATCGGAGCCGTCACGAAGTTCGGCGCGCAGGAAGGGCTGTTCGTGTCTTGGAGCGGGTACAAATCGACGGTGCAGAAAGAACTCGCCCAGAGCTTCTTCCGGGTTCGGCTCTGGGCGCAACAGGAACTTCTGGAAGCGCTCTTCGCTAACTATGAAAAGTTGGACGAGGAAATTCGAGCCGAACTGCCCCTCAAACGGATCTGGACCGTCGCCGTACAAGACGAAGAGTAGCGGACGCGATCTGACGCGAGACGACACCGCACGGATCACCTACCGAAATAGCGACTCGTACTTCCGCTTCGCCGGTTCGCCGGGGCGGATGGTTTCCCACTGGATGCCCTCGTCTTTCGGGGCCGGCGGTGGGGCCACGGCGGGTGGCGGGGTGTCCGTAGGACGTTTGGGAATCGGCAAGGCGGGCGCGGTCAGCGGGGTCGGGAGCGGGGTGGAACCCCCGGTTTCGGGAATGATCGGCTGCCACGGGATTTCGGCGGTCGGTGGCGCGGGAGCCGGCTCGCGGTGCGCCACGACTTGCACCGCCCCCGCAGTCCGGCGAGCGGCGAGCAGGTGCCGGGTGATCGGCAAATCCCACGGGGACAGTCGAGCCGTCGTCGTCGCCACTGGTGGTGGGGGAAGAAGGTCCGATGCGTCGCGGGGCATCGCGCCGCGCGGCGTCGGCAGTTCGGTTGGCGGGAGCGAAAGTGTGCGGCCGGGCGGCCCGACGAGGATCGGCACGACCGGCGGGTGGACGCTGACCGGCTGCGGCGAACGAACCGCCGGCATCGACTGCGGAGGCGGCAGCGGGTCGGCCGAGGCGACCTGCGGCACCGCCCCCGCGAGGCTGTGGCCGGGGTGCCCCAGCGCCCGGTACAGTCGGAACTGCGACCGGTTGTAGTCGCCGACGGCGGCGTAGTAGTCGGCGTTCGCCTGCCCCAGCGCCTGCACCGCCGCCACCACTTCCTGCGGGCGGACCACCAGCGTCAGCGCCGTCCCGATCCGCCGCGTCTGCGTCATCCCTTGCAGGCTCTTGTCCACCAGTTCCAGTGCGTCCTTCAGCGCCGGCTCGCTTTGCGCCAGCCGGTCGCCGGCCGATTTCACCTGGGCGAACGCGGTACTCACTTCGGCGGCCACGCGGTCCTGCGCGCGGAACATCTCCAGCGTCGCGGCCTCCTGTTCGGCCCGCCGCTCGCCTACCCGCGCCTTGTTCCCGAAGCCGAGCGACTGGAACTCCCACAGCACTTGCAGGTCCACGTCGAACCGGCCGCCGAACCCGTTCAGCTTGTCGTTCGGCCCGCCGCCGAACCCCGCCCAGCCGAGCGACCCGCTGGGGTTCGTCGCGGTGCTGCGCAGGGCGATGCTCGGCACCAGCGGGCGAATTTGCTCCTGCTTCAGCCGGGCGAGGGCCGCCTGCACGACCGCCTGGTGCGCGGCCAACTCCGGCCGGTTGGTCAGGCCGATGGGGATGAGCGCGTCCACGGTGGCGGTCGGGTCGATGACGGCGACCGTGAGGAACGGCGGCTCCATCGGCTCGACCAGCGTGCCGGGTTCGAGGCGGAGCAGGCGGACGAGTTCGGCGCTGGCCACCCGCCACCGCTCGCGGGCGGTGGTCGCGGCCTGTTGCCGGCGGGCCAGTTCCACCTTCGCCCGGCTGGCTTCCAGCGGCGGGGCGAGACCGTCGGCCAGCTTCTCCGCTTTCCGCGCCACCTCCTCGGCCTTCGTCAGCGCCACTGCCGCGCCCGCCAGTTCGCCCCGCGCCTGCTGGACGCCGAAGTACGCCTCGGCCACGGCCAGCGTGGAGTCGTTCGCGGCCGCCTGCTGCTGCGCCCGGCGGGCGCGCAAGTCCTGCTTCGCCACCAGCGGGGCGTAGATGGCGTCGGAGATGTTGAACACCACGTTCGGCCCGACGCCGACGGCCAGCGACCCGCGGCTCGACCGCACGATGTCGCCGGTGAAGTTCTGCTGCCCGCCGTCGTGTCGGAAGTAGTCCAGGCCGGTGACGAGGTTCGGCACCCACAGCAGCTTGGCGCGGTCCAGTTGGCGGGCGGCGAGGGTCACTTGGCGGGCGGCGATTTGCACGTCCAGCGGCCGGGCGTGGGCCAACTGGAGCGCGGTCGCCAAGTTGATCGGCAGCACCTTGTCCGCGGCGTCGGCCTGCGCCAGTGGGATCGACTGCGCGCCGGTGGGAGCCGGCGGTAACGCGGGGAGCGGCGGCGGTATGGCCGGCCGTTGCGCGACGGCCCAGCCGGCGACGGCCAGGGCCACGACGGCGGCGAGATGCGGGAAAAGGAACGGCCGCCCCATGCCTAGCCCCCCTCGGCTGGTGTGGCGAATGCGCGAAACGAAATCCGATTGAGCGGGGCCAATACCGATGGTGGAACGGAGGCACAACGCCAAGTGAAGTGCGGGATGGCGAGGCCGTGCGTGGAACGAGCCGCGACCGCGAGGGAGCGTCTTC
>JAYUFU010000092.1:0-2330 GCA_043738505.1 Fimbriiglobus sp. | reverse complement strand
GCCGGCCAGCTTCTCCTTCACGGCTTTCTGCACCTGCTCCATCACTTTGGGGCTTTCCCCGGTGGCGGCGTCCATCGCTTGCTTGCCGGCGGCGGCAGCCGCGTCCGGCTTGCCGGCGGCCAGGTACACGTCGATCGCGGCCAGGGCCAGCGAGATGTCCTTCGGCTCCAGCTTGAGCGCCAGGTCCACGCCCTTCACGGCCACGTCCAGGTGCTTCTTGTCCGGGTTCAGCCCCTTGTCGCCGAGGATCATGCCGGCGTACGCGGCGGGGGTGGCCTTCTTCTTCTTCTCGGCCAGCGCGATCATCGCTTCGGCCTGCACCTTGGCGTCGTCGAACTTCTTGGCCTGCATGGTCAGCACCATCCGCCGGATGAGGAACTGGTCGCGGCCGGCGTACTCCGGGTACTTGCCGACGAACGCCGTCAGCCCGTCCAGCGCCTTCGCCGCGTCCTTCTGGCCGGCTTCGAGGATGTCGTCCAGTTCCTTCTTGGTGGCGGCCAGGGCGTCGGCCGACTTCTTGCCGTCCCACTTGCCCTCCAGCACCAGCGGCAGCACGTCGTCCAGTTCCATCGGGTGGCCAATGAAGGCGATCTTGCCGTCCTTGCCGATGACGAACGAACACGGGATGCCGTCCTGCCCGCTGGCCTCCATGTACGCCTTGTCGGTGTCCCGGTCGTCGCAGTAGGCGAAGCGGTAGGTGAACTTCTTCCCGTTCTTGGTGACGAACTCCTCCACCGCCATCTGACTGTTGTTCGGGTCCTTCGAGGTCAGGCCGATCACTTCTAGGCCGACCACCTTGTACTCCGCCTGGAGTTCGTTCAGGTGCGGCATGGCCTTGATGCACGGCCCGCACCAGGTGGCCCAGAACTCGACCACGTACACCTTGTCCTTGGCGAACGCCTTGACCTCCTCCCCTTGGAGCCACTTCGTGACTTTCAGCGGCGGGGCGACGTCGCCGACGGCCAGCTTCGCGGCGGGGACGCCGGCCTTCGGCGGCGGTTCGGCGGCCGGCTTCTTCTCCTGGCCGCACGCGGCCCCGGCGATGGCCGACCCGAGCAGGGCGGCGGCGAACAGTTGACGCATCGGTGCGACTCTCTGGTGGGAACTCTGGGGCCGGCGGCGCGGGCCACCGGAAGGATACCGTATTCTATGGACGACCGAACCCCGCCGACCTTTCATTCGGCGGCGTACACTTTCCCCATGTTCCTCGCCGCCCTCCGCGCCCGCGACCGCCGGCCGGAACTCATGGACGACCCCGCCCTGCCGCCCGACCGGCACCGCCGCGCGCTGGCCGGGCTGGCCCGCATCAACCGCTGGACCGGCGCGGCGAACCTGCTGTGGCCGCCGTTGAAGCGCCTCGCGGCCAGTCTGGGTCGGCCGCTACGGGTGCTGGACGTGGCCACCGGGTCCGGTGACATCCCGCTGTCGCTGGCCCGCCGCGCCGACCGCGCCGGCCTCCCGATGGACCTGTCCGGTTGCGACATCAGCCCGACCGCCGTGGCCGAAGCAAACCTCCAGGTTTGCCGCGACACGACGGGGCGCGCGGACGCCCCACGCCTCCGCTTCTTCGTCCACGATGTCCTCCGCGACCCGCTGCCGGCCGGGTACGACGCCGTGATCTGTTCGCTCTTCGTCCACCACCTCGACGAAGCCGACGCGATCCGCCTGCTGGCGCGGATGAAAGCCGCCACTGACCGGCTGGTGCTGGTGAACGATCTGGCGCGGGGGCGGTTCAACTTCTGCGCCGTCTGGCTCGCGTCGCGGGTTCTGAGCCGGTCGCGGATCGTCCACACCGACGGGCCGCTGTCCGTCCGCGGGGCGTTCACGGTGAACGAGATGAAAGCCCTCGCGGACGCGGCCGGCCTCGCCGGGGCCGTGGTGAAGTCGAAGTTCCCGTGCCGCCAACTGCTGACATGGGAGAAGGCATGACCCCGACCCGCGACCGGTACGACGCGATCGTGATCGGGGCCGGACCCGCCGGCGCGGTGGCGGCGCGCGAGCTGGCCCGACGCGGCCAGTCGGTGTTGATGGTGGACAAGGCCACGTTCCCCCGGCGGAAGGTGTGCGGCTGCTGTCTGAACGGCAACGCGCTGGCGGCGCTGGCGGCGGTCGGGCTGGGGGAGCTGCCGCACGCCCTCGGTGCCGTGTCGCTCCATTCGCTGAAGCTGGCCGTCGGTGGGCGGATGGCAACCGTTCCGTTGAGCGGCGTGAGTTTGTCGCGGGAGGCGTTCGACCTTGCGCTGATCGGCGAGGCGGTGACGGCCGGCGTGGAGTTCCTGCCCGGCTGCCGCGCGACGATGGGAGATGTGGAAGGCGACGGGCGACGGGTG
>JAYUFU010000091.1:0-7276 GCA_043738505.1 Fimbriiglobus sp. | reverse complement strand
TCCCGAGTCGGGCCGAGCCGCCACTGGCCCACGGCCCGACTCGGGAGAGTCAGGCTACGTTGGACGCGCCGACTCGGTCGTTCAACTTCCCGCCACTGCCTAGCGCCAAGTGACCTTGTGGCACCGGCCTCCGAGCCGGTGAGCGCGTCGGACCACCGGCTCGGAGGCCGGTGCCACAAGAAATAGGAAGATACACCTCTCCTGCCGCCTCGGAGCCGCGCCCGTGCCCGTCCTGTTCACCGTCACCGTGTTCACCAGCGCGCTGCTCCTGTTCCTGGTCCAGCCGATGGTCGGGAAGATGGTGCTGCCCTACGTCGGCGGCAGCTCCGCCGTGTGGAACACCTGCATGGTGTTCTTCCAGGCGCTCCTGCTCGGCGGGTACTGGTACGCGCACAAGCTGAACGGCCTGAAGGACCAGTGGCGGCAGGTGACCGTCCACCTCGCCGTGTTCGGGCTGGCGGTGACGGTGCTGGCCGCCGCGCACTTCCTGACGCCCGACGGGTCCGCGCTGGCGGTCGTGAAGCGGCTCGCCCCGCGCGGCACCAGCGTGCCGTTCTTCCCGCTCGTCCTGATGCTCGCGGTCGCCGTCGGCGTCCCGTTCTTCGTCGTGTCCACGAGCGCGCCGCTGCTCCAGCGGTGGTTCACCGCCACCGGCCACCCGTCCAGCCGCGACCCGTACTTCCTGTACGCGGCGAGCAACGCCGGCAGCCTGCTCTCGCTCGTCGGCTACCTCGTGTTCGTCGAGCCGCACTTCCGCCTCGCCGAACAGACGTGGCTGTTCGCGGGCGGGTTCCTGGTGCTGCTCGTCGCGGTGGCGGCGTGCGGGCGGGCGACCCTCGACCCCGTCCGGCCGCCGAGCAAGCCGTCGGCCGACGCCCCCCGCGCGGCGGCCGCGCCGCCCGCGTGGCGGAAGTGGAAGTGGGCGCTGCTCGGGTTCGTCCCGTCCAGCCTGATGCTCGGCATCACCACCAAGATGACGACTGACGTGGGGTCGTTCCCGCTCCTGTGGCTCATCCCCCTCGCCCTGTACCTCGTCACGTTCATCATCGCGTTCGCCAAGATGCCCGGCTGGTTCCGCCTGGTGCTGGTGAACTTAACGCCGGTGGTCACGCTGCTGCTCGTGTTCGTCGAGACCTCCGGCGTGAAACTGAGCGACGGCGGGCAGGCGGCCTTGCACATCACCAACTTCTTCCTGCTCTCGCTCCTCATGCACGGCGAGTTGGCCCACGACCGGCCGGACCCGAAGTTCCTGACGAACTACTTCCTGTGGATCTCGTTCGGCGGGGTGCTCGGCGGGCTGTTCAACGCCCTGCTCGCCCCGCTCATCTTCCCGCAACTGTACGAGTACCACATCGCCATCGTGATCGGCTGCCTGCTGCTGCCGGCGGTGTCGGCCGCGGTCGGCCGACCGGACGAGCCGGACCCGGCGAAGCCGCCGACGAAAACCGCGGCGGGCGCGGCGGACGGCGAGAAGGCCGAGGACCAGTGGCTCCTGTCGCGTCTGCTGGATTTCGTCGTCCCCGTCCTGATGGTGGCGGTCGTCGCCGGGCTGGTCTGGCTGGACTCCTGGGCGCGGGTGAAGGTGGCGACGGCGTGGACGGCGGAGGCCCTCATGGCGGTGTTCGCGCGGGGCGGCTGGCGGCTGGTCGTCGAGCCGGGCACGGTGATGCAGTTCGCCGTGTTCGCCCCGCCGTGCATGCTCTGCTTCCTGTTCATCGACCGGCCGCTACGGTTCGGCCTGTGCGTGCTGGCGGTGCTGTTCGTCCACCACTACCGCGAGGCCAACCAGGCCGGGGTGAAGATGTCGTACCGCAGCTACTACGGCATCCTGCGGATCGACGAGGGGCCGGATCGGAGCGAGCAGCTCTACATGCCGGCGACGGAGGGCACCGTCCGGGCCGACGACGGCACGGTGACGAAGGGGTCCGTGCCGACCGGCTACCCCGTGGGCCCCCTGATGCGGAGCCTGTCCCACGGCACCACCCTGCACGGGCGGCAGTTCGCCGAGGACTTCGAGCTGCCCACCCTCCGCGATCAGGTCCGCGTGCTGGGGGCCTTCTCCGGGCTGGAGGCGCTGGTCCTGCACGGCGCGCCGGAAGTGTGGGACCACTCGAAGGATCCGCTCACGTACTACCACCGCACCGGCCCGGTCGGGGCCATCCTCCGCGAGGGGTTCCGCCGCAAGCGGCTGCCGTGGGTGGGCATGGTCGGCCTCGGCACCGGGTCCGCCGCCGCCTACGCGGAGGCCGGCCAGAAGATGACCTTCTACGAGATCGACCGGGCGGTGAAGGACATGATCGACAGCGGGGACGAACTCGGCCCGCAGTTGCTCGGCAAGATGGCCGAGCTGAAGGCGGTCGGCGAACGGGAAATCCGCAAGACGACGGCCGAGGGCTGGCCGACCAACGCGGACGAGTTGAAACGGTTGGAGACCATTGAGCGGAGCGTGCGGGAGTATGAGGTGGCCCTGGCCGAGCCGGTGCGCGGCCTCCTCCGCGCGGGCGGCAAGATCGACGCCGTCCTCGCCGACATCGACCGCACGGGCGTCGTCCTCGCGCCGCGGGTCCGCCGCATGATCGTCGGCGGCAGCCGCTCGTTCACCTACGTGACCGACGCGCGGAAGCGCGGGGCCGACGTGGAGATCGTCCTCGGCGACGCCCGCCTGACGCTGGAGGAACAGCCCGACCGCCGGTACGACCTGCTGCTCATCGACGCCTTCAGTTCCGACTCCATCCCGACGCACCTGCTGACCGTCGAGGCGGTGCGGATGTACCGCGACCGGCTGGCCGCGAACGGCCTGCTGGCGCTGCACGTCTCCAACCGCTACTTGCGGCTGGAGCCGGTCGTCCAGGCCATCGCCGACGAGTTGGGGATGGTCTGCCGGCTGTACGCCGACGACAACGACGCCCCGCCCGGCAAGACGGCGTCGAGCTGGGTGGTGCTGGCGCGGAACGACCAGGAGTTGGGCGAGGCGTTCCTGAACCCGCCGCCGCCGGCCGGGTCGTACCGCAAGGACGGCGACCCGCTGCTCCTGACGTGGCGGCCGATCCTGCCCGACGCCCGCATCCCGGCGTGGACGGACGACTACATGGATGTCCTGCGGGTCACGCGGTTCGCCGAACTCCAGGCCGTCCGCCGCTGGTTCGGCCTGCACATCCCGGTGAAGAACTGGGAGGACAAGACCAAGTTCGTGGACCGCCAGTACCGCAAGAAGCCGGCCGACCGGTTGTACGGCTTCAACTCCCTCACCCCCGACCTCCGCGCGGTGTCGGTCGAGCTGGACCGTGTGATGGCCCGCAAGGCCAAGCTGAAGGCGGACGAACTGGCGAAGCCGCCGGACGAACGGCGGTTCACTCTGGAACTGACGAACCCCGACAAGGACACCGTCTCGGATCGCCTGGACGACGAGATCGAGCGGCTGGAGGAACTCGACGCCGCGGCGAAGCGGAAGCCGTGAGCCGTCCCCTGCTGATCGTGGGCGCGAGCGGCCGCGCGGCGGCGGCGTCCGCCCTCCGCGCCGGGTTCGACCCGTTCGTGATCGACCTCTTCGCCGACGCGGACACGCGCCGGCTCTGCCCGGTGCTGAAGTGCGATCCCGCCGACTACCCGCACGGTTTCATCCCGCTGGCGGCGCAAGCACCGCCCGGCCCGTGGATGTACACCGGCGGGCTGGAGAACTACCCGGAGGTGGTCGCGGCCATCTCCGAAACGCGGGAGTTGATCGGCAACGGGCCGGAGGTGCTGAAGAAAGTCCGCGACCCGTACCAACTCGGCGTGGCCGTGCGTGCGAGCGGCGGGCGGTTCCCCGATACGCTCCCAGTCGGCAGCACGCCACCGAACGGGGGAACGTGGCTGCGAAAAGCCGTCGCGTCGGCCGGCGGGTCGCACGTCCGCTTCGCCAAGTCCAGCGACTTCGACCCCGCCTCGGCGAACGTCCGCGAGTGCCTTCAGCAGTTCCTCGACGGCCGACCGATGTCGGCGCTGTTCCGTCGGGACGCCGAGGCGACGTGGCTGTTCGGGATGACGGTGCAACTCGTCGGCACCGACTGGCTCCACGCGCCGCCGTTCGGGTACGCCGGCAACCTCGCGCGGGAAGACGAATCGCTTGCGAATTGGATGCTGTTCCACCTGCAAGCGTATGCCGACTTCGAGCTACGGCACTGCTGGGGCACCGACTTCATGGACCGGGGTAGCGGCACGCCGTGGACCATCGAAGTGAACCCGCGCTACACGGCCGGGGCGGAGGTGCTGGAGTACGCCACCGGCCGGGCGTTCCTTGGTCCCGCCGGACCGCCGACGGCCGCCCGCACGGTGGTGGGCAAGGGCATCTACTACGCCGCCGCACCGCTGACGTTCCCCGCCTCCGGCCCGTGGGACGAAAGCCTCGCCAACTGTACCGATGTTTGGCGACGGCCGGACTTCGCCGACATCCCGGACGGCGGAGCGGTCATCGGGACAGGCCGACCGGTGATGACGATCTTGGCCGAAGCCGGGACCGAAGCCGAGTGCGTGGCCGAGCTGCGGCGGCGGGCGGCGGAACTGGATACGCTGTTCGGTGTGGTTTGTTAGCCCGCCGCGCCAGCAAGGGGCCGGCAACTCAGGCGGTTCGCCGCTTGCTGTCTGTTCTCGGTTTTGTTAGCCCGCCGCGCCAGCAAGGGGCCGGCAACTTTGGCGGTTCGCCCCTTGCTGGCGCGGCGGGCGAACAGGAGGATCGCGAATGACCCTGAACGAACGGGCTTGGGCCGTCGCGGACGAACTGGAACGCGACGCCGCGCGACTACGGGTGGCGGTGTCCACGGTCGGCGGCGCGCGGGTCATCGACTGCGGCGGGGCCGTCACGGGCAGCCTCCGCGCCGGGCTACTGATGGCACGGACGTGCCTGTCCGACCTGGCCGAAGTCACGCTCGTCCCCGGCGACGGCGGGCCGCTGGTGCAGGTCTGGACCGACGACCCGCTGCGGGCTTGCATGGCGTCCCAGTACGCGGGCATGAAGGTGCAGGTGGACCGCTTCTTCGCCATGGGGTCCGGTCCGATGCGGGCGCTGGTGGCGCGGGAGGAACTGCTGACCGAGTTGAAGCTGGCCGAGACCGCGCCGTGTGCCGTCGGCGTGCTGGAATCGCGCAAGCACGTCACCGAGGACGTGGTGGCGCACGTCGTCGGCAAGCTGCCCACCGACGCGGAGAAGCTGACGCTCGTGGTCGCCCCGTCGTTCAGCATTGCCGGCAGTTTGCAGGTCGTCGCGCGGTCGGTGGAGACGGCCCTGCACAAGTTGCACGAGTTGAAGTTCGACCTGCATTCGGTGGTCAGCGGGTTCGGCACCGCCCCGCTGCCGCCGGTCGCCGCGGACGAACTGACCGCCCTCGGTCGCACCAACGACGCCATCCTGTACGGCGGCCGCGTGACGCTGTGGGTCCGCACCGACGACGAAATCCTCGACGCGATCGGCCCGAAGGTGCCGTCGTCCGCGTCGTCCGACCACGGGGCGCTGTTCGCCGACCTGTTCGCCAAGTACGGCGACTTCTACAAGATCGACCCGCTGCTCTTCTCGCCGGCCGAAGTGACGCTCGTGAACCTGAAGTCGGGCCGCGCGCGGACGTTCGGCAAGACCTCGCCGGACCTGCTGGCGAAGTCGTTTTTTGGGTAAGATGTCCAGACACGAGGAGGGCTTGCCATGACCGCTCAGTTGCGTCCGGAGATCACGCCGGACATGTTCGAGACGATGGCCGGGACGAAGGGCTGGGAGTTGATCGACGGCAAACCGGTGGAGAAACCGATGGGTACGGAAAACGGCGTCGTGCAATCGAGAATCAACCGTCGCCTGGCGGCGCACGTCGAGGACCACCGACTCGGCTACGCTCTGGATGGCGATGCCGGGTACATCTGCTTCCCGCACCGACCGAAACTGGTCCGGAAACCGGATGCGTCGTTCGTCCGCGCCGGTCGCTTCCCCAACAACCGCCCGCCCCGCGGGTACGCCCGCCTGGTGCCGGACTTGGCCGTCGAGGTCGTGTCCCCCAACGACCTGTACGAGGACGTGGACGACAAGGTGAACGACTACCTGCTCGTGAAGGTGCCGATGATTTGGGTGGTGAACGCGGTGCTGCGGACGGTGCTGGTCTACCTCGCCGACGGGACGATCCGCCGGTACACGGCCGAGCAAGAGTTGCCCGGCGAACCGCTCCTCCCCGGCTTCCGCGTGCGGGTGGCGGACTTGTTCCCGGACCCCCTGCCCGAAGGCGTAGACACCACCGGCTCGGAGGCCGGTGACACGGGGCCGGCGGAATGAATCTGGCCGTCCTCTCCGGCGGAACGGGCTGGCACGTCCAGGACGTGATCCGCGCCGCGACCGCCCTCGGCCACGTCGCCACCGCCGTCGATTTCCGCACCGTCTTCGCTGACCCTGGCACCGCTACCGACTCGCTGTCCGCGTTCGACGCGGTGATCGTCCGCACCATGCCCGGCGGGTCGCTGGAGCAGGTCGTGTTCCGCATGGACGCGCTGCAACTGGCGCTCGGGCGCGGGCAAACCGTGGTGAACCACCCGAAGGCAGTGGAGACCTGCGTCGATAAGTTCTTGACGGATGTCCGCCTCCGCGCCGCCGGGCTGCCGATCCCGCGCGGGGTGGTCTGCCAGACGTGGCAGGACGCGATGACTGCCTTCGACCGGCTCGGCCGCGACGTGGTGGTGAAGCCGCTGTTCGGCTCCGAGGGGCGGGGCATGGTGCGGGTGACGGACAAGGAGCTGGCGTGGCGGACGTTCCACGCCATCGAGCAGACCGGCGGGGTGATCTACGCGCAGGAGTTCGTCCGGCATCCTGGGTGGGACGTGCGGGCGTTCGTGCTGAATGGCCGGGTACTGGCCGCGATGAAGCGCACCGCCCGCGACGACTGGCGGACGAACGTGGCTCAGGGCGGAACGGCGGAGCCGTTCCAACTGGCGGAATCGGAGGCGAGCCTCGCCGTCGCCGCCGCGACCGCGACCGGGGCGGTGGTCGCCGGGGTCGATCTGATCCAGAATGAGCGGGGCGACTGGCTGGTCATCGAGGTCAACGCCGTCCCCGGCTGGCGGGCGCTCGCGCCGACGTGCGGCGTGGACGTGGCGGCGGAACTGGTGAAGTTCGTGATGGGCAAGCGCGGCGTTGCCCTGGATCAGGCTCAAGAATATTGACAGGGGGCAGGGCTGACGCCGGAAGAAGAGTTTGGACAGGATCACAGGATGAAGCGGCGGATCATTTCAGAGGTTGATTCATCCATCTCCTCATCCTGTGATCCTGTCC
>JAYUFU010000090.1:0-20531 GCA_043738505.1 Fimbriiglobus sp. | reverse complement strand
GGTGCCGCTTCCTCTTGACTTCTTTGACACGCACCTGAAAAAGATGTCGGGCCTCCCCTCCGGTCGGCTCGACCGCGACCGACACAAACACTGGGTTCCCCAAGAGCTGCCGGAAACCGTTGCCGCACCTCTATTCGTGCCTTTCGGAATTTTTCTTGACTCGGACGAGAATGCCATCGAAAATCCTGACACGCTTTCCAGTCTCCCAACTCTCCTCTCGCCTACTGGTGCCGCGTGATTCACTTCCTCCGCCAGTTGCTGCCGACGCAGGCCGCCACCCGCAAGCCCCAACCGCGCACCTCACGCCCCCGGTTCCGGCCGGCCATCGAACGCCTCGACGACCGCATCACCCCGACGCTCGGCTTCGGGAACGCGACCGCGTTCACCATCGGCACGGGGGCGGAGAGCGTCGCGGTCGGCGACTTGAACGGCGACGGCCGGGCCGATGTCGTGTCCGCCAACACCGGCACCGGTGACGCCGGCACCACGGTGTCGGTGCTGCTGAACACGACGCCGAACGGGACGGCGACGCCGACGTTCGCCGCCAAGCAGGACTTCACCGTCGGCACCGCGCCGACGTTCGTCGTCATCGCCGACTTGAACGGGGACGGCCGGGCCGACATCGCCACCAGCAACTTCGGCACGAACACCGTGTCGGTGCTGCTGAACACGACGCCGGCCGGAGCCGCCGCGCTGTCCTTCGCCGCCAAGCAGGACTTCGCCGTCGCGCCGGGCCCGCTCGGCCTGGCCGTCGGCGACTTCAACTCGGACGGTCGCCCGGACCTAGTGTCCGCTAACCGCACTAGCAACACCGTCTCGGTGCTGCTGAACACCACCCCCATGCAGTCCGGCCTGGCCACGTTCGCGGTGCCAACGGTATTCGCCACCGGGACCAGCCCGAACGCGGTGGCCGTCGGCGACTTCAACGCCGACGGGCGGATCGACATCGCCATCGCCAACTCCGGTGCCGGCACGGCGTCGGTGCTGCTGAACACGACCGCCATCGGGGCGACCACGCCGGCCTTCGCCGCCAAGCAGGACTTCGCCGTCGGGAGCGGCCCGAACGGGATCGCCGTCGGCGACTTCAACGGCGACGGGCGACTCGACTTGGCCACCGCCAACAACAATGCCGCGTCGGCGTCGGTGCTGCTGAACACCACGACCACCGGGGCGGCCACGCCGACGTTCGCCGCCAAGCAGGACTTCGCCGTCGGGACGACGCCGTGGGGCATCGCGGTGGCCGACTTCGACGGCGACGGGCGGACGGACATCGCCACCGCCAACCGCGGCACCAACAACGTGTCGGTGCTGCTGAACACGACGGCCGTCCTGGCGACCACGCCGACGTTCGCCGCCCAGCAGACGTTCACCGTCGGCACCGACCCGTTCGGCATGGCGAGCGGCGACTTCACCGGCGACGGCCGCCCGGACTTCGTCACTGCCAACTACGGCGGCAACACTGGGACAACGGTGTCGGTGGTGACGAACACGTCCACGAACGTGCTGCCGACGACCACCTCGCCGGCGCTGGTCGTCCAGGTGGGCACCGGCGGCGGAGTGGCGGCGTACAAGCGGGACACGGGGACGTGGATCACGCTGACCGGGGCGAACGCCAACGCCCTGGCCGCGTCCGCCAGCGGGAACATCGTGGCGTCGTTCGGCGGCAACGGGGTGTACTACTACCGGGCGGCCGGCCAGACGTGGACGCAGATCAACGGCATCCAGGCCGTCGCCGTGGCCATCGACCCGCTCGGCAACCCGTTCGCCAGCTTCGCCGGGTACGGCACGGCCACCTACCGGCTGGCCACCAACTCGTGGGCGACGACGACCGGGGCGGTCGCCAACATCCTGACGGCCAGCGCGAACGGCGACCTGATCGCCAACTTCGCCGGGTTCGGCGTGTACCGGTACAAGTACACCACCAACTGGCAGCCGATCAACGGGTTCGACGCCACGTCGCTGGCGGTGGACCGCAACGGGTACGTGGCGGCCGCGTTCGGCGGGTTCGGGGTCGGCCAGTACATCCCGTACGCGCTCGGCTGGCGGACCGTCGATCCGGCGGTCGCGGCGACGGCGGTGGCGTTCGACGGGTACGGCAACGTGTACGCCGGGACGACGGGCGGGGTGCGAAAGTTCGACTCCACCAACTCGTGGCGGACGCTCGCGAACGGTGGGGCGACGACGCTGGCGGCGGACTGGTACGGGAACGTGTTCGCGTCGTTCGCCGGCTGGCCGGGGGTGTGGGAGTACGACCCGTCCTACGGCTGGCAGTGGAAGTTCCAGAGCGCCGTCACGCTGGTCAGCCTGGCGGCGTGAGAGCGAAGTCGTCGCCGCATGAGTCGATCGCGCGCCCCCACCTCTCCCGCCGGGCGCGTTGCCGCGTTCTTCGCCTTCCGAGCCTGAAAGGCTCGTTCCGTCAGCCCAGGGCGTAAGCCCTGGGAACAGGCCGTGCCAATTTCCCCGACCCTGTCAGGGTCGCTCACCGCCCGCATGAACGACCCTGACAGGGTCGGGCACCTTTTCCGACCGGAAACCCAGGCCTCACGGCCTGGGCTGGTGGAACCGGCCTTTCAGGCCGGAAAACGGCCGAGTCGTCCACGAGGGGGATCGCAACAACGCACCCGGCGGGGAGAGGTGGGAAAACACCCCGCCGCACGCCCCCGGCGTCACTCGCCGGTCTCGGCGTACACGCGGTCGAACCCGTCGGCGGCGGTCAGGAACACGTCGAACAGGTCCGGGTCGAAGTGCCCGCCGGCGTGCGCCGCGACCATCTGCCCGACGGCCGTCGGGTGGTCCATGCCCGCCTTGTACACCCGCGGCGAGCGGAGGGCGTCGTACACGTCGCCGATGGCCACCAGCCGGGCGGACAGGGGGATGGCCTCGCCGGCCAGCCGCGCCGGGTAGCCGTTCCCGTCCCACCGCTCGTGGTGGTGGCGGGCGATGTCGATGGCGGCGTGGAAGAAGCTGACGGCGAACGGGAACTGGGCGGTGACGGCGGCCAGCGTGTCCGCGCCGGCGGCGGCGTGCCCCTGCATGACCCGCCGCTCGTCGTCGGTCAGGCGGCCGGGCTTGTTCAGGATGTGGTCGGGGATGGCCACCTTGCCGATGTCGTGCAGGGGGGCGGCCGCCTCCACCGTCCGCAGGTAGTCGGCCGACAGGCGGCCCGCGAACGCCGGCCGGCGGGCCGCCGCCTCGCCCAGCACCCGCGCGTACTTCTGGAGCCGCAGCAGGTGCGGGCCGGTCTCGCTCGACCGCGCCTCCACCAGCCGGGCCAGGGCCAGCACCAGCGCGCTGCGGGCGTGGACCAGCTCGCCGTCCTTGGCCGTCAGCGCCCGCTCCAGTTCGGCGTTGCCGACGGCCAGCCGCTCGGCCAGCACGTCGGCGCGGTCCTGCGCGTCCTTCAGGCGGAGCAGCGACGTCACCCGCGCCCGCAGGTGCGGGATGGTGAACGGCTTGGGGATGAAGTCGTCGGCCCCGGCCGCCAGGGTGGCGGACAGGTGGTCGGTGCTGCTCTGACCGGACAGCACCATCACCTTCATGTGCGGGGCGGCGCGGTGCCGCCGCGCCTGCCGCAGCACGTCCTCCCCGCTCAGCCGCGGCAGGTCCATGTCCAGCAAGACCAAGTCGTAGGGGTGGGCGGCGATCCGGGCCACCGCGTCCACCCCGTTGTCCGACTCGTGGATGGTCGCCGCGTCCCCGGCCAGGGCCAGCGCGCACAGCCGGCGGATGTGGAAGTCGTCGTCCACCAGCAGGATCGAACGCGGCTGGCCGTGCGGCGGCAGGGTTCGCTCGGTGGGCGCAGGCAGTTCCGCCATGCCGACACTTCGGGTCTGGAGGGTGTGGGCGGTCGTCGCACCGGGCCGAGGGGTGTCGGTGACGGTCTCGGCGAGCGAACCGGCGAGGGACGGGAAGCGAGTCATGTTAGTTGGACCGACCGGGACGGTCGCCGTGCCGAGGAGGGGCAATCGATCGGGCGCGGGACGTGGCGAAAGGCTAGTTCGCGTCCGCCGGCGCGGGAGTGGCGGCAGGTCGAATTCCCGACACCCAGGGACGGCCGGCGCGAAGAAGTGCGGCGTCGCCGGAAGTCCCGGCCGCTGCCCGCCGCGCCGCGTCACGCTTTCGGCCGGGGCATCACTTGTTCGCCCACCCAGGCGCGGTCGTCGTCGGCCAGTTTCACGTCCGGCGGCACCGGCTTGGCGTACTCCAGCACCCGCTCGAACCCGCCCAGGTCGAACGCGCGGGCGAACGCCAGTTGCAGGTCCACCACCGAGTCGCGGTCGTCGGCGGCCAGCGGCAGCTTGAACTTGGGCAGCCGCTTCCGCACGCCGGACGTGTAGATCTCGTACCGGTCGGGGGTGGCCCCGCGGGTGACGGTGACGGTGTAGTCGTGCGGCGGCAGGCCGGTGCGGTCGAACTCCAATAGCGGCTTGCCCTGCGTGATCAGGTCCACCTCCACCACCCCGGCCTTCTCGCCGGCGGCCAGCTTCCGCGTGTCCAGGTACGCCGCGCGGCCGGCGGCGGTGGTGCGGTTGCCCAGACTGACCACGTCCACCACCGTCAGCAGCCGGCCGTCGGCGCGGCTCCGCAGCTCGATCACCTCCTCCTCGTGCGGCTCCCGCGTGACGGACGTGAACAGGATCAGTTCGGCCGTATACCGGCGGGCCACCACGCGGGCGCGGTAGCGGTCCACCAGGCCGGGCAGCAGCGTCTGATACAGCGCGGCGACCAACTGGCGATGGAAGGCCGGCCAGACGGCGGACGTTTCGAGGTACGGGTCCATTCCGGGCAGCGGGCTGGGCACGGGGTCGCCTCCTGGAACGATTGGGGGGTGCCGGTCGCGTCGGGCGGGATTGTCCGATTGTACCGCCCACCCCCGCGCCTTGAAAAGGGGTCAACGCCACGAACCGCGCGGGGCTGGGGTTTCCGCTTGACGATACGGGACCGGGCAACGACCATTCCGGTACACACCCCTTGCCCATCACATGGGCTGGGGTGTACCGGGAGGCTCGGGAAGACATGCAGAAAGTCGTCACGCTCTACCTGAGCGCGTGGAAGCGGGAACACGGGGCGACCGAGGAGCATCTCGACGCCTACCTCGCCGAGGGGTGGCGGGTCGTCAGCGTCACGGCGGCCGGCGGCACGGACACCATCAACGGGCTGAACACCTGGGTGGTCGTCGTCCTCGAGAAGTGACGGCGGCGGAAGCCGAAGGAGCCGACATGGGCGGACGACTGTACGACTGGTTCCACCGCTTCGCCTCCCGGCGGCGGACGATGCGGCTGTTCGCCGGCTGCTTGGCGTGCGTCGCCCTGTTCCTGGTGCGGACGCACTTCACGCCGTGCTGCCCGAAGAAGCCAGCCGAGACACCGGCGCGCGACGGCAAGCCTGACTGCGCGTGCGACCCGAAGGTGTGCGAGCCGCCGGACTCGCGGATGTTTGGATACGACGCCGAGGCGTTGAAAGCGCACTTCGCCGCGATCGGGCCGGACGGGAGACGCCTTTACGCCTGGACGCAACTGACACTGGACGTGGCGTTCCCGCTGCTCTACGCCGCGTTCCTCGTCGCGCTCACGGCCCACATCTACCCGTGCGGGCCGGGCCGGTGGGCCGTGTGGCTGCCGGTCGCGGCGACGGCGGCGGATGTGGGCGAGAACGTCCTGCTCGCCCGAATGGCGTGGGCTGTCCTCCCCGTTGACTCGCCGTGGGTGCCGCTGGCGTCGATCCTGACCAACATCAAATGGGCGGCACTCCTCGTCACCGTGGTGGGCCTGACCGCCGTCGGTGCCGTTCGACCCGACGAACCGAGGGACGGGACCGCCGCGTGAGGTTTCGCAAATCCTTCGGGCGTTCGCCAGTCGCGCGCCCCGGCGCGCTTTTTTCACCGCAGCCGATGGCGGCGGAAGAAGGCCCAGATTTCCCGGTTCGCGTCGAGCCGGTCGGAGGTCGGCCCGCCCAGGCGGGGGTTGAACTGCCCCTTTCCGCCCGGCCAGTGGTGGCCCAGCCCCGGCACCGCGACCACGGGGAACTCGCCGCCCAGCCGCGCCGCCCAGCGCTCGACCGTGTCGCGGATCGGCGGCCGGACGACGGTGCGATTCCCCCACGGCAGCCGCACCGGCCCGCCGGCGACGGGGATGAGCGGATCGGCGTCGCCCAGAATGAACAGCGTCGGCACCGGGCGACCGGGCACGGGCACGGCGGCGGGGCAGTACCCGGCGACGGGCGCGACGGCGGCCAGCTGGTCGCTCCGCTCGGCGGCGAACCGGAACGCCATCCCCGCGCCGTTCGAGAAGCCCGTCAGGTAGACCCGCGAGTGATCGCCGTCGGCGCGGGCCAGCACGTCCGCGATGAGTTCGGCCAAATACGCCACGTCGTCGGTGTCGGCGTGGAACGGGTCGCCGGGGGCGGTCGAGCCGTCGTTCCACCGCCGCGGGTTGGTGAGGAACCGCACCGGGTCGGCGGGGTTCACCGGCCGCCCGTCGCCGAAGGCCACGACGAACCCGGCGGCGGCCGCGAACGGAACCAGCCGGGTCTCGTCCGCCGCGAACGCGGCCGACCCGCCGGTGCCGTGCAGCATCACCACTACCGGCCGCGGCGGGGTGCCGGCCGGCGGCCGGGCGAGCAGGTAGGTCCGCCCGGACGCGAGGGTGACGGTTTCCATGCCGGCAGTGTAGGCCCCGCCCCGCTTCGCCTTCCGGTCGCCCGGCCGCCGGCGGTATGATTCCCCCATGACGGAAACCCAGTGGCTCACGTCCGCGTCCCCCCGGCCGATGCTGGACCACGTCCGGTCGCGGGCGTCCGTCCGCAAGCTGGGACTACTCGCCGCCGCCGCCTGCCGGCAGGTGGCCCGCCACTTCGACGATGCGGGGATGCTGCCGGTCGTCGCGGCGGTCGAACGGCAAGCCGAGGGAGAGGGGTCGTTCGAGGAGTGGGCGGTCGTCCTCCGCGCGGCCGAGCAGTACGGCCTCGACGCGGCGACGACCGCCGGGGACAGCCCCGCGGTCGCCGCCCGCCTGGCCCTCCGCGCGCTCGTCAGTTCCCCGACGGCCGCCGCGCTGGAGGTGGTGCTGATGTGGGCGGAGGCGTGCGAGGTGCGGGCGTCCGAGGTGGGCCAATACCGGCCGACAGTTCGGGCGGTCCAGCGGCGGCAGGCCGACCTGTTCCGCGAAATCCTCGGCAACCCGTTCCTGGAGCGAACCGTGGTTCCGGCGTGGATGACCACCGGCGGGATCGCCATTTTCGGCCCGCTGATGCTCCGCGTGTCCGAGACGGCGAAGGGGCTGGCCGACGGCATCCAGGCGGACCAGGCGTTCGAGCGACTGCCGATCCTGGCCGACGCGCTGGAGGACGCCGGGTGCGGCGACGCCGATCTGCTCGCGCACTTGCGCGAACCGGGCCGCCACGTCCGCGGCTGCTGGGCGCTGGACCTCGTGCTGGGGAAGGGCTGACGCGCGGTCGCGGCTCCTTGACAGACACGAGGACGGAATGGCCGTTGTTGAAGGTGTTGTCGCGGGTGGCGATGCGGCGCATAAACTGATCGCATGGACCTCCCGCACCTCCGCGCGTTTCTCAAGGTGGCCGAGTTGGGCAGCGTCACCCGCGCGGCGGAGGCGCTGCACCAGACGCAGCCGGCCGTCAGCGGGCAACTCGCCAAGCTGGAACACGAACTCGGCCGGCCGCTGTTCGAGCGGCTGGCGCGGGGCGTTCGGCTGACCGAGGCCGGGCTGCTGTTCCGCGAGAAGGTGGAGCCGATCTTGCGGCAACTGGAGGAGGCGAAGGCGGCGATGGTGGTGGACCCCGACGCCGGCCGGGTGACGGTCGCCGCGATCCCCACCGTCGCACCCTACTTGCTGCCCGCCGTACTGACGGCGTTCGCCGCCGAGTTCCCCAAGGCCCGCGTCGAGGTGATGGAACTGACGACGGCGGAAATCCTCCGGCACCTCGCCCTGGGGCTGCTGGATTTGGCAGTGCTGGCAATCCCCGTGGCGGACGACACCTTGGCCGTCGAGCCGCTGTTCGACGAGGAACTGCTGCTCGCCGTCCCGACCGGGCACCGGCTGGCGAAGGCGAAAGGGGTGGCGCTGGCGGACCTCGCCGACGAGCCGTTCGTGCTGCTGCACGACGCCCACTGTTTGACCGGGGAGCTGCTCGGCTTCTGCACCCGGCACCGCCTGGCCCCGCTCGTCACGGCCCGCATTCACCAGCTCGCCACGCTCTTGGAATTGGTCCGGCTGGGGCACGGCGTGTCGTTCGTGCCGAAGATGGCTGCGGCGAAGAAAGAGGGAGTCGTGTTCCGCTCGTTGAACGAAGAACCGCCCCGACGGTCGGTCGGGGCGGTGTGGGGGAAGAGTCGGATTCAGTCGGGGTTGGCGAAGGAGTTCCTCCGGCACCTGCGCGGGGCCGGGGGGTGATTCACTCGCAGCCGGGCACGCACACCGGCACGCACCGCGTCACCGGCCGGCAGACGGTGTACGCCTGCATCTCGCACACGGTCGTCGGCACCATGTGGCACGTCGTGTACTCTTCCATGCGGCAGACGGTGCGGGGGACGTACCGGACGTGCTGCTCCTGAACGTACCGCACCGTGCAGTGGCGGACGACCCGCTGGCGTTCCTCGGTCACGACGCGGCAAGTCCGCACGGGCACCTGCCGGACCATCTCTTCGGGCACGTTCTCGCACACCCGGCGGACGACGGTGCGGACGTGGTCCTCGCGGACCATCTGGCAGGTGGTGTACGGCACGTCCTGGGTGTACGTCTCCGGCACCATCGTGCAGAACCGCTTCACCACCTGGCGGACGTGCTGCTCCGGCACCATGCGGCAGGTCGTGTACGGGGTTTGCACGGTGCGGGTTTCCGGCACGCTGTAGCAGTGCCGCCGCGTCACCATCCGCGTGTGCGTTTCCGCCACCATGCGGCAGGTCGTGTAGTTGACTTGCCGGGTGTGGACTTCCGGCACCGTGTAGCACCGCTGCTTCGTCACCATCGTCGTGTGCTGCTCCGCCACCATCGTGCAGGTGGTGTACGGAATCTGCACCACCTTCTCTTCCGGCACCCGGTAGCAGTGCGTCCGCGTGACCATCCGGGTGTGCGTCTCCGGCACCACGCGGCAGACGGTGTACGGCACTTCGACCGTCTCGGTGTAGGCCACGCACCGCGTCACCGGCACTTGCACCTGGGTGACGACCGGCCGGCAGACCTGGTGCGTCTCGGACACGGTGCGGCATTCGGTGCGCGGCACGAACACCCGCCGGCAAACCGTCCGGCTGGGGAGCTGGCACTGCTGCGGAACGCACGGGCCGGGGCAGTAGTGGGTGGTGCAGGTGCAGGGGTCGAACACCGACGTGCCGGGCAGCCGGACCAGCTGCGTGACGACCGCGCCGGGGATTTCTTCGGACACGGTCTGATACTCACCGGTCTGGACCTGCACGACCCGCTCCGTCGTCACCGGCTCGGACACATAGCTGGTGCGGTTGACCGTCTGGTAGTCCGTCTCGGTGCGGGTGCGGGTGACGGGCACCTGCCGCACGTGCTGCTCCTGAACGGTACGGTTCACCGTGTACTGAACCGGTTCCTGGTACGTCTGCACCTCGTTGCGGTACGTCATGTACCGCTGCTCGCGGACGTGCTGCTCGTACACCGGGCGTTGAGTCGTGTGCGTCACCGGCTCCTGGTACGGCTCGACGACGCGGCGGTACGTCGTGTGTTGAACGTCGCGGGTGTGCTGCTCGTACACGGGCCGGTTGACGATGTAGTTCACCGCCTCTTGGTACTCCTGCACGACCGGCCGGTTCACGGTGTAGGTGTGTTCGCGGACGTGCTGCTCGTACACCGGCCGCACGACCGTGTACGGCACGTCGATGACCTGTTCCTGCCACACCGGGCGGTTCACCGTCCGCGTCACCTGCCGGACGTGCCGCTCGTACACCGGGCGGGTGGTGGTGTACGGGATCTGATCCACGACCTCGCGGACCACCGGGCGGTTCACCGTATAGCGCTGCTCCTGCATCTGCACATCCACGACCGTCCGGTTGACGGTGTAGGTTTGCAGTTGTTCTTGCTGCTCGTAAACGGGGCGGTTGACGGTGTACGGCACCGCCTCCGTCACCGTGTCGTACACCGGCCGCTGGTGCGTCTGCTGCTGCGGCTGGTAGACCGTCCGCGAGACGGGGCGGTATTGCACTTCCGTCTGGTACTCGGTGACGGTGCGGTAGGCGACCCGCGGGGCGAGCGAGACGGGGGCGCACTGCTCGGCGGCCACGCACGGGGCCGGGTACCGGGTGAACCCGCAGTGGAACGCCTGGGCCTCCCCACCGAGGAAGGCCACCGCCGCGGCGACCACCCCCAACCGGAATATCCCTTTCATCCGTTATCCTCCGCGCCGATGGTGTGGTGCAATGGTGTGAGAGTGGCCCGGCCTTCACGTCAGCCTGATACATACTGTGCAGCCTTCCGCGACGGGAACCAAGCGGAAGTGAGGGCGGGGCCGGGAAACGCCGGCCGGCCCGGTCGCGCCACCCGCCCACTCGCGCCAACCGTCAAGGCCGATGCCCCGCCGGGGGTCGCTCGCCGCACCTCCCTTGTCCTTCGGCGGCGGATGTGACATGATTCCACTCCCGCCGGGCGAGTGGTGGAACGGCAGACACAGGGGACTTAAAATCCCCCGCACCTCGCGGTGCTTGCGGGTTCGAGTCCCGCCTCGCCTAACTGGACCGATTGACAGTACCCGACGAGATCGGACACGGACAGCCGTAGCCCAACGCCTCAGTTCGTGGTCCGACAGGCGGCGAAGTGGTCGAGCCGTTTCGCGGGATCAACTCCCGGATGGCATACACCGGACGGCGTTGTCCCGCCGTTTTCCCCAACTCCTGGCCCGACCGCGAGAAAAACTTGCGGCCGTTTTCGCCCGCCGGTATTGTCCCAGCGGCGTGGCAGTTTATCCCAATCCGTGCATCGGGATCAGCATCTGTCCTGCGAAGGAAGCGTGTACTCGGGGGCCTTCATGCCTGATCAGCCGTCGCCGGCCGTCGAGCTGCTACGCGCGGCCTACGCCGCCTTCAACGCGCGAGACATCGACGCCGCCCTCGCCACCATGGCTCCGGACGTGGCTTGGCCGAAGGCGTTCAAGGGCGGCTTCGCCCGCGGCCATCAGGAGGTCCGCGCCTACTGGACGGAGCAGTGGTCCGAGATCGACCCGCGCGTCCAGCCGACCTCCTTCCACCCGGAGGCGGCAGGTCGGATTTTGGTCCACGTGCATCAAGTCGTCCGCGACACGTCCGGGGCCGTCGTCGCCGACGGGCAGGTCGGTCACCGCTTCACGATCGAGGCCGGCTCGATCCGAGCCATGGAAGTGTGCCCGCTCCCGCCTCAGTGACAACCCGTTGACAGTGCGCGTCGGCGGGTCGGCACGACCCCGGCGTGCGGACGCAGAAGGAGTACGTCCGCCAGTCGCAGTAGATCCTGCGGGACAACGGCATCGACCCGTACTGGGACCGCGAGAACCTGGCCTACGCGCCGAACGACGGCCACCCGGGAGTTTCACTCCGTTACATGGACAGGGATCTCAAAATCGCCTACAGCAACCATGATACCAAGGCTGCCATCGCAAGGATGTTGAAGAACTTCACGCAGCGATTCATCGAGAATCAACTGCCAACCTGATACGACCGGAGCCTCACACATGCTCGATGTGGAAGGACTGCGACTGTACAACAAGTTGCTCGACCCACTCAGTTTGAGTGGCGTCCGGGAATTGCTGACAAATCGCAGAATATTGCTTGATGACCGAGAAACCCATGTCCGTCTAGTTCTGTCGTGCATTCTCGGTTACGACAATTCAAATATTCTACAGGTTCTTTACGAATGCGGGATGAACGTTGATATTTCCAAACCAGACGACCCGAACGGGCGCGCCATCTATGCGGCAGCCAACGTGCGACACTGGGGCTGCGTTCGCTGGCTGGTAGAACACGGGGCGGAGGTGAACTTCGAGGTGCCTGGACGAGTGCCGTACTGCGTGCCGCTGCCGTCGGTCATCCGCGCCGGCAAACTGGAGATGGTTAAACTGCTAGTCGAGGCGGGCGGGATGGTGAACGGCATTGACCGCCGGGGTCAGACGCCGCTGGATTGGGCGGTGGCCTGCAACGCGGCCGACATCGCCGACTACCTGCGGTCGGTCGGGGCGGTACGGGGCGCGGACTTGGACCCGCCGGCGACGGTGCCGGTCACCCCACCGCCTCCACCGCCGGACACGAAGCCGAAGTCGAAGAAGCGGAAGTAGAGTCGGGGTGTTTCGCGGCGGGGACAAAGCTGTGGACGCCGGACGGGTATCGGGCCATCGAGGACATCAAGGCCGGCGAGTTGGTCCACAGTCAGGACCAGTGGGACGCGGGCGGCGAAGGTGGTGTTCGAGCGGTACGCTGTCGTCTTGCACCTGCACGCCGACGGGCAAGGTCATCCGCACCACCCACGAGCACCCGTTCTTCGTCGTCGGCCAGCTCCTGGCCGGCGACCGCCTCTCGTGCGCGGACAAGGCGACGGTGGCCGTCGAACTCGGACCTCCCGGTCACTTGTAGTCGCTCGGCTTGCGGGGCACGACCTTCAGCTTCGGATAGTCGAAGCCGCTGGCCAACGGCGCGTACTCGCCGACGATGTCCACGCTCGACTTCGGATCGATCTTCTCCTCCATCGCCAGGCACCAGTACGCCGCGTTCGCGGTCAGCCGCCGGAGGCCGGCGTTCCGGTAGTCCTCCGCGCTGCCCATCGTGGTGTAGAACACCCGCGCCGTCTTGCCCGAGTCGGGCGTCCACGCCTTCACCCAGGCGACGGGCAGCGCGATCAGCTTGGTGTTCACCGCGTCGTCGGGCTTGCGGCCCATCAGCGGTTGGCCGTCCACCAGCGGGGTGCAGGCGGCGGGCAGGCTGTCGCCTTCCTTGTACGTCCGGTACACGTCCGACAGGCCCCAGATGTCGGTCACGCCCTTCAGTACGGGGTGGTCCTTGTTCTTCTCGACGAGGATTCCCCGCGTCGAATCGGCCATCCAGCGGCCGTGGTGGCTGCGGAACGAGCCGCCCAGCACGTCCTCGCCGAAGTCGATTTTCTTGCCGTCCTTCTTGTACTCGAACCCGAGGAAGCCGTGGTTGGCGGTGCGGATGCCGATGACCGGCTTCCTCGGGTTCGAGGTACTGGTAGACGTGTTGCAGTTGCTTCTCCGGCAGCGAGATCAGCCGGCTGAAAATCACCAGCAGGTCCGCCTTCGCCAGGTGCTCCAGGCCCGGAATGTCGTGCGTGACGGCCTTGTCTTCCCAGCGGATCTTCTTGGTGGGATCGACCTCGCCCTTGTCGTTCACGCTGAACAGCACGGTGCAGTGGAAGCCGTGGTGCTTGGCGAACATCTTGGCGAGCATCGGCAGCGCCTGCTCGCTGCGGTACTCCTGCTCGGCGGCGACGAAGACGACGTGCTTCCCCTTGCCCGGCCCGTCCCCGCCGGGGTAAGTGAGCCACAGCGGACTCTCCGGCACCGGGTGGTCGGCCGCGCGGAGTGCGGTGCCATCGAGCAGCAGGAACGCGAACGCCGAGACGACGAAGCAGCGAGGCAGCATGGGGACTCCAGATCGAGTGGTCACTTCGCGGCGGGGATTTCGTTGAGCGTGTAGTAGGCGTTGCGGTGCAGCAGCTCGTCCTTGTCGCGGGCGCGGAGCGCGCCGAGGTCGAACTCGTAGACGTGGCCGCAGATGAGCGCGTCCAGGGTGAGCGTCGCCGACAGGCCGTCGTCGGCGAGGGTGACGGCCGTCACCGCCGGCGTCGTCTTCTCGATCTCCGGCCCGCCGTACCCGCCGTGGTACGGGTGCGTGAAGGTGCCGACCTTGTACGACTTCGGGTCGCGGCCCGTCGCCGCTTCGACCGGCTTCGTGAACGCCACCTTGAAGCCGGTTGAAGCGGCGGTGATCCGCTGGATCTCGAACGGCATTTTGCCGCTCCATTCCAGTCGTTCGAGCGCGAACGGCTTCATCCCGCGCACCGGCCAGCCGCGGTTCGTGCCGCCGCACATCAAGCGGCCGCCCGCCGTGAACTCGACGTTCAGGATGCCGGTGGACAGCCCCTCGCGGAACGGGTAGCACGCCCCCTGCCACACGCCGTTCACCTTCTCCGTCGTGGCCCGCATGATGATCGACTGCGTGTAATCGCCGAGGAACATCTGCCCCTCGAACGGGCCGAACTTGCCCTTCGTGCCGTCCGTCACGAACCCGGTGATCGACCGGCCCATGCGGATGTACGGGAACACCACGGCATACGGCGCGAGCTGCTTCACCCGCTCCTTCTCGGTGACGATCCGCGACCCGGATTTCGGCATGACTGGCACTTGGCCCATCTCGGGCGCGTGCTTGTACCAGTTGAAGCTGGCCGGGTGTCCCATGAAGCCGCCCGGCGTGACCGCCTTCAGGCTGCACGAGCAGTTCCACGGCCCCTGGCTCTCGATGTAGAACAGCGCGCCGTGTTCGTTCGGCCCGACGCCGCCGGGGCTGCGCAACCCGCTGGCGACGGCTTTCGTCTTGCCGTCCTTCGAGACCCGCATCACGAACCCGCGGAACAGCGCATACGAGTCGTAGGAGTTCGACAGGCCCAGGGCGACGTGCAGGTTGCCGTCGCGGTCGAACTTCGAGCCGAAGGCGTACTCGTGGTAGTTCGCGTAGCCCCAGGCGTCGGAGACGCACTCGAAGCGGTTCGCCTTGCCGTCCTTCTTGGTGTCGGTGACGCGGGTCAGTTCGCAACTCTGGGTGACGTAGAACGCGCCGTCCTTGTACGCCAGCCCGAAGATCTCGTCCAACCCGGTCGCGTACAGGTGGTACGCCGGGGTCGGCTTCTTCTCGTCCAACCCGCCGAGGATGTAAATCTCGCCGTGCCGGGTGCCGACCGCCATCCGGCCGTCGGGCAGCGAACAGAACGCCCCCGCCTCGACCACCAGATTCTTGGGGATCGGGATGTCGACAATCGGGTAGTACTCGCGCTCCCGCTCTTCGGTCCCCCACTTCCCGCCGACATCTTCGGCGCGAGTCGTGGGGGAACCGAACGTGCAGACCGCGAGGAAGACGAGGAGCCGAATGTTAGCCCGCCGCGCCAGCAAGGGGCGAACCACCGACGGGGCCGGGGGTGACGGGTCGTGCAACGCCCCACGCCCCTTGCTGGCGCGGCGGGCTAACAACACCGCGGGGGCCGGGCGCTGAGGCCTGCGTCCGCCGAGCGTTCGGCGGTTACGGGAGGATTTCATAGGTGATGACCTTCGTGGACTTGCCTTTCGGGATGTCGAACTTGAGCAGCAATTCGCTGGCCTTCGCGTCGGCGGTCGGGCGGAGGACGGTCGTCCCGGCGGGCACGCCGACGCGCAGCTCCGGCGTCTCGAACTGCGTCTTCGACTCGGCCTCGACCTTCCCCGTCAGCACCCGGAACCAGACCGTGCGGTCCTTCGGCGAGTCGAACGCGAGTGTCCGGACCAGTCGCGGTTTCTTGTCCACGAGTTGCACCGCCGAGCGGTCCTCGATCTCGGTCTCGCCGGAGAGGTACAGGAACGTCGGGATCGAGGCGTCGTCGGTGTGGTAGCCCTTGAACTGGTAGCCGAGGTTCTTGGGGTACAGCGGATTCGGGTTGGCCGGGGCTTCCTTCGTCATGACCGGGCGGAGCGGCCACGCCGCCTTCTCGTCGGCGAGGTCGTGGAACGACACGTCTTGGTGAAGCGGGACGAACTTGCCGGCCGGGTTGAAGTTCCCCGACCCCTGCCCGCCCCGGTTGACGCGGATGAAGTCGCCCTTCCAGACGGCCGCGAGCGTGCCCGTCTCGGCGTTGAAGGCGTAGTTCAGCTTCTCCGGGAAGCCGACGGCGATGCCGCGATACCCGGCGACGCTGCTCCGCCCCCGGTAGGTCCGCGCGGCGTCGGTCGCGCTCAGCAGCGTTTCGGGGTTCTGAATCCCCGACGGGTCTTGCGCCGACGTGCCCAGGCTCAGGTAGTACCACATGGCTTCGAGCTGGCGGTGCGTGTCGCCGTCCAGGATCTTCTTGTGCATCGCCTGACCGTTCGGCCACGAGGTCGGCATGACGACGCGGGCGCGGAAGGCACCGGGGTCTTGCATGAAGTGGTAGTACCAACTCGGCTGGAGCCGCTCGGTGGTGGTCATCAGTTCGAGGCCTTGTTTGCCCGCCGCCTTGCCGTTGAACGTGTGGCAGGCGACGCAGCCCAGCCCCTTGTCGCCGATCAGTTCGCGGCCGCCGGCGCGCATCTCCTTCTCCCGCTCGCGTTCCTTGGCGGTCGCGCCCTCGGCCTTCGGCAGCTTGAACTCGACGGGCGTCACCGCGTCCAGCTTGGCGAACAGGTCGGGCAGGTGCCGCAGGTTCGGCTCGCCGTACTGCGGCATCCGGGTGGCCATGTACGGCCGCACGCCGTCGCCGTCGAACAGCACCTTCTTCAGCGCCACCGGCCGCAGCTTGGCCCCGACGAGTGTGAGCGGTGGCGGCAGGCGGCCTTCGTCGCCCAACTCCTTCTCGCTCGACGTGAAGTACGGGTCGGCGTCCTCCGACACCCCGCCGAACTTGTCGCGCGTGTGGCAGCCGAGGCAGTTGAATGCCGTCAGCGTCAGGGCCAGCCGCGACTTGTCGGAGGCGGGTTCGGCTTTCTTGGCGAGGGCGGTGCGGATCGCCTTCACCTGCCCGTCGTCGAGGGCGAAGCGCGGCCCCTTGCCGGGCGTCTTCGACGCGCACCCGCGGGTCAGGTCCGCGCCGTCCAGCGCGGCGATGGGCTTCGCGGCGGGAATGTCGCCGAGCTTGTGGCACGCGGCGCAGTTCAACCGCTGGAAGTGCCGCTTGCCGAGCGCGGCGAGCTTAGCGTCCGCTTTGAAAACCGCCGGCTTCGCGGCCGGTGTGCCGAGGAGGTAGCCGGCGACCGCCTTCGCTTCCGCCGGTGTCAGCTTCATGTCCGGCATCCGGCCCGACGGCCGCACGCGGTGCGGTTGGTAGAGGAAGTCGGCGAGCGCGGCCGGGTTGTACTTCGCGGGCACATGCGCCAAGCCGAGCGCGCCGTCGCGCGGCAGCTCCTTGCCCGCGTCGTCGCGCGGCGCGTGGCACACCACGCAGCCGACCGAGTGGAACAGCGCCTTGCCGGCCGGCGCGTCCTTCGGGTCGCTCGGTTTGGCGTCGAACGTCTTGGGCGATTGCGCGACCAGGAAGTGCGTCAGGGCCTCGGCAATCTTGGCCCGCTCCTCGGCCGGTTCGCTCGCCAGCACGTCCGGCATGGTCGAACCGGGGTGCGCTGCCTCCGGCGACGCGAGGAACCACTTCAGGTAGTCCGGGGCGACCCGCGCGCCGATCTCGGCCAGGTCCGGCGCGGCGCGGTCGGGCGTCGCCGACGGTTTGGCCGTGTGACAGGCGGCGCACTTCAGCTCGCCCAGAAGCAGGTGCCCGACCTCGGCCTCGGCGAGCGGGTGCTTGCCGGCCAAACCGGGGAACACCGGCGCGGCCGACGCCACGGGCGCGAGGGAGAGGCCGAAGAGCAGCAGGACCGGCCCGAAGGTTTTCACGCGCGCGCCTCGAAGGTGGATCGGATGGTGAAGGAGTCGCCGGCGTCTTCCGGCACCTACTTGCCGCGTTTATTCCAGGCGATGTCCGCGTCGTTCTTCTGCTTCGGGCCGGGGGTACTCCGGCCGTCCGTCGCACGGCGTTCCAGTCCCCACGGCGGATGGCGAACTTGCCTTGACCGCTGTGGCGGACCGTCGCCTCCCGCAGCGGAGCTTTTCGCTTCTCGGCGAGCAGCGCGGGCAGGATGTTGACACTATCGACGCCGGCATCGGCGGGTAGCTCATCGCGACGCCTGCGATACACTGGTGTCGCGGGACGAATTCCACGACGACGGCGTGCTGACCGTCCGTCGCGGCCGACCGGCGGTTCTCGATCGAACGGGGCTGGCTGCACTTCATGATCCGAGACGGCGAGCGGGACCGCCACTGGTCGCCGCGACAGGTGTTCAGCCACTCGACCTCCGAGTACAAGATTAGCGACCTGCGTATGGCCGACCGCTGCCGGGTGTTGACTGAAATCGGCGACGACATGTGCGTCCGTCTGCTGGAACATTATATGTTCGCGATGGGTAAAGGTGGCGATGCGAAGGGCGACGTGAAGTACCACCTGCGGTACATCGGGCGGCGGGCGGGCCAACCGGCCGAGTGAGGCACCCGTTCGTTCCACGCGGCCACGGGGTCACCCGGTCGGATGGCGGTCCAGCCGGCGTTCCTGGTGCGCCGTCCCCAAGCCCGCCGCAAAGATGAACCGCACCGTCCGGCCGGCCCTTCCCGCGTGCCGTACAATACGCTCGTCCCACCCGCGACGACGGAGCGCGCCATGACCGCCGCCGACGACGTTCTCGACCTGGAACCGGCCACCGAACCCGTTCCGCTGGTTCCCGCGCCCGACACCCAGTCCGCACCCGCGCACGCCAAGCCGAAGATCGCCAACGTGCCCGGCCGGCTGGGGACGGCACCCGTCAACGGCGTGCGGTCGCTGTTCGGCATGCCCTGGAGCCGGCGGCTGTCCAAGGCGTCCCTGATGATCGCGAAGATTCGCCAGTACGAGGCCGAGTACCTCGACCTGGACGCCGACGGGCTGAAGGAAGCCGCCGTCCGGCTGAAGGGCCGCGCGCGCGGCGGGGCGAACCTGGACGCCATGATTCCGGCGGGGTTCGGGCTGGCGTGCGCCGCCATCCGCCGCGTCCACGGGTTCCAGCCGTTCGACGTGCAGCTGGCGGCCGGCGTCGTCATGCACTACGGCGGGCTGGTGGAGCTGGCCACCGGGGAAGGCAAGACGCTGTGCGCCGTCGCCCCGACGTTCCTGAACGCGCTGCCGGGGCGGGGCGTCCACGTCACCACCGTGAACGACTACCTGGCCCAGCGGGACGCGGCCGAGATGAAGCCGGTGTACGAGCTGCTCGGCCTGACCGTCGGCTGCCTGTTCCAGAAGATGGAAGACCCGATCCGCCAGGCGCAGTACCGGTGCGACATCACCTACGGCACGGCCAGCGAGTTCGGCTTCGACTTCCTCCGCGACCGCATGAAGGTGCGCGGCGGGCAGGCCACCAACGCCCCGTTCTGGACGCCGTTCCTCGGCGGCGGCACCGCCCGCCAAGACCCCCGCGTGCAGCGGCCGACGACGCCGCTGAACTACGCCGTGGTGGACGAGGCCGACAGCATCTTCATCGACGAGGGCCGCACCCCGCTGGTCATCGCCAACCCGACCCGCCCGGCGACGGACGAGGAACAGGTGGTGTACAAGTGGGCGGATCGCGTCGCCCGCCAGTTGGTGCGAAACGAGCACTACAAGTTCGACCTGAAGAAGGACAAGCTGGAGCTGACCGACGAGGGGCGGCAGATGGTGCGGTACTCGAACCCGCCGACCGGCGAGCACGCCCAGGCGATGGACAAGATGATCGAGGCCATCGAGCGGGCCGGGCAGGCGCACCACCGCTTCCGCCGCGACGAGCAGTACATGGTCTCGGACGAGGGCAAGATCGTCATCATCGACGAGGGCACCGGCCGGCCGATGCCGGACCGCCACTGGCGCGACGGGCTGCACCAGGCCGTCGAGGCGAAGGAGGGCGTGCAGGTGACGATGGCGTCCGACCACGCGGCGCAGGTGACGTACATGAACTTCTACAAGCTGTACAAGAAGCTGGGCGGCATGTCGGGGACGCTGCTGCCGAACTTCTGGGAGCTGCGGAAGGTGTACCGCCGGTGGGTGACGAAGGTGCCGACGAACCGGCCGGTGAGGCGCGACCAGTACCCGGACCAGGTGTACGCCAACGAGCAGGCGAAGTTCGAGGCGGTGGTGCGGCAGATCCAGGAGATGGTGGCCGCCGGCCGGCCGGTGCTGGTCGGCACCCGCACCGTGGACAAGTCCGAGAAGCTGTCCGCGCTGCTGACCGCCGCCGGCGTCGAACACGTGGTGCTGAACGCCCGCCAGGACAAGAAGGAGAACGAGATCGTCGCGGCGGCCGGACAGATGGGGCGGGTGACGGTGGCCACCAACATGGCCGGCCGGGGGACGGACATCAAGCTGGGGGCGGGGGTGGCGGCGAACGGCGGCCTGCACGTCATCGGCACCGAGCGGCACGAGGCGGCGCGGATCGACCGCCAGCTCGCCGGCCGCGCCGGGCGGCAGGGCGACCCCGGCTCGGCGCAGTTCTTCCTCTGCCTGGAAGACAACCTGCTGGAGGGGCTGGGGGTGAAGCGGTTCGCGGCGCTGACGGCCTACGGCAAGGCGGCCGGCACCGCCCCGTGCAACCGCTTCCGCCCGCTCTTCCGCAAGGCGCAGAAGCGGCTGGAGAAGAAGCACCGCAAGCAGCGGCTGGACCTGATGAACTACGACAAGCAGCGGCAGGAGATGCTGCAAGACCTGGGGGCCGACCCGTATGTGGACTAGCGCGCGGCCGTCGTCGCGGGTGGCAATGCCATGCTTTGTTAGCCCGCCGCGCCAGCAAGGGGCGAGCAACTTTGGCGGTTC